>JADGOZ010000005.1 GCA_017882705.1 Candidatus Nanopelagicales bacterium | reverse complement strand
GCGACCTTGCCGCCGATGAGGACGTCGGTGGCGCGGTTGATGCCGTCGATGAGCGAGTGGCGGCAGCCGTACTTGTTGTCGAACTTGCTCTTGGTGACCGAGTCGTTGACGTTGATCGCCGGGAAGAGCAGCGCGCCCGCCTTGTGCATCTCGTAGAGCCGGTGGACTCCGGTGGTGGTCTCCTCGGTGACGCCCATGATGCCCGCGGCGATCTCGGTCCAGCGCGTGGTGCTCTCCGAGAGCGAGCGGCGCAGCACGTCGAGGACGACGGCGTACTCCTCGGAGTCGCTCGGGTCGGTCGACGGCACGGCGCCCGCGAGCTCGAAGTCGCGGCCCTTGTGCACGAGCAGGGTGGCGTCGCCGCCGTCGTCGAGGATCATGTTGGGGCCGGCGCCGTCGGGCCAGCGGAGCACCTGCTCGGTGCACCACCAGTACTCCTCGAGCGACTCGCCCTTCCAGGCGTAGACCGGCACGCCGGCCGGCGCCTCGGGGGTGCCGTGCGGGCCGACGGCGATCGCGGCGGCCGCGTGGTCCTGGGTGGAGAAGATGTTGCAGGACGCCCAGCGCACCTGCGCACCGAGCTCGACGAGCGTCTCGATGAGGACCGCGGTCTGCACGGTCATGTGCAGCGAGCCGGTGATCCGGGCACCGCTGAGCGGCTTGCTGACGCCGTACTCGGCGCGCATCGCCATGAGGCCGGGCATCTCGTGCTCGGCGAGGCGGATCTCGTTGCGACCGAACTCGGCGAGCGAGAGATCGGCGACCTTGAAGTCGTGGGTGGTCATGGTGAACTCCGTTTCGACGCCCGAGGGTCCGGGCGGTACCCGGCGAACGTCACGAGGCCTCGTTGGCTCACCGGTGCTCACGCGGGAGCAGTCACCGCAGGGCAGGGGCCATTCTGCCCGACGATCGGGCCCCGGGCCAATGAGAGGGGTGAACCCTCAGCTGTCCCTCTCCAGATCGGGCTCGAGGTAGACCCACCGGGCCTCGGGCACGGCGTCGCGCACCCGGCGCTCGGCGCCGTCGATCGCGACGGCGACCGCGGCGGCCGTGTCGTCGTGGCGGACGGCGATCTTCGCGGCCACGAGGAGCTCGTCGGGACCGGTGTGCAGGGTCCGTAGGTGGATCACCCGCTCGACCCTCGGCTCGGACTCGAGCGCGGCGAGGATGGCCGCCGTCTGCTCGGGCACGGCGCTCTCCCCCACCAGCATCGAGGACATCTCGAGCGCGAGGAACACGGCGATCACGAGGAGGAGCGAGCCGATGGCGAGGGCGCCGACGCCGTCCCACCGGCCGTCGCCGGTGACCACGGCGAGCGTGACTCCGACCAGTGCGAACACGAGGCCGACCAGCGCGCCGGCGTCCTCGAGCAGGACGACGGGAAGCTCGGGCTGGCGCACCTCGCGGACGAACGCGAACAACGACGACGAGCCGCGGCTGCGGTTGGCCTCCAGGACCGCCGTACGGAACGAGAAGCCCTCGAGCACGATCGCGATCCCGAGCACGACGAACGCGACGGTCGGGCTGGTCAGCTCCTCCGGCGCATGGATCTTGTGCCAGCCCTCGTAGATGCTGAACAGCCCGCCGAGGCAGAACAGCACGATGGAGACGACGAACGCGTAGACGTAGCGCACGCGGCCGTAGCCGAACTGGTGCTCGTCGTCGGCAGCGCGCTTCGCGCGACGACCGCCCACGAGCAGCAGCACCTGGTTGCCCGAGTCGGCGAGGGAGTGGATCGCCTCCGAGAGCATGGAGCTCGAGCCGGTGACGAGGAAGGCGCCGAACTTGGTGATGGCGATCCCGGTGTTGGCCGCCAGCGCGGCGACCACCGCCTTCGTCCCTCCCTCGGTGCTCACGAGACACGCGCCAGGACGGTGAGACCGTCGGCTCGGACGACGGCTCCGTCGTCGTCGGCGAACATGAGGGCGGCCCGCCCTGCGGTCAGGGTCTCTGTCACGTCCGCGCTCGTGACGACGGCCGACCCCTCGACGCAGAGCGCCGTGGCCGCGACGCCCGGGGACAGACGGACCTCGACGCCCGTGCCCTTCAACCGGGTCACGACGAATGGCGCACCGACGACGGAGTAGTCGAACGAGCCGTCGGCGGAACCGCCGCGCACGAGGGTGGGCCGGCGGTCGGTCATCGCCTCCAGCGCCGCGTCGACGGCCACGTCCTTGCGGGTCAGACCGAGGCGCAGGACGTTGTCCGAGGCCGTCATCACCTCGACGCCGAGCCCGTTGACGTAGGAGTGCACGACGCCGGCAGGGACGTAGAGGGCGTCGCCGACCGAGAGCTCGTGCACGTCGAGGCACAGCGCCACGAGCACACCGCGGTCGCGCGGGTACCACGCGCGCACGAGCTCGATCGCCGCCCGGTCCTGCGCGGAGAGCACCGAGTGGATGATGTCGGAGAGCCGTCGGAACGCCTCCGCGACCGCGATCTCCGAGAGCAGCACGAGCTCGCGGACGAGCGCGACGTGATCCCCCTCGGCAGCCAGCCGCGACGCCGCGGTCAGCCCGAGGTCTCCGAGCAGCCGGGAGCTCGTCGCGGCGTCGCGGAAGCCGGCGAACGCGGTGAACGGCTCGAGCGCGAGCAGGACCTCGTTCTTCTCGACCCGGTCGGAGAGCAGCGATCTCGACGAGTCGTCCGCCCACATCCGGGCGACGAGCTCCGCCGAGGGGTGCACCTGCAGCGACAGCGGGTTCGCCGCGGCCAGCAGCTTGGTCAGCAACGGGTGCGCGGCTCCGCGGCCGGCGCCGTCGCCCTCCGACCCGTACCACAGCTCGGCCTGCGGACCGGCGGTCGGCGACGTCCATCGCGCCAGCCCGTCGATCCGGCCCCAGGCGTACGGGCGCAGGTCACCGTCGACGATGATCACGCGAGCTCCCCTTCCGCGAGCTCGACGAGGTCCCCGCCGCGTGCGGACGGATCGATCCCGACGGACACCGCGGCGTAGACGCTCGCCCAGTCGAGGACACCGAGCAGCGACGCCAGCCGGACCACGGGATGCCCGTCGACCGCCCGGACGACGTCGACCGGCACGTCACGACGGTCGGCCGCGTCGCGCAGCAGGTCCGCACGCTGCGCGTCGCGCGGGTGCTCGACCGAGTCGCGCACGAGGACGACCCGCACGCGCGGCGCCGCGGGTCCGTCCTCGAACGGGTCGCGGAAGATGTCGTCCCCGCCGGGCCGGACCCCGTCGAGCGCAGCCGCAGGCGCGTGCGCAACCTCCGGCAGCGCGCCCTGCGACACGACCAGCTTCGCGTTCTCTGCCAGCTGCAGCGCCAGTCGGTACGACGCGACCGCCCCCAGGACCCCGCTGCCCCAGACCACGGGTGCGGAGTCCGACAGCGACGCACCGAGCAGCTTCGCGGCGTTGTCGGCCAGCGGCGCGGCCGGTCCGCTCTCCACGGCGCGCTCGTCGAGGAGATCGGCGGCGCGCTCGATCTCCGAGCGCGGGACGTCGACCAGCCCCAGCGCGTCGACGGCGCGCAGCACGGGCACGAGCAGCAGCCACAGCGCCGCACGCGGCAGCGCGTCACGTGGGTCGACGGCGACCGACACGCCTCCTGGCGCCGACAGGGCCACCGCCTCGAGCGGCGTGCGGGCCGACGTCACGGCGAGGACCCGGCACCCTCGCTTGGCCGCCTCGGCCGTGACGGCGAGCGTCTCGGCGGTGCGCCCGGACAGCGACACGGCCACCACCAGGTCGAGCGGTCCGACCCACCCCGGGAGGGTGTGGCCGCGGTAGGTCGAGACCGGCACCGGGCAGCCGGTGCCGCAGATGGCGGCGACGGCGTCGCCGACGACGCCGGCCGTGCCCGCACCCACGAGGACGACCGACCGTGGGCGGCCGTCGACGGCCACGGCCGTCAGCAGCTCCGGGGTCGTGGCGGCGAGGGCTCGGCGTACCTGGGCACCCGCGTCGGCCGTGGCACGCAGGAGGTCACCGGGATCGGCCTGGGCCAGCGCGTCCGGGTCGTCGAGCAACCGGTCGTCGGCGTACCGCGGCACGGCGCTCAGTCCACCACGTGGGCACCGATGCCCTGCGGTCCCGGGGTGGCGTCGTCGAGCAGCATCACGGGGATCCCGTCGCGCACCGGGAACGTGCTGCGGCACCGGCGGCAGACGATGGCGGTCGGCGGCTCGCCCTCGACCCGCACGGGTGCGTGCTGGTCGCAGGGGCAGGCCAGGACCTCGACAAGGACGGGGTCGAGACTCACGCGGCACCTCCTCGGATGATCGCGAGCGCGGAGTCGCGCACGCTGGCCATGAGCTGGTCGTCGGCGCCCTCGACGTTGAGGCGCAGGAGGGGTTCGGTGTTGCTGGCCCGCACGTTGAACCACCACTTCTTGCCGTCGGTGCTGCTCGTGACGGTCAGGCCGTCGAGCTCGTCGAGCATGGTGTCCTCGCGCGAGCCGTACGTCGCGCGGATCTCGTCGAGCACCGCGGCCTGGTCGGCGACCACGGTGTTGATCTCCCCGGAGGCGGAGTAGCGGTGGTAGTCGGCCAGCAGGCTCGACAGCGTGGTGCCCTCGGGCGTCTCGCCGAGCGCCGCGAGCGTGTGCAGGGCCGCGAGCATGCCGGAGTCGGCGCGCCAGAAGTCGCGGAAGTAGAAGTGCCCGGAGTGCTCGCCGCCGAAGACGGCACCGGTCTCCGCCATCGTGGCCTTGATGAACGAGTGGCCGACCCGGGTGCGTACCGGGGTGCCGCCGTGCTCGCGCACGATCTCGGGCACCGACGCGCTCGTGATGAGGTTGTGGATGATCGTGGCGCCGGGGTCCTTCGCGAGCTCGCGCGCGGCGATGAGGCCGGTGAGGGTCGAGGGGTCGACGATCTCGCCGCGCTCGTCGACGACGAAGCACCGGTCGGCGTCGCCGTCGAAGGCGAGCCCGAGGTCGGCGCCGGTCTCGAGGACCTTGGCCTGCAGGTCGCGCATGTTGTCCGGGTCGATCGGGTTCGCCTCGTGGTTCGGGAACGTGCCGTCGAGCTCGAAGTAGAGCGGCGTGATCGTCAGCGGCAGCCCGGCGAGGACCGCAGGCACGGTGTGGCCGCCCATCCCGTTGCCCGCGTCGACGACGACCGACAGGTGCCGGCTGGCGCCGAGCGGCACGAGGGCGTTGAGGTAGGCGGCGTAGTCGGCGAGCACGTCGCGCTGGCGCACCGTGCCGGCCGGGGTGCCGGAGGCGGGGATGCCGGACTGCGACCAGGCCAGCACGAGGTCCTTGATCTCGCGCAGCCCGGTGTCCTGCCCGACCGGTGAGGCCCCGGTGCGGCAGAGCTTGATGCCGTTGTACTGCGCCGGGTTGTGGCTCGCGGTGAACATCGCGCCGGGCAGCTCGAGGGAGCCGGCGGCGTAGTAGAGCTGGTCGGTGGAGGCGAGACCGATCTCCAGGACGTCGACGCCCTGGGAGGTCACGCCCTCGGCGAAGGCGGCGACGAGCTCGGGGCCGGAGGGCCGCATGTCGTGACCGACCACGACGGTGCCGGGTCCGCCGTCGGCGACCGACGCCCCGACGACGTGCACGAACGCGGCGCCGACCAGGCGCGCGATCTCGGGGCTCAGGTCGTCGGGGACGACGCCTCGGACGTCGTAGGCCTTGATCAGGCGGTCGAGCAGGGCAGCATCCAGCACGGGACCGACCCTATCGGTCGTGACGCGCGCCCCGTGCGGGGTGAGCCGGGGCGGGGGTCAGCGGGTGCGCTTCGCGCGGCTGAGCACGTGGTCGACGGACAGGACCTCGTCGCCGTGCTGCCAGGTGCGGTGCTCGCACTCGAGGCAGTGGGTGAAGTCGACCTCCGAGCCGTCGGTCAGCTCCATGGAGATCCGGGTGACGCGCTCGGACCGGCACATCTGGCAGCGTGCGCCCTCGCGCGCGCCCGGCTGGGTGAGCGAGCCGAGCGGGACGGGCGCTGGCGCCGATGAGCTGCGAGCCATGGTGGTCTCCTCCGGGTCCCCACTGACCGATCCCCCGACCGGGCGTACGGGTCGGACATTACGGCGGTTTCCCGGCGCTGGGAAGTAGCAGTGGGGTCAGAGTGACCAGAAGTGACAGATGTGACCACACTCCGCGCTTGACGCGTCACTTTCGGTGAGATCGAGGCCGAGTACGTGGAACCCGGTCGATCGCGGGTGCGGCGGGTCAGAGCTCGACGTCGGCGCGCAGGACGCGCAGGTGGCCGCGGCGGCCCACCTCGATCATCGGCGGCACGGTCTCGCGCGGTCGGGCGGCCTCACGGACGGCGTCGGCCAGGGCCTCGAGGTCGTCGCTCGACGGGCGCAGCGCGTCGGGGTCCGGCGTCAGCCGGACGACCTCCCAGCCGACCGGGGCCGTCATCCGGACGGAGTGCTGCTCGCACAGGTCGTAGCAGTGCGGCTCCGCATAGGTCGCCAGCGGACCGAGCACGGCGGTCTGGTCGGCGTAGACGTAGGTGAGCGTGGCCACGGCTGCACGGGTGCAGGAGGGCTTGGAACATCGGCGCACGGGGCTCACGACAGCGACACTACGGTCCACGACCGACCGTGCACGCGAGCGGCGCGCCGACACGCCAGCGCGATGGTCGTACCGTGGCACCCATGACGGCACGACGGCGGCGCGACCGGCACGGACGCGGGCTCCGCGGGCCGCTGGCGCCGGCCGCCTCGCCCGCGACCGTGCCGAGGTCGGACCGGTTCGGGGACCTCGTCGTCGCCGCTGTCGACCGGCTGGAGCCGCGCTGGGGCACGCGCCTGGCCGCGGTCGACGTGGAGATCTACGACGTGCCCGATGTCGGGCCGGACCTCGACGAGGTCCCGCTCGCCGGTCACCGGCACGCCCCGGGCTCGCGGACCGCGACGGTCGTGGTCTACCGGCGTCCGGTCGAGCTGCGCGCGCCGGAGCACCTCGCGCGGGTGGACCTCGTCCGGGACCTCGTCGCCGAGCAGCTGGCGGACGTGCTCGGGCAGCGCCCGGCCGACCTGGACCCCGCCTACGACGACCGCGACGAGGACTGACCGGTCAGCGGACCGACGACCCCGGCACCGAGACCGCCACCGGGACGAGCGTGGTCGCGCGCGTGGGGACGATCGGTGCGAGGGCGATCATCGGACCTCGGGCACCGCGCTCGGTGACCTGACGGCCGGCGAAGACGGCGCCGCCCGAGATCGGCGTGATCACGAGGATCGAGGTCGCCGCGGCCGTGGTGACGGGGATGACCACCCGGCGTACCGATCCGTGCGGGACCTCCACGGACTGCGTCCAGACCGCCGTCGCGCTGCCGGGCACGAAGAGCTCGAACCGGACGACCGCGGCGAGGTCCGGCGCGGCCACGATGATGCTGTGGTCGAGCTGGTTCTTCGCGAGGCCGACGACGACGGCGGGACGCGTCAGCTGCGGGGACGCGGCCGCGGCGTCCTGCTCCTTGAGGTTGGCGCCCTCGCCGGTGCGCACCTCGATGCCGGCGACGACCTCGCTGTCGGCTGAGACGACCAGGCCGGCCGGCATCCCGGCGAGCGTCGCCGTGAGGTCGACGACCTTCACCTTGCCGGCCGAGAGGTCGATCGTGTCGAGGCCCGCCGGGGCGATGGGGCCGTCGTCGGTGAGCAGGGTGAGCTTCACCGTGGTGTCGGAGTCGGGCGAGAGCAGCTCGAGGACGGCGGAGCGCACCGGGCTCGGGATGTTGGGGATCACGACGCGCGTGCCGGGCTGAGTGGCGGACAGCAGCGACATGCCGAGCGGGATGAGGCCGTTGGTCTGCTGGTCGAGACCGGACACGGCGATCCGCCCGCTGCGCGCGATGACGTGGACGGCGGTGACCGCCTGGTTGGGCGCGAGCGTGTCGAGGCGCACCTGCCGACGCGACGACGCGGGAAGGATGATGCCGCTGCCGGCGGGTGCGTCGACAGGGCCCGAGGCTCCGTACACGAGCAGGTCGACCTGGGCGGGGCGGTCGTCGTCGTTGACGAGGAGGACCTGCGTGATGCGTCCGACCGTCGTGCCACCCCCGACGAGCCACGCGTCCGTGAGCGGGCGGGTGCACGGCGCCACCGCGAGGCCACGGGTGCTGCCCTGGCCCGACCGGATCTGCTGATCGGCGCCGAAGCCCGCGGCGAACGACCCCGAGGCACGCGCGAGCAATGCGGGCGCGGGCTTCCCGGTGATGGTGCGGGTGACCGTCTGCCCGGGCTTCGTGATGACCTCGGCCTTCGAGGACGACGCCGAGGTCGTGAGGTCGGCCAGCGTGGCCACGCCCTCGGTGACCGTGGGAAGCGACGCGACACCGGCGCTGATCGTCGACACGAGAGCGTCGTTGGCGGTGGTCACCGGGCAGACGAGCTCGGTCGACGCGACCGGCTCCTGCTTCGGGGCGTTGTCGGCGGTCGCGATCGGGGGGACGCGCAGCTGGCCGACCCCGACGACCAGCAGCACGGCGACGAGCGCCGCCGCCAGAGCGGCGAACGGCCTGCGGAGCGCGTTCACGCGACCACCTCCTGCTCCGGGACGTCGTCCTCGAAGGTGTCGCTGTCGTCGTCGGGCTCGACCCGTCGCGACGGCAGCGCCAGGAGGAGCACGAGCACGAGGACGGCCGCCTGCACCCACAGCCAGGCGCGACGCGAGGATCCGTCGAACGACGCAGTCACCGGGACGGAGTCGGCCACCAGACCGGCCTGCTGCAGGGACTCGTCGGTCCCGAGACCCTCGACGGTCGGCGGCTTCGGCGTGACCGCGGACCCGTCGACGTTCCACACCCAGCGGCTGTCGGCCGTCTCCGAGAGGACCAGGGTGCGGCCACCCTTGCCCGCGGCGACCGTCGCGTCGACGGACGCGGGCGTGCGCGGGTCGCCGGGCACCGTGGGCACGGGCGTCGACACCCGGACCTGCACCGTTCCGGCGTCGACCGACTCGGCCGGGTCGATGACCTGGGCCCGGCTGGAGGTCGGGACGATCTCCCAGACCGCCGCACCGTCCTGGGAGGAGAGGCGACGCAGGCCACGCTGCGAGTCCAGGGACTCGACCAGCCCGTCGCCGCGTCGGCCGGCGTCGCTCACCACGACGTAGCGGACACCGCGGGTCGCGAGGGAGTCGACCTCGTCGGCACCGAGGCCCGCCACGAGGCGCGCCACGAGCTCGTCGAGGACGGCGGTGACCGACGCCGGCGCGGCGACGTCGACGTCGCCGAGCTGCGGTTCGGGGGCGGCGAGCAGGTCGTAGACGACGCGATGGTCGACCGCGCGGTGCAGCACGAGCGAGCGCGGCCGGTCGGTGCTGCGCATCGCGGCTCCGACGTAGGCCGGCAGCACCTCGCGCGACCCCCGCGTGAGCGGGCCGTCGATGCCGAGCACCAGGAGCGCGAGCGCACTGAGCGGCGCGAGCACGAGCAGGACGCTCATCGCCGCGGCTGCGGGCTGCCGCCAGCCGAAGCTGGCACCTGCCAGCAGGTGGGGGAGGCGGTCGACGAAGAACGCGGAGGTGACGATCAGGGCGCCACCCCAGATCGCCGTGGCGACACCGGGCCACGGCGCCACCGGGTCGGTGAGTGCCGCGACGTTCACGCGCAGGACCGACTGCACCACCCCGAGGACGAGGCCGACGAACCCGACGGCCCACGCCGCGACGGTGTAGCGGCGGGTGCCGCGAGCGGCGAGCGCGACGAGGGCCGCGACGAGGAGCCCGACGCCGAGCCACAGGGGCGTCGATCCGACACCGCCGGGGCGGAGGAGCAGGACGTCGTAGGGCTGCAGGTGCCGATCGGTCGGGCCGACGAGGCCGGGCTCGAGCCACAGCAGCGCGGGCTCGCGGACCAGCCGCAGGCTCCACGGCACGAGCAGCGCCACCGGGAGCAGGACCGTGACGAGCAGCCGGAGCCGGCCGGCGAGGTCGCGCACGACGGTGAGACCGGCCACCACGGCGAGGGGGACGGCCGCGAGCCACACGACCGGCGTGAAGCTCGCGACGACGGCGAGCAGCAGCGCCGTCCCGAACGCCCGACGCCAGGTGGGTGGCCGGCCGACGCCGACGAGCCGCGCGCAGGATCGCGCGAGCCACGGCAGAAGGACGATCGACGCTGCGGTGCCGATGCGGCCGCCCGAGATGGCCCCGGTGACGGCCGGCAGGCTGGCGTAGGTGGCCGCGGCCCAGATGCGCACCCAGGTGCCCCCGACGACACCGCGCAGCGCGAGGTACGACGTGAGGCCCGCCAGCGGGACGAGGCCGAGGAGCAGGACGTCGACGGACGCGGACGCCGACCCGCGCAGGACGAGCGCCAGGGCCGAGAGCGGGACCAGCCACGCGGGGGCGTCCGCCGACGAGCCCGGGCCGACCTCGTGCCAGGCGGTCAGGTAGCTGGCCCACAGGTCGCCGACGCCGTCGGGGGCGGGTATCAACGCCCCGCCGAGCAGCACGCCGTCGCCGAGCAGAGACCGCGCTCCGACCAACGTCAGCACGAGGAGGGACAGGACGAGGAGGAAGCCGGGCTGACGCACCAGCCTCCGGAGCCTCGACGGACGTCGGTCGTCGGCGTACCAGCCGTCCGGGTCGTCGCTCGTGGAGTCGAGCACGGAGCGGCTGGGATCGACGATCTCCCGGCCGGCGACGAGGTCGAAGAACCTCTCGACGACGTGGCGCGCCTGGATGCCGCGCGGGGCGAGGTACTCGCGGACCTCGGTCTCGGGCACCGACCCGGGCCGCCCCGCGGCTGCGGCGATCCGGGCTCGCGACGCGCGCAGCCCGGTGCGGTCGCGGACCGAGTCGCGGAACGCGCCCCACTCGTCGCGCGCGTCCTGCGGCGCCTTGGCCAGCAGCAGGCCGACGGCTCGGACCAGCGTGCCCAGCAGGAGCCGCAGCGTGACGTACGGGCCGCGGAGCCCGGAGGCGTGCGCGCGCATCAGGTGGATCGCGGAGACGCGGTCGATGCGGTGCGGGCGATCGGGGTGCTTCGGCGACCCGGCGTCGACCGGTCGACGGCCGTGGGTCGCCGCCTCGCGGTGGTGCACGACGGCGGAGGTCGCGACGACGACGCGGTGCCCCGCGCTGCGGGCGCGCCAGCAGAAGTCGACGTCGTCGCGGAACATCGGGAGCGCCGGGTCGAAGCCGCCGAGCTCGTCCCACACCTCGCGGCGCACCAGCATGCCGGCGCTGCTGACGGCGAGGACGTCGCCGACGCCGTCGTGCTGGCCCTGGTCGAGCTCGCGCCGCTCGAGGCCCGTGACCCGGTTGGCCGAGCGGGCGACGGTGACGCCGACCTCGACGAGGACGTCCTGGTTGCGCCAGCCGCGCAGCTTCGGCCCCACGATGTCGGCCGACCGCGTGCGATCCGCATGGCGCAGCAGCCTCTCGAGCGCGGTGGCCGAGGGTGCCGAGTCGTCGTGCAGCAGCCAGGCCCAGCGCACCGTGTCGGGGGCGAGGTCGTCGACGGCTCCGGACGACGTCGCGAGCGCGGCCGCGGCGGCGGCGCCGAAGCCGCTGTCGCGGGGCAGCGTGACGATCCGGTCGACGAGGCCAGCCTTCTCGGCGCGGACCAGGATGTCAGGGGTCGTGTCGGTGGATCCGGTGTCGACGGCGACCACGCGGTCGGGACGGCGCGTGGACCGCGACAGCGCGGTGAGGGCGGCCGGGAGCCAGCGAGCACCGTCGTGCGCGACGAAGACCGCGGTGACGCGGTGCGTGCGCGGCGGGAGCTCGTCGATCTCCTCGTCGTCCTCGGACCCGAAGAAGTCGGGGTCCTCGGCACTGGCGGGTTCCACGGGCGATGCGGCCGCAGGAGCTGCCGGGGCCGGTCGCGGCTCGAGCAGCTCGGTGACGTCGTCCTCGTCGCCCGGCAGGTCGGCGACGATGTCGCGCACCTCGTCGCCGAGGCGGCGCAGCTGGCCGCGCGGCTCCTCGGAGCCTGCGGCGGGGACGTCGGTGGTCATGGCGCGCAAACCCTATGCGACGTCGTCGAGTGCTCCTGTGCGCGGCGATCCGAGGATCGGTCGCCTGTCGCGCGGGTCACACGGGATCAGACCGCGGCCTTCTTGAGACGGCGGCGCTCACGCTCGGACAGGCCGCCCCAGATGCCGAAGCGCTCGTCGTGGTCGAGCGCGTACTCGAGGCACTCGACGCGGACCTCGCAGGTCGTGCAGACCCTCTTGGCCTCGCGGGTCGAGCCCCCCTTCTCGGGGAAGAACGCCTCCGGGTCCGTCTGCGCGCACAGGGCGCGCTCCTGCCAGCCGAGCTCCTCGGCGTCGGTCATCGGCAGGACGGTGGCTGTGCTCACCGCAGTACCTCCTCGACCCGGGACCCACGTGCTCGCGACACGCGGAACCTGATGTGGTGTCGGCCACTGGACGCGCCCGGCACGGGGTGAATTACACGCGTGTAAGGAGCACCGCGTCAACCCCGGGAGCGAATTGGCACCCGTACGGCGATCACTCAGAGTGACGGTGCCGCGATCGCGTCGAGCGGGAGGGCGACTCGACGGGCCGCCGCCCGGCGCTCGAGGGTCACCTCTGCGTAGGCGGTGCTGCGCTGCCGGGCGGGTCGGCCGGCGGCGGCGGCGAGCCCTTCGAGCTCCTCGACGCTCTTGCGGGAGCCGTGCTGTGAGCCGGCCATCCGGCTGATCGTCTCCTCCATCAGGGTGCCGCCGATGTCGTCGCAGCCGCCCTGCAGCATCGTGACGACGCCCTCGGTGCCGAGCTTCACCCAGGAGCACTGGATGTGGTCGATCGCGCCGTGGAGCATGAGCCGCGCCATCGCGTGGACGGCGCGGTCGTCGCGTCGGGTGGAGCCGGGTCGGGCGACGCCGGCGAGGTAGACCGGGGCGTTGTGGTGGATGAACGGCAGGGCGACGAACTCGGTGAACCCGCCGGTGCGCTCCTGCACCTCGCGGAGCAGCGCGAGGTGGGCGACCCAGTGCGCCGGGTTGTCGACGTGGCCGTACATCATCGTCGATGACGAGGGGATGCCGACGTCGTGCGCGGTGGTGATGACGTCGACCCACGCGGCCGTCGGGAGCTTGCCCTTGGTGAGGACCCAGCGGACGTCGTCGTCGAGGATCTCGGCGGCGGTCCCCGGGATCGAGTCGAGGCCTGATTCCTTTGCAGCGACAAGCCATTCCCGGATCGACATCCCGGACCGCGTCGCGCCGTTGACGACCTCCATGGGGGAGAACGCGTGGAGGTGGATGTCGGGTGCGCGGCGCTTGACCTCGCGGGCGAGGTCGAAGTACGCCGTGCCCGGCAGGTCGGGGTGGATGCCGCCCTGCATGCAGATCTCGGTGCACCCGACGTCCCACGCCTCGACGACGCGGTCGCCGACCTCGGGCAGGGACAGCGTGAACGCGTCGGCGTCGGTGCGGCGCTGCGCGAACGCGCAGAACCGGCAGCCGGTGTAGCAGACGTTGGTGAAGTTGATGTTCCGCGTCACGACGAACGTGACGTCGTCGCCGACGGTGTCACGGCGTACGTCGTCGGCGATGCGGGCGAGCGCGTCGAGCGCGGGACCGTCGCACGACATCAGCGCGACCGCGAGCGCGGCGTTGTCGGGGTGCGCGAGGGCAGCAGGATCGTCCGCGGCGAGGGCGAGGCCGGCCCGGACGTCGCCGTCGAGGTGCTCGACCGCCGAGCTTCCGGCAGCGGTGGCGCGTGCGGCGATGTCGGTCGCGTGCTCCCCGATCGCCGACCAGTCGCCGTAGACCTCGTCGAAGTCGCTGCGCCGGTCCCCCGTTCGACCAGTGGTGTCGACCGTCGCGTGCAGGTCGGTGCGACCTCCGGAGTTCGCCGCGGCGAAGGCTGCGTACCCGTCGCCGTACTCGTCCGGCTGCTGCCACCGCAGGCCGACCGGGTCGCGGCCCTCGACCGCGAGACCGTCGGGGCCGGCGAGCGCCGCGACGTGCTGCCTGACGCGCGGGTCGAGCCACGGGTCGGGGCGCAGCACGTACTCCGGGTGGGCGGTGAGCCGCTCGCGCAGCTCGAACCCGGCCTCGGCGGTGAGCCGGGCCAGGTCGTCGAGGTGCGGCCAGGGTCGCTCGGGGTTCACGTGGTCCGGGGTCAGGGGCGAGACGCCGCCCCAGTCGTCGACACCGGCGCGCAGCAGCCGCACCACCTCGGCGACGTCGGTGAGGTTGGGCGGTGCCTGGACGCGCATGCGCGGGCCGAGGAGGAGCCGGGTGACGGCGATCGTGGCGAGGTAGTCGTCGAGCGGGAGGTCGTCGTCGTCGCGCATCGCGGTGTCGGGCTTGGCCCGGAAGTTCTGCACGATCACCTCCTGCACGTGCCCGTGCTCCCGTGCCACGCGGCGGATGTCGAGGATCGACTCGACGCGCTCGCGCGGCGTCTCGCCGATCCCGACGAGGATCCCGGTGGTGAACGGGACCGCCTGACGACCGGCGTCGGCGAGGACGCGGAGGCGTACGTCGGGGTCCTTGTCGGGACTGCCGAAGTGCGGCTCCCCCGGCGTCTCGAACAGGCGACGCGACGACGTCTCGAGCATCATCCCCATGCTCGGCGCGACCGGCTTGAGCCGTGCGAGCTCCTCCCACGACATCACGCCCGGGTTCAGGTGCGGCAGCAGCCCGGTCTCCTCCAGGACGCGCACCGCCATCGCGCGGACGTAGGACAGCGTGTCGTCGTAGCCGTGGGCGTCGAGCCACTCCCGCGCGGCCGGCCACCGGTCCTCCGGACGGTCCCCCAGGGTGAACAGCGCCTCCTTGCACCCGAGCGCGGCGCCGTCGCGCGCGATGGCGAGGACCTCGTCGGGGCTCAGGAACATCGAGTGCCCAGCACGACGCAGCGACGCCGGGTCCGTCGCGAACGTGCAGTAGTGGCAGCGGTCCCGGCACAACCGGGTCAAGGGGATGAAGACCTTGCGGCTGTATGTGATCACGCCCGGACGGCCAGCGCCCTGGAGGCCGCGGTCGCGCACCGCGGAGGCCAGGCCGAGCAGCGTCTCGAGGTCCTCGCCGCGGGCGTGGAGAAGCGCGGTGGCCTCGTCGACGTCCAGCGCAACGCCTCGCGCGGCACGGGAGAGGGCGCGGGCGGTCTCGCGGTCGTTCGGCCCCTGGTCCGCAGTCACGACGTCGAGCGTACGTTCACCCCGTCGGCCCGGCGGAGATCGGGGTGACAGGATCGACGCATGCGCATCACGGTCCTCGCGGGCGGAATCGGCGGAGCCCGGTTCACCCGCGGACTCCTGCACCACCTCCGCACCGCCCCGATCGAGTCCCACGTGACGGTGATCGGCAACACCGGCGACGACATCCGGCTCTTCGGGCTGCAGATCTGCCCTGACCTCGACACCGTCATGTACACCCTCGGCGGGGGCATCAGCGAGGAACGCGGCTGGGGTCGCGAGGACGAGACGTTCGCCATCAAGGAGGAGCTCGCGGCCTACGGCGTTCAGCCCGACTGGTTCGGGCTCGGCGACCGCGACACCGCGACCCACCTCGTCCGCTCGCAGATGCTTGCCGCGGGCTACCCGCTGTCCGCCGTCACGGCCGCGCTGTGCGACCGCTGGCAGCCCGGCGTCGAGCTGCTCCCGATGAGCGACGACCGGGTCGAGACGCACGTGGTCGTCGACGGCGACGAGCCCGGGACGCGCAAGGCGATCCATTTCCAGGAGTGGTGGGTCCGGCACCGCGCCGGCATCCCCGCGCACGACTTCGTCCTCGTCGGCCGCGACGATGCGCGACCCGCACCCGGTGTGCTGGAAGCGATCTCAGGCGCCGACGTCGTGCTGCTGCCGCCGTCGAACCCCGTCGTGTCGGTGGGCACGATCCTCCAGGTGCCCGGCGTGCGTGACGCGGTGCGCACCACCGCCGCTCCCGTCGTCGGAGTCTCCCCCATCGTCGGCGGCGCGCCCGTGCGCGGCATGGCCGACGCCTGCCTCACCGCGATCGGGGTCAAGACGTCAGCTGCCGCGGTCGCGCTGCACTACGGCGCACGCACCGCCGACGGCCTCCTCGACGGCTGGCTCGTGCACGACGAGTCCGACGCCGACGCGGTCGACGAGCTCGCAGCGGCCGGCATCGAGACGCGCGCCGTACCGCTGCTCATGACCGACCTCGCAGCGACGGCGGCGATCGCGGCCGCGGCGCTGCACCTCGCGGAGAGCGTGCGCCGATGAGCGATCCCGTCGTGCCGGCGCTCGTCGTGGTCGGCGTGCCCGGCGTGCCGGAGATCGCGGCCGGCGACGACCTCGCCGCGCTGACGTCACCGCTGCTGGCCCGCGTGGCCTGGCCGGACGGGTCCGGCGGCCTGCGCGACGGCGACGTCGTGGTCGTCACGAGCAAGGTCGTGAGCAAGGCCGAGGGCCGCGTCGTCACAGCCGACAGCCGTGCGGACGCGATCACGGCCGAGACGGTCCGCGTCGTCGCGACCCGTGCGACGCCGCGCGGGCTCACCCGCATCGTGGAGACGTCGCACGGGCTCGTCATGGCAGCCGCCGGGGTCGACGCGTCGAACACGCCGGCGGGCACCGTGCTGCTGCTGCCGGTCGACCCGGACTCCAGCGCCCGCGCGATCCGCGCCGGCATCGTCGCCGCATCCGGCGCACGGATCGCCGTCGTCGTGACCGACACGCTCGGCCGCCCCTGGCGCGAGGGACTCACCGACGCCGCTATCGGCGCGGCCGGGCTCGTGGTCCTCGACGACCACCGCGGTCGCCAGGACGAGCACGGGAACACGCTCGAGATGACCGTCACCGCGATCGCCGACGAGATCGCCGCGGCCGCGGACCTGGTGTGCGGCAAGGCGTCCGGGCTCCCCGTGGCAGTGGTCCGAGGCATGGCCGCCTACGTCCTGGACGACGACGGACCGGGTGCGCGCGCACTCGTGCGGCGGAGCGAGGACGACCTGTTCCGGCTCGGGACGCGGGAGGCGATCGCGCAGGGGCGACGGGAGGCGGTGCTCGAGCGCCGGACCGTACGATCCTTCACCGACGAGCCCGTCGACCCCGACTCCCTGCGACTCGCGGTCGCGGCCGCCATCACCGCACCGAGCCCGCACCACACGACGCCGTGGCGCTTCCTCGTGATCGACGACCGAGCGACGCGGACACGCCTGCTCGACGCGATGGCCGCGCGCTGGGAGGCCGACCTGCGCGCCCTCGACGGCTACGACGACACCTCGGTCGCGCGACGCCTGCGTCGCGGCGACGTGCTGCGCGACGCTCCGGTCCTCGTGCTCGCGTTCCTCGAGCTCGACGGCGCCACCCACGACTACCCCGACGACGACCGTCGCAGCCACGAGCGCGACCTGTTCCTCGTCGCGGGCGGGGCCGCCGTGCAGAACCTGCTCGTGGCGCTCGCTGCGGAGGGGCTCGGCTCGGCGTGGATCTCCTCCACGATGTTCTGCGCCGACGTGGTTCTCGACGTGCTCGACCTGCCGGCCACGTGGCAGCCGCTGGGCGGAGTCGCCGTCGGGCACGCGGCGGCGCCGGCTGGAGCGCGGGCGGAGCGCGTCGTGGACGACCACCTGCGGTTCCTGTGAACCCGGACGCACGAGGGAGAGCCCGATGACCGACGAGACCCTCACGAGCCTCCTGGCGACGGCCGGGGCGCGCTACGACCACACCGCCGTCGCAGGACCATCGCTGGCACCGATGGTCGCGTTCTACCGCGACGTGCTCGGCGGCACCTTCCGCTACGGCGAGGTGCTGCCCATCGGTGCCGTGACGGCCGTCTTCTCGTTGGGCGACGGGAAGATCGAGCTGATGGCCCCCACCCCGGGCTCGACGTTCTTCGACCTCTTCTTCGCCGGAAACGGCGGCCGCGGCGGCCAGCACCACATCACGTTCGCCGTCGACGACATCGACGCGGCGGTGGCTGTCCTCGACGCGCACGGAGTCGAGCACTTCGGCCTCGCCCACGACTCGACGGGCTTCTGGTCGGAGGTCTTCGTGCACCCGCGGTCGAACGGCGGGGTCCTCGTGCAGCTCGCGCAGATCGGCGACTTCGTCGACGTGGTGAGCCAGGACCTCGGCGTACTCCTTGCCGCGTCGGCCTAGTCGGGGCGGTCCATGGGCTCCATCAGCTGCACGACGTTGCCCTCGGGGTCGTGACCGTCGACGCGGGTGAACCCGCCCCAGGTCCACTCGGCCTCGGGCGGGTCGACGACACCGCCGAGCGCCGGGGCGGCCACGCGTGCCGTGGCGAGGCTCGGCACCACGAGGCTCAGCTTGATCGGGGTGTCCTCGCGCCGATCGGGCGGGTCGGTGACGACGAGCCCGGCGGCGTGCTCGGGCCTGATCCGGACGAGCACCAGCTCGAGCGTGGGGATGTGCAGGCTGGTGAACCCGTCGTCGACCTCGTGGATCTCGAAGCCGGCGATGGTCGTGTAGTACGCCGCGAGCTTCGCGATGTCGAGTCCGTAGAGCGCGACATGGGCGCGATCGGGCATGCGGGGCTCCTTCGACCGTGGCGGCGCCCGCGACGGGGCACGGTGCGAACGCTAGCCCGCGTCACGATCAGACGTCCGGGTCGTCCATGATCTCGCGCACCTCCTGGGCGCAGCGGCAGGCGACGGCGAACCTGGCAGCCCACTCCAGCGCCTCCGCGCGGGTGGGCACGTCGATGATCGAGAACCCGCCGATGACCGCCTTCGTCTCCGGGTACGGGCCTTCGGCGATCACCCCGTCGGTCGCCACGATGCTCGCCCGCTGGTTCTGCACGCCGCCGCCGAAGACCCACGCGCCCGCCTCCTGCGCGGCCCGCACGACGGCGTGCGCGGCCTCTCCCACGGCGGGCAGGTCCTCCTCGGGGAAGTCCATCGCGCCGTCGTCGAACGAGATCAGATACCTCGTCATCCCTTGTCTCCCTTGTCTCCCTGCCTACGTCAGCCCGTACTCGTCGCGCGTCATGATCGCGGCACGAGGCACGACTCTCAGGTCCCACAGCGGCAGCGACAGCCCCGTCACTCCGCGAGCCGCTGCCACGACGGCGTCGTGGGCGACCTGAACCGCGTCACCGACGTTGACCCGCCAGAGGTCGGAGCCGGAACCCAGCGCTGCCATGACGCGAGTCTGCCTCACCCGGCCGAGCGGGACCGCCACTTCATTCGTGGGCTCGTGCCGTCGGGTTGGCTCGCTCTGGTCCTGCGCGGGGTTGGTCAGCGGAGACGGCGCGCTCGCAGGACCAGGTCGTCGGTGTGGCCCGCGCCGGCCCCGCTCTCCGGCGCGACCCGCGGTCGCCGCTCGTCCACCTCGACGACCCAGTCGTCGCCCAACGACGCGGCCATCGTCGCCGGCCACACGTAGTCGGCCGGGTCGAACGCGTTCTCGTCGTCGTGGTCGTCGCCGTGTCCGTGGCCGTGCTCGTGACGGTGCTCCATGTCGGCGTGGTGCACGAACAGCAGCACTCCGCCGGGGGCGACGGCGGCGAGCAGCGCCCGCTCCGCCACGGCGTCCGGGGTGCGCGGCAGGACGGGGTACTGCGCCGAGACGAGGCCGAAGGATGCGAGCGGCAGGTCGGCCTCGACCATCCCGGCGTGCACCCACCGCACCGTGACGCCCGCGTCGGCAGCGTGCCGGGCCGCGCGCTCCAGCGCCACACCGGAGACCTCGAGCGCGGTCACGTCCCAGCCGTTGCCGGCCAGCCAGATGGCGTCGGCCCCTTCGCCGCACCCGACGTCGAGGACGCGACCGGGCGTGAGCCCTGCGACCTCGGCCACGAGCGTGCCGTTGGGCTTGCCGCTCCACATCTGGTCCTGCTCGGAGTAGCGCTCGTCCCAGTGCGCCTGCACCTCGGGGTCCCCGACGTACCCGTCGGCGGACGAGGATGCGGGAGGCACGGGCGGAACGTCAGCGTGGTCATGGGTCACCGACCCATCCTCGCGCACGGCCGCGGCGCGGCACACGTCAGCGGTCGCGGTGGTCGAGCGGGCGGTAGCGCGGGCCGCGCGCCGGTCGGGAGATGCCGCTGAGCTCCACGAGCCGGACCACCCGACCGCGGTGACCGGCCCACGGCTCGAGCAGCTCGGCGAGCCGCTCGTCGGTCCCGTCGGTCTCGCCGGAGAGGGCGTAGACCACGTTGTGCGCGACGTGGAAGTCGCCGTAGCTCACGGCATCCGGGTCGCCGAGCGAGCGGCAGGCCACCTCGGCCGACGTCCAGATGCCGACGCCCGGGATCGCCTGCATCCGGGCGCGCGCGGCGTCGTGCACCATCGCGACGCACTGCTCGAGCCGTCCGGCGTAGGACACCGCCCGCAGCACCGTCGCGGCCCGCGCGCCGTCGACCCCCGCACGGTGCCACTCCCAGGACGGGATGGTCGCGACGACCTCGGGAGCCGGGAAGACCCGCATGCCCTCGGGCGAGGGTCCGGGAGCGGGATCGCCGTACGCCGTCAGCAGCCAGCGCCACGCGCGACGTGCCTCGATGCCGGTCACCCGTTGCTCGAGGACAGCAGCGACCAGCACCTCGAGGACCACGCCGACGGACGGTGTGCGCATCCCCGCGCCCACCCGCCGCCACTGCTCGGCGACGAGCGGGTGCAGCGAGGAGTCGAACGCCGAGACGTCGTCGTCGACGCCGAGGATCTGCGGCAGCCGCTCGGTCGCCCACGCCGCACCCGGACCCCACGCGGTCGACGTCACCACACCGTCGCTGATCGAGATACGTTGTGTCGCAATGCCTTCCGGGCTCCGCATCGTGCGCCAGACTGCGCGGTCCGGAGTACGCCGGTACGACGGGTCGAAGCGCCCGTGCGCGAGGCCGCCGAGCGTTGCGCCCAGGCTCACCGGCCACGCGGGTCGCCACTCCCGCGTGACGGCGTCGGCCATCGCGGGGCTAGCGGTCGGAGCTGAAGCGGACCGCGGTCTCGCCGAGCGCCACGCCGGGCCAGACGCGCGCACCGCGGATCAGCTCGTTGCCCGGCCCGACCACGGCGCGGTCGCCGACCACGACGCCGTCGAGGTAGGCGCCGGCGCCGACGATCGCGCCGGAGCCGATGACGGAGTCGCGCACGTGCGCGCCGGCGGCGATCATCGCGCCGTCGAAGAGCGAGGAGCCGTCGACGACCGCCCCCGAGCCGACCGTGGCGCCTGCACCTACGAAGGTGCCGCCGGTGAGGATGGCGTCGTCAGCCACCTCGGCGCCAGGGCGCACGAGGAAGTCGCCCGTGCGCCCGGGAAGCGCCGGGCTCGGTGCCCGCCCGGTGACGAGGTCGCGCGAGCCCTTCACGAAGTCCAGCGGCGTGCCGAGGTCGAGCCAGTAGCCGTCGTCGACGAAGCCGGTGACGACAGCACCGGCGGCGAGCAGGCCGGGGAAGATCTCGCGCTCCACGGACACCGGGCGGCCGCGGGGGATGACGTCGATGAGCGAGCGGCGGAAGACGTAGCAGCCGGCGTTGATCTGGTCGGTGACGATCTCCTCGGCCGTGGTCGGCTTCTCGAGGAAGGAGAGCACGCGCCCGTCGGCGTCGGTGGGGACGAGGCCGTAGGCGCGCGGGTCGTCGACGCGCGTGAGGTAGAGCGAGACGTCGGCGGAGTCGTCGCGCCAGCGCTGCACCTGGCCGGCGATGTCGTGGCCGGACAGCACGTCGCCGTTGAAGATGAGGATCGGCGCGTCGGGGTCGCTCTCGAGGTAGGGCGCCACGTGGCGGATCGCTCCGCCCGTGCCGAGCGGGACGTCCTCCGTGGCGTAGACGAGCTCGACGCCGAAGCGCGACCCGTCGCCGAAGTACTCCGAGAACACCTCGGGCTTGTACGAGGTCCCGAGGATCACCCGGGTGACCCCAGCCTCGCGCGCCCGCGCGATCTGGTGCTCGGTGCACGGGACACCGGCGACGGGGAGCATGGGCTTGGGGGTCGTCACGGTGAGGGGACGCAGGCGCGTCCCTTGGCCGCCGACGAGCAGGACTGCTTCCAGCACGTCCCCACCCTCCCACATGGTCAGGTCGGCCCCGGGCCGTCCCGCGGTCGCCGCCCGTCGGCGCCGTACTGTCGGGGCGTGACCCCGACGACCGTGGCCTCGGCCCTGCGCACCCTCCTCGACGGCGACGCGGCGCAGCCCTTCGTCACCTACCTCGGCCCCGACGGTGAGCGCACGGAGCTGTCGGCCCGCACGTTCGAGAACAACGTGGCGAAGGCCGCGAACCTGCTGCGCGACGACGCCGACGTGTCCGACGGCTCGCGGGTGGCGCTGCTGCTGCGGCCGCACTGGCAGGCGGCCGTCTGGCTCGGCGCCTGCGCCGCCACGGGCTGCGTCGCGTGGGTGGACGGCGACCCGACGGACCCGAGCGTCGACGTCAGCGTGACCGGGCCGGACCGCCTCGACGCCGCCCGAGCACCGCTCGCGCTCGCGACCGCGCTGCACCCGTTCGGCATGCCCTTCACCGTCCCCCTGCCCGCAGGCCTCCTCGACGCGGCCGTCGAGGTGCGCGCGCACGGCGACCGCTTCACGCCCTACGCCGAGGTCCTGGGCAGCTCGCCGTGGCTCACCGTCGGCCCGCGCACGTGGACGCAGACGGCCGCTCTCGCGGACGCCGCGGAGATCGGCGCACGCCTCGGCCTGCGCGCCAGCGGACGCCTCCTCGTCGACGTCACGACGGCCGACGACGCCTGGCTCGCGACACTCGCGCTGCCGCTCGCCGTCGCGGGATCGGTCGTGCTGCTCGCCGATCCCGGTGCCGACGTCGAGGCCGTGGCCGCGCGCGAGCGTTGCGACGCAGTTCTGCGGTAGCGGGTCGGTCGGCGGGCCGGCGTCAGGCGCGGCGGGCTGCGGTGGCCACGGCCGCGGTCACACCCGGTGTCACGACGAGCGTGCTCACGCCACGCTGCAGGAGGGTCCTCGTGCCCGCGGCCAGAGCCGTGCCCACGACGAGCACCGCAGAGCTCGGCGCCGCGGCCAGGGCAGCGACGTATCCGGTGGCCGTCGCGAGCGACATCTGCGCGCCGGCGGGGGCGACGAACGCGGTCGCGACGCGGGCCGACGTGTCGGTCGCGTCGGTGCCGATGTAGCGCGTCGGCAGGCGCAGGGTCGCGAGGACCGTCGCCGGGACGACGCCGACGGGGGCCACCACGGCCGTGCCGGCGACGGCACGGGCGGTGAGATAGGCGGTGACCGCGGGCGACGCGGCCCCGCCGCCGGGCAGGAGCAGCAGCGGGCGCTTCGTGGCACCGGCCGCGCCGCCGGCGATCACGGCGTCCACCGGGTCGTCGGCCGCAGCGACGAAGGCCCGGCCGCCCGCCGGGAGCGCGACGAGGTTGGCTGCGGCGACGCTCATGTCGGAGTCGTTCGCGCCGGTCACCCGCACGACCGTGCCGGCGACGGCGTCGACGGCCGCGACGAGCGCCGACGGCATCTCCGTGGCCGTGCCGACGACGTAGACCGTCGTAGTCTTGCGGCGCAGCAGCTCCGCCTTCGCGACAGCAGACAGCGACGTGCGCGCGCTGAGCAGCAGCGGGATCCCCTTGCGCGCCGCGAGCGACGACGCGACGGCGATGACCGCCGGGGCGTCCACCGGTGCCAGCACGACGGAAGTCGCGGTCGACGCCTTGGCGGCCGTGGCGGCGATCGTGGCGACGTCGCCCGAGGCCGATGCGGACGCGCGCCACACCCACGTGCTCGGGAGGCCGAGCCTGGTGCGCAACGACTCCCCGGTCAGCGACTTCGCGGCACCGGTCGAGGAGTAGGCGATCGCGGTCTTCACGCCACCGCCCGCGGTGCGCGCCGACAGGTCGATGCGCACGACGTTCGGAAGGCCGAACGCGGCAGCGACCTGCGCCTGCGTCTTCACGCGCGGCGTCCACGCACGCCACGGGTTCGGCGCGGCCATGCTCCAGTGGTCGTCGACCGACTGGGCGTAGGGCAGCGTCGTGACCCACACGTCCTGCGAGCTCTGCGTGAGGCCGCCCGAGGCGGCGAAGTAGAAGGCGGTGACCGGCTTGGCGCCGTACAGGATCGCGTTGCCGGTCGTGGCCGTCATGGCGGTCGCGACGACCGCAGCCCGCCAGCTGGCTCCTCCTGCGCCCGACTCCTTCGCCCAGCCGACGAACGTCTGGTCGTAGTAGGGGCCGTGCCCGCTGTCCACCTGGCAGCGGCAGGCGGCGCGCATGCCCCCGGTGCCGTAGCGGACGAGTCCGTAGGTGCGCGCGGCCAGGACCTGCGCCTGCAGCGCGGCGGCGGGCCAGCTCGACGACACCTCGGCGATGCCGAGCAGGTACTCGTCGTGGAGGCGCAACGAGTTCACGAGCTCCAACGTCGTCGGCGTCGTGGTGGCGGGTGCGATGTCGGCGTAGCCGTAGCGGTAGCGGTGCCCCGAGGTGGCGAGACCTGCCACGCTCGACGCGACGTCGAGGAGGGTGGCCACCGTGCCGGCCCTGCCCGCGACGCGGGTGCCGGCCCACCGCACGGTCACGCCGGTGCCCGTGCCGACGGCGGTCGTGACCCCGGCACGGGTGCGCGTCACGGTGACCTTGCCCGCCACGTTCTTGGCGGTGAACAGGTCCGCCGCGGTTCCGAGGACGACCGGGAGACCGGTGACGGTCACCTCGATCCCGCCGCCGCCCGCCGCCAGCGCCTCGGAGCGGAAGAAGACCACAGGCGCGTTGTGCACGAGGTTCACCCGGATGTTCATCGTGTCCGCGACCGGCGAGACCTTCGTGCCCGAGTAGTAGTGCTGCACGATCTGGGTCGCGGTGCTGCCCGCGACGGCCATGCCGTAGGCACCCCACTGCGACATGCCGACGCCGTGGCCGGAGCCGGCGCCGTTGAACGAGAACGACGCCGGCACGGAGGTGACGGGGGTCGTCGTCGGCACGGTCGTCGTGGGTGTGGGCGTGGGGGTCGGCGTCGGGGTCGGGGTCGGGGTGGGGGTCGTGCCGGTGCCGATGACCAGGGCGAAGGCGCCGATCGAGGAGTCCGCCCAGCCCCCGAGGGCCAGGGCCTGCTTCACGGCGGCGTGGCCGACGAGCCAGTCCGTGACCGGAGCGACCGTCGAGGACACGACGAGCGGACGGCCCGAGGCGGCCGCGACCGCCCGCCACGCCGCGGAGTTCGCGAGCAGGACGCCCACGGCAGCGGCTGAGGGTGCGAGCGCAGCGGCGAGCGCCGTCGACGTCGCGGTGTCCGTCGCGCCGGCGACCCGACGGCCACCGGGCAGGGCGGCGACGACGGCGTCGGGCACGACGGAGGCAGGTGCCCCGACGAGGACCGTCGTCGCACCGATGCCCAGGAGCGCGGCCTTCGTGGCGGCGGGCACCCCGGCCTTCGTGACGACGACGAGCGCACGCTTCGCGACCGCTGCGTCGGCAGCCGCGACCGTGGCGGCGTCCAGCGACGCGCCCGCGTCGAGGCTGATGGCCACGGCGGAGTCGCGCGCACCGATCGCGGTCGCCACGTTCGCGGCCGTGGTGGCCCGGTCCGCGCCGGTGAGCCGGACGATGGACGTCACTCCGAGCGACGTGAGCTGTGCGACGACGGTCGGGGAGATCTGCACCGTGGACCCGACGAGGTACGCCGAGGTCGCCTTGCGCCGCGCGATCTCGGCGGACACGACCGCGGGCAGCGAGGCCGCCGCCGTCAGCAGGCGAGGAGCGCCCTTGACCGCCGCGAGCGGCACCGCGATGAGGGCCTCGGGCAGGTTGGCGTCATCACCGTTGGCGAGCACGACCGACGTCGACGTCGGCGCCGCAAGGCGTCCGGCCGCGACCGCGGCCGAGTAGCGCTCGGTCTCGGTGAGTCTCGCCGCCTTCTCGCACGGCCCCATCGGCGACGACGGGGTCGAGGTGACGACGTAGGCCGTCTCGGACGAGTAGGCCACGGCCGAGCCCGTGCTGGCCGACAGGACCAGACGGTAGGTGCCGGGCAGTGCCGGCTTCCCGTCGGACCGCTTCTGGTTCCACGTCACGGCGAGCGCCCCTGCAGCTGCCTGCGTCCCGGTGATGACCCGCACCGGAGCCACCTGGCAGACGGAGAAGACCTCGAGCTTCCAGGACGTCCTCGTCGTCGTGGTCGCCCTCAGGACGGTGCCCGTCCCGCCGTAGGCGGCGACCGAGGGCGTCGCGGACGGGTTCAGGATCTGCGTGCCCATGTCGGCGCGCGCCAGCGCGCGGATACGGGGAAGGAGCGCCTCGAGATAGCGGCCCGGGCAGGCGGTCGAGCCGATGTCGCGGTGACCGGAGATCGCGGGCACGACGGCCGTCCGGCCGACGGCGTAGCGCGAGGTCCCCGCGGAGCTGTCGGAGACGAGCGTCGCGGTGCCGAGGGGGTCGCGGTGGTTGAGCGCGAGCTTCCACGCCATCAGCTTCGCGATCGAGGAGACCATCGCGTCGGCCTCGGACGCCGTCGGCTTGTAGGTGTCGAAGTTGCCGATGGCCGAGACGGCGAACGTGTTCTGGTTGAAGCCGGCGGTGTGGCCGCCGAGCACGTTCTTGTCCATGCCGCCGGCCCGGCCCTCGTAGACGCGGCCGTAGCGGTCGACGAGGAAGTTGTAGGCCATGTCGCTGTAGTGCAGGCCGAGGGTGTACCAGGCGTACAGCGCACGCATCTGGGCCGTCGCCTGTGCCGGCGTGTAGCTCGTCGTCGACGCCGTGTGGTGCACGAAGCCGACCTTCACCGGACCGGTGTAGACCGGGCCGCGGCTGCGCAGCGACTCGTCGGCGCCCCACTGGGCGCGCGTGATGATCGCCGGGCGGATCGGGTCGCCCGCGGCCTGCGCGGTGGACAGCGCGGTCGGGGTCGCCGCCGCGTCCGCGTCCGAGGTGCGGGGGTCGACGAGCGTGATGCGCGCGTCCGCCGGTGCCACGCCGCCGAGCGAGTCGATGCGCACCTGCACGCCGTCGGATCCCGGGGCCGTCATCAGCGGCTCGGTGCCGGTCCGCACGCCGTCGGCCGCGGCCTCGGCAGCGTCCGGCCCGTGGTCGGCCACGACCTCCAGCGGCGACCAGTCGCTCCATGCGCCGTTCTCGTGGACCCGGACCTGCACCGCCGTCCCGGCCGGCGTCGTGCCGGTCCAGTCGACGCCGACGAGGCTGAACGGGCGCGTGGTCGTGGCCGACGTGACGACCGCCGGGACGAGCGGGGCCGTGGTGGTGCGGGTGGTCCGGGACACCGCCTCGACGACCGTGGTGCCGCCCTCGGGCACGGGGGCGCTCGAGGCGCGCAGCCCGGTGGGGTCGATGCCGTGCAGCGCGAGCTGGGTGACGACCGGCTCGACGGCATGGACCTGGGCGGCCGGCCCCGTGATGACCGGCACAGCGAGCACCGTGGCCATGACGGCGACGGTGACGCCGCAGGCGACGAGCCGGTGTCCGACCTGCACGAGGTTCCTCCGGGGGGCGGCGGCGGCGATCCGCGCGATCGGCCGATCCCGCGTCCTTCTCCTTCACCCATCGGGGTGAATCCCCCAGGACTTGACCCCTGTCACTCCAGAAACGCCCGTGACCTCGGCGTTCAGGTGACGTACACGTCGACCGGGTGGCGTGGAGCACTGAGTTCACCGCGTAAAATGGGGAGGTGAGCCCCTCCTCCCCCGTGACTGACAGTGACCGTTCCCGGCACACCGTGCTGCGGCGCGCGGTCGCCGTGGCGAGCGTCCTGACGGTCCTGGCGACCACCGTCAGCGCGGCCGGGTGGCTCACCCTCAACCGCCTGAGCAGCAACATCACGACCGTCGACGTCACCTCGCAGCTCGGCCAGCGCCCGACCAAGGCGACGCCGACCAAGCACGAGCAGTACGACCCGATCAACATCCTCGTCATGGGCACGGACACCCGTACGGGGCAGGGCACCGGCTACGGCAGTGCCGCCGACACGTCGAGCGGCACCGGGCACAGCGACACCACGATCCTGTTCCACATCTCCGGCGACCGGCAGTCCGCGATCGCCGTGAGCATCCCGCGCGACTCCTGGGTGACCCGCCCCGACTGCAAGGGCAGCGGCACCGTCACCGGCCGCATCAACGCCGCGTTCGCGCAGGGCGGCGCGGGGTGCACCATCAAGGCCGTCGAGAAGCTCACCGGTGTGTTCATCGACCACTACATCGTGGTCGACTTCATCGGCTTCAAGTCCGTCGTCGACGCGCTCGGTGGCGTCAACGTGTGCCTCACCACCTCGGTCGACGACGCGAAGAGCCACCTCAAGCTCTCCGCCGGCAACCACGTCCTCAGCGGCGACCAGGCCCTGGCCTTCGCGCGCATCCGGCACGGGATCGGCGACGGCTCCGACATCGGTCGCATCGGTCGTCAGCAGGACTTCCTCAGCTCGATCATCCGAGCGGCGACCGACAAGGGCCTGCTGCTCGACCCGACCAAGCTCTACTCCGTGCTCAGCGCGATCACCGGGTCGCTCACGACCGACCCGCAGATGGGCAAGTTCGACTTCGAGCAGCAGCTCGCGACGAGCCTCTCGGGCATCCCCACCTCCAAGATCGAGTTCGTCACGGTCCCGTGGACCGGGCGCTCCGACGGCGCGACGGTCGAGTGGACCCCGAAGGCCGACGCCATCTGGGCAGCGATCAAGAACGACGTCCCGTACGGCGGCGGTCCCGCGACCGTCCCCACGGGCCAGAAGGCGCTGACCGTGGCTCCGGCCAAGATCCGCGTGCAGGTGCTCAACGGCACGGGTACGCCGGGCGAGGCGAAGAAGGCCGCGGCGCTGCTGACCAAGGCGGGTTTCATCGTGGTCGGCACCGGCAACGCGAAGACCTCGCCCGTGGCCGCGACATCGATCACCTACGGCAACGCCTACGCCGAGTCGGCCCGCACGCTCGCCTTCGCCACCTCGGTGGCGACGCCCACGGTGAGCGGCACCTCCCGCACGCTCGTCCTGACGCTCGGCCGCGACTGGGGCGGCACGCTCCAGGCCGCCGTCGTGCCGGACAAGACCACGACGACCCCGGTGAAGACCGCCGACCAGGCGATCTGCTCCTCGTGACGCGCTCGGCCGTCAGGCACCATCCGAGTCCTCACGCGAGTGGGCCCACGGCCCAGGCGCACTCCTGGGTAGAGTCCGAGCGCATTCGGACTCGGGAGGACGGACACGATGGCGTTGGACAAGGTCGTGGGATCGGCCGCGGAGGCCGTCGCCGACATCGGTGACGGCGCGACGCTGGCGGTGGGTGGTTTCGGGCTCTGCGGCGTTCCGAGCGTGCTGATCGCGGCGCTCCTGGAGCAGGGCGCGAAGGACCTCTCGG
>JADGOZ010000069.1 GCA_017882705.1 Candidatus Nanopelagicales bacterium | reverse complement strand
TACTTCAGGCAGCACATGAGTCGGCCGCAGGCGCCGGAGATCTTCATCGGGTTGGCCGGGAGGTCCTGGTCGCGCGCCATGCGCACGGTCACGGCGTCGAAGTCGACGAGGAACGTCGAGCAGCAGGTGTCGCGCCCGCACGAGCCGATTCCGCCCTTGACCCGGGCGTCGTCGCGCGGGGTGAGCTGGGTCAGCTGCACCTTGCAGTCGAGCGTCGTGGCCAGGTCGCGCACGAGCTGGCGGAAGTCGATGCGCGCGCCTGCGGTGAAGTAGACCGTCGCGGTCGCCCGACCCGACTCGTGCCCCTCGTCCGACCAGTCGACCGCGCTCACCTTCATCGGCAGCCTGTGCTCGCGGATGAGACGCTGCGCCGCGACCTGGATCTCCGCGCGCCGCTTGCGATTGGCCTCGTCGCGCTTCACGTCGGCGTCGGTCGCGAGCCCGGCGCAGACCGGCAGCCCGCCGATCTCGTCCTCGACCCACTCCGGTCCCCACACGACCTGGCACACCTCGGGCGTGGTCGAGGTCGGGAACAGCACGAGATCGCCGACACGGGGCGCGTGCTCGCCCGCGTCGAGGTAGTAGAGCCGGCCTGCCTTCGTGAAGGTGACGGCCATCATCTGCTGCACGTGGTCAGCCGATCCTCGCGAGGATGGCGTCGACGACCGCGTCCGGGTCCTCGTCGGGCAACCAGTGGCTGCGGCCGGGCAGGGCGCGGAACTCGTAGGATCCGGTGCAGTGCGCGGCACAGGCCAGCGCGGCCGTCTCGCCGATCGCCACGTCGTCGCTCCCCCACACGAACGTCGTGGGGACGGAGACGTCCGGAGTGCCGGCGTCCGAGCCGAGCCCCATCGCCGCGTACCAGGACAGCGCCGCCTCCATCGCGGAGTCCTCGGCGAAGTGCTCGACGTAGGCCTCGACGTCGGCGGCGTGCACGTGGCCGCCGTAGACCTGGCGCAGCGCGGCGGCGTCGTCGCGCAGCAGGACCTTCGCCGCGGCCGCCGGCGCCGTGCGGAAGAACGTCATGTACTCCGACATCTCGCGCTGGCCGTCGTCCGTCCGGAACGCCTCCTGCAGCGCCCTCGGGTGCGGCACCGACAGCGCGGTGAGGCTGCGCACGAGCTCGGGTCGCCGCGCGGCGAGGTTCCACCCGACGGCCGCGCCCCAGTCGTGGCCCAGCACGTGCGCGCTCGCCCAGCCCAGCGAGTCGAGGACTCCCGCGGCGTCGGCGACGAGAGAGTCGATCGTGTACGCCGCCACCTCGGGGGGACGCGCGCGCGGCGAGTAGCCGCGCTGGTCGACCGCGACGACGCGACACCCCGACGACGCGAGCGGCGGGATCACGTGCGCCCACGACAGGGCGGTCTGCGGCCAGCCGTGCAGCAGGAGCACCGGCTCGCCGTCGTCGGCACCTGCGACGACGGCGTCGAGGACGAGGTCGCCGAAGACCGGGTCGTCGAGCAGGATCTCCGCGCTCTCGGTGGGCACACCCTGAGCGTACGGTGCCGGAGCCGCACGTCACTGACCTAACCGTCAGGCTGGGCGACCCCTGGTTGGCACTTCCGTCAGTGACGTGCGGGAGACGGGGTTTACCGTGGTGCCGTGAGCCCGTCGAACGACATCGCCCGCCTCGGGGAGCGCGTCGCCGCGCTCGTCGAGCAGGGCCTCGACGTCGCCGAGGCCTACTCCGCGGCGAAGGGCAACGGCACGAAGGCCACCCGCGCCTACGGCAAGGCGATGGAGAAGCACGCCAAGGCGGTCCGCAACCACCAGGAGAAGATCGCCGAGGACCGACGCGACTCGGTCACGCTGACGGCGGTGTCCGGGGCCACGGCCGTGCTCGGAGTCATCGACGCCGCATCGTCGGCCATCCCGGGGCCGGCGTGGATGTGGCTTTTCGGGTCGGCGTTCGCCGCTGTGAGCGCGGTGCGCCATCGCTACGCCGCGAAGAACTCCGTCGCGCCCGAGCCCCCGGCGCTCGCCTCGAGCTACACGGCGACCGACATCCGCCGTGAGGCCATCGGCTGGGCGGAGGCGCAGGGGCTCGCCGCCGTACGCCGTCAGCTCGTGGCCATGGTGCCCGCGGTCGCCGCCCTGCACCCCGAGGCAGGCAAGGAGCTCATGGCTGCCGACGACGAGGCCGCCCCGGCGCTCGCCGCGCAGGTGACGCGACTCGCCGTGCTCGACCAGGTGCGGCGCGACCTGCCCGGCTCGCAGGCGGCCGTCGCCGCCGCCGACTCGGCCGAGCAGGTGCGCGCGAGGCTCGCCGAGGGTGTGGCCGTCTACGACCGGCTGCTCGCCGCCGCGTCGACGATGCTCGCCTCACCGGACCTCGGCCGGTCCAGCCTCGACGTCCTCGGCCCCGCGAGCGACGCCCTGACGGCGTACGCCGCCGGCCTGAGGACCGCCAGCGGCGAGTAGGCCTGCCTCAGAGCAGGGGGACGTGCTCGCCGGGGGCGAGCACCTGCAGGCTCGTCGGCGTGAGGACCTCGACGTCGGCGGGTCCGAGGTTGCGGGCCACGCCGTCGACGACCGAGAGGCCCGACGCCTCGGGCATCCCCAGCACGGTGAAGCCGAGCCCGGTCCAGCGCCAGCACTCCGCGTGGTCGTCCGGTGAGTAGTGCGGGCGCACGATCGCGTCGCCGAGCAGGCCGAGCCCGCGGGTGTCGGTGACTCCGGCGTCGTTGGGGTCGGCGAACCCGGCCACCGCGATGTCCGCGCCGGCGAGGACGGCGCCGGCGCTGCTGCCGAAGTAGACGCCCCCGCGGCGCACGTGCTCGGGGGCGAGGCCGAGCGCGTCACGGGACTGCAGGTGGTGCAGCAGATCGAAGGTGTTGCCGCCGAGCACGAAGATCACGTCCTCGGGGTCGAGCTCCTCGACCGTGTGGCCGGCGACGTCGCGCCAGAGCTCGACCTTCGCGACGTCGTACGGCGCCAGCATGCGACGCAGCCAGATCTCCGCCATGTCGTGCTGCGCCGCCGGCAACGACCACGGCCAGCAGACGACACGGCGGCTCGGGCGGAGGAACAGCCGCCACACGGCGGCCTCGTCGGCCGGGGTGCCGCCACCACCGAGGTAGACGCGCGTGGTCATGACGCGGCCGTCACGCGAGCGAGGGGTCCTTGAGCGCGACGGTCAGCGACTCGAACGCCAGGAGCGGCGCCACGTTGGCCTCGAGGAGGTGGCGCGTGCGCTCGAGGGCGTCCACCCGGCGCAGCGTCTCCTCGGGGGTCGACTCCGCAGCCACCCGCTCGAGCTGCGGGCGCATCTCGTCGTTGACGAGGTCGGAGCTCGCGGCGAGCTGGAGCACGAGCACGTCGCGGTAGAAGGCGATGAGGTCGACGATCGCGCGATCGAGCTGGTCGCGCACTACGCGACGACGGCGCCGCTTCTGCCTGTCCTCCAAGGCTTTGACGGCGCCCTTCGCGCGGCGCTCGACCGTGCCGATGCCGCGTCCCTCCGCACCCTCGCCGTAGGCCGCGCGCAGCGCCTTCATCTCGCTCTCCTCGAGCGGGTCGCAGATCGACGCGGCGTCGTCGCTCACCGTCGCGACGAGGTCGGCCGCGAGCGCGAGGCAGGACCCGAGGTCGTGCAGCTGGGTCGGGATGCGCAGCACGTCCTGGCGACGCAGGCGTGCGGACTCGTCGGTGGCCAGCGCCTTCGCCCGACCGATGTGACCCTGCGCGGCACGCGCGGCGAACGACGCCATCGCAGGGTCTACGCCGAACACCTCGGTGAGCGCCTCCGCGACCTCGGCCGTCGCGGGCGTGGCCAGCATGAGGTGGCGGCACCGCGACCGGATGGTCGGCAGGACGTCCTCGGTGCTCGGGGCGCAGAGCACCCACACCGTGCCGGGCGTCGGCTCCTCGATGCTCTTGAGCAGGGTGTTGGCGCTCTCCGCGTTGAGGCGGTCCGCGTCCTCGAGCACGAACACGTGCCACGGCGCGCGCGACGGCGACATCGCCGAGCGGTGCACGAGCTCGCGCGTCTCGGCGACGGAGTAGGTCACCGACTCGGGCACGACGTGCTCGACGTCGACGTGCGCCGAGTGCTTCACCGCGACGCACTCGGTGCACGTGCCGCATCCGCCGTTCGGGCAGACGAGCGCGGCAGCGAAGGCAAGCGCGGCGGTGGAGCGGCCGGAGCCGGGCGGCCCGGTGATCAGCCAGGCGTGGGTCATCGCCGACGACGGCAGGCCGGCTCGAGCCTGCGGAGCGTCGGCGGCGGCGTCGCGCAGCCGTGCGGCGGCGTGGTCCTGACCGACGAGGTCGGTGAAGACGTCGGTCATCGCACGCCGCGCTCGGCGAGCAGCCCGTCGACGCGGGCCAGGACCGCCGCCGCGATCTCGTGGACGTCACCGGAGGCGGGGATCACGAGGTAGCGGTCGGGGTCGCCCGCGGCGAGCGCGTCGAACGCCGCGACGACGCTCGCGTGGAACTCCTCCGGCTCGGCCTCGAGCCGGTCGGGCTCCGAGCCGATCCGTGCGAGACCCGCGCCGGCGTCGACGTCGAGCAGCACGGTGAGATCGGGCAGCAGGGAGCGGGTCGCCCACAGGTTGATCTCGCCGACGACGTCGGGCCCGAGGCCGCGGCCCACGCCCTGGTAGGCGATCGAGCTGTCGATGTAGCGGTCGGTGATGACGACGGCGCCGCGCTCGAGCGCCGGGCGGACCAGCCGGGCGACGTGCTCGGCGCGGCTCGCGGCGTAGAGCAGGGCCTCGGCGCGGTCGTCCAGGCCGGCGAACTCCGGGGTCAGGACGACGTGGCGGATGGCCTCCGCCGCGGGCGTGCCACCCGGCTCGCGGGTGAGGACGACCTCGTGCCCGGCCTGGCGCAGGGCGTCGGCGAGGGCGCGCGCCTGCGTCGACTTGCCCGCACCGTCGCCGCCCTCGAACGCGACGAACAGTCCGGAAGCCACGGGGTGACCCTACGACCCCGGCCCGACACGGCCGCGCGGCACCCGCGTCAGCTGCCGCCGAGGTAGACCGCCCACGGCCCGAACATGTACGAGAACGTCGCCGGGGCGCCGGTGAGGCCCTTGTGCAGCACGAGCACGGAGTTCGGCGACGCCGTGGGGATCCACACCATCTGGTCGGTGATGATCTTCTGCGCGTCGACGACGTGTTGCGCACGCGTGGCCGGGTCGGTCTCCGACCGCGCCGCCTCCAGCGCGGTCGTGACCGCGGGGTCGCTCCACCCGCTGAAGTCCTGCGACCCGCCCTCGAGCGCCATGGTCTTGTAGAGCGACGCCGGGTCCGCGTCGTCGCCGTAGTTCGTGGTCGGGAAGGCGTCGACCGAGCCCCACGCCTTGGGGTCGATGAAGAAGTTGATGAAGTTCGCCGAGCTGACGTCGTCGAGGGTCACCTTGAGGCCGAGCTGCTCGGCCGCGGCCTTGTAGGCCAGCGCCTCGGCGTGGATGGCCGCAGCGCCCGACGACGTACCGATGCGGATGGTCTGGCCCGCGACGCCGGCCTTCGCGATGAGGTCCTTCGCCTTGGTCAGGTCGGGCTCGAGCGAGGGCAGCGCGTCGTAGCCGGCCTTGAACACGTCGGGAGCGTAGCCCCAGGTGCCCTGCGCCTCGAGCGCGTGCGGGACGAGCGCGGCCCCGTGCCAGAGCGTGGTGATGATGCCCTTGCGGTCGAGCGCGTAGGAGATCGCCTGCCGGACGCGCGGGTCCGCCAGCGGCCCCTTGGTCGCGCTGACGACCATCGCGTCGGTGGCGAACGGCGCACCCTGGTAGACGGTCACGTCCGGGTTCGTGCGCAGCTGACCGAGGGTGGAGAGCGGGTTCGCGAGGTAGGCGCCGGAGATGGCGCCGGTCTGGAGCCCTGCGGTGAGCGCCGCGTCGTCGGACACGCCGATGATCGACATCTTCGCGAACTTCGGCTTGGGCAGGCGGGAGTCCCAGTAGGACGTGTTCGGGACGACGACGACGCCCTGACCCGTCTTCCACGAGTCGAGCTTGAACGGTCCGGAGCACATCGTGCCCGCCTGCACCGTGCCGAAGTTCGCGCCCGCCTTCACCGCGAAGGCCTTCTCGACGACCATGCCCGGGGTGGCGGAGAGCTCCCCGGGCAACCAGGTGTCGGGCTTGGTCAGCGTGATCTCGACGGTCGAGGAGTCCTTCGCCGTCATCGACTTCACCCGGCTGAACACGGTGGCGTAGAAGCCGATGCCCTTGGGGTCGGCCGCGCGATGCAGGCTGTAGAGCACGTCGTCGGCCGTGACCGGGTGGCCGTCCCAGAAAGCGGCACCGGACTCGATCGTGAAGTCGAGCGTGAGCGGGTCGACCTGCGTCATCGTGGTGAGACCCGGCCCGATGGTCATGTCGGGCGCCTGGCGCAGCATCGCGTCGCACAGCAGCGAGTCGACGGTGTTCTCGGGGTAGTCGAACGCCTGGATCGGATCGAGCGTCTGCGTCTCGCGGTAGACCGCCCAGGTGAGGTTGCCGGCGTCGGTCTTCGGCGCGGGAGTGAGGACCGTGAAGTTCGACGTGGGTGCCGACGTCGCGTCCGAGGCGCCCGGAGCGGGGGCGCCGCTGCACGCCGCGGTGAGGGCCACGGCCGCACCGAGGCTCAAGAGCGCCGACGGCGTGCGGAGTCGTGCGGTCCGGTCCGACATGAGCGCGGTCCTTCCTGAGACCGCCGCACGGCGACCGCACGGCTGGCGCGCACCGTACCCGACGACGCTCCGTGGGTGGGTCACGCCTTCGCTGTGGCGGCCTTCTTCGCGGTCGTCTTCTTCGCTGCTGCCTTCTTGGCCGGGGCCTTCTTCGCGGCCTTCTTGGCGGGGGCCTTCTTGGCGGCCTTCTTCTTCGGGGCGGGGTCCTTGGCGCGACGCTCGGCGAGCAGGTCGGCCGCGCGCTCGATCGAGATGGTCGCGGGATCGTCGGCGCGGCGCAGCGAGGCGTTGGTCTCGCCGTCGGTCACGTACGGGCCGAAGCGGCCCTCCTTGAGCTGCACCTCGCGCTGCGTCGACGGGTCGACGCCGACGACGATGCCCGGCTTCGGAGCCGCCTGTCCGCGGCGAGCCTTCGGCTCGGCGAGCAGGGCGAGCGCCTCCTCGAGGGTCACCGTGAAGATCGAGTCCTCGCTCGGCAGCGACCGGGAGTCCTTGGCCTTGGTGATGTAGGGGCCGTAGCGGCCGTTCTGCGCGGTGATCTCGACGTCGTCGGACGGGTCGACGCCGACCACGCGCGGCAGCGACAGCAGCTTGAGCGCCGTCCCGAGGTCGATCGTGTCGATCGCCATGTCGGCGAACAGCGACGAGGTCTTGGGCTTCGCCGACTTCGGCGCGCCCTCCTCGAGGATCTCGGTGACGTAGGGACCGTAGCGCCCGGTCTTCGCGACGATCTCGCGACCGGTCGCGGGGTCCTGCCCGAGCGGGTGGTCACCCGAGGGCAGGGCGAGCAGCTCAGCGGCCTTCTCCGCGGTGAGCTCGTCGGGCGCGAGCTCGACCGGCACGTTGGCCCGCTCCTCGCCGCGCTCGACGTAGGCGCCGTAGCGACCGACGCGCAGCACGGCGTCGGAGCCCGCGATGGGGAACGTCGACAGCTCCCGCGCGTCGATCTCGCCGAGGTCGTTGACGAGCGGGTGCAGCCCGGCGAAGTCGGTGGAGGCGTCGCCGCGGTAGAAGCGGTCGAGCACGCCGACGCGGTCGACCTCGCCGGAGGCGACGGTGTCGAGGATCTCCTCGAGCCGCGCGGTGAAGTCGTAGTCGACGAGCGTCTCGAAGTGCTCCTCCATCAGCCGTGTGACGGCGAACGCGAGGAACGACGGCACGAGCGCGGACCCGCGCTTCACCACGTAGCCGCGGTCGACGATCGTGCCCATGATCGAGGCGTACGTCGACGGCCGGCCGATGCCACGCTCCTCGAGCGCCTTGACCAGCGAGGCCTCGGTGTAGCGCGGCGGCGGGTTCGTCGAGTGCCCTTCGGCCTCGAGACGCAGCGCGGTCAGCGTGTCGCCGACCTGGAGGTTGGGCAGGCGGCGCTCGGTGTCGTCGCCGTCCTTCGCGTCGTCGTCGACCGACTCCTCGTACGCCGCGAGGAACCCGCGGAACGTGATCACGGTGCCGGACACCGAGAACTCCGCGTCGCGACCGTCGGTCGCGACGGCACCGAGCCGGATGGTGGCCGTCATGCCGCGCGCGTCGGCCATCTGCGAGGCGACGGTGCGCTTCCAGATCAGGTCGTAGAGCAGGAAGTCGTCGCCGCGCAGCTCTCCCGCGACGTCGGCCGGCGTGCGGAACACGTCACCGGCGGGACGTACGGCCTCGTGCGCCTCCTGCGCGTTCTTCACCTTGCGGTCGTAGCGGCGCGGCACCTCGGACACGTGGTCGCTGCCGTAGAGCTGCGCGGCCTGGGCTCGGGCCGCGTTCACCGCCGACTCCGACAGGGTCGTCGAGTCGGTACGCATGTAGGTGATGTAGCCGCGCTCGTAGAGGCCCTGGGCGACGCGCATCGTGCGCTGCGCACCCCAGCGCAGCTTGCGGCTGGCCTCCTGCTGCAGCGTCGAGGTCATGAACGGCGCCGCGGGCGAGCGGCGGTAGGGCTTGTCCTCGACCGACCGCACCGCGAACGGCACGTCGGCGAGCGCCGCGGCCAGCGAGGTCGCCGACTCCTCGGTCAGGTGCGCGGCATCGGCACGGGTCAGCACGCCGAGATCGCTGAAGTCCTTGCCGGTCGCGACGCGCTTGCCGTCGACCGCGACGAGCTTCGCGCTGAACGAGCCCGGGTCGAACAGGCCCTCGACGTCCCAGTAGGACGCGCTGCGGAACGCGATGCGCTCGCGCTCCCGGTCGACGACGAGCCGGGTCGCGACGGACTGCACGCGACCCGCGGACAGGCCGGTCATGACCTTCTTCCACAGCACCGGCGAGACCTCGTAGCCGTAGAGGCGGTCGAGGATGCGTCGGGTCTCCTGCGCGTCGACGAGGTCCTGGTCGAGCTCGCGCGTCTCGCTCACCGCGCGCTGGATCGCGTCCTTGGTGATCTCGTGGAACACCATCCGCTTGACCGGCACCTTCGGCGAGAGCACCTCGAGCAGGTGCCACGCGATGGCCTCGCCCTCGCGGTCCTCGTCGGTCGCGAGGAGGAGCAGGTCGGCGGACGCCAGCTTCTTCTTGAGCTCGGCGACCTTCGTGCGCTTGTCCGCGTCGACGACGTAGAGAGCGGTGTAGCCGTGGTCGACGTCGACGCCCAGGCGCGACCAGGCCTCGCCCTTGAACTTCGCGGGGACGTCGGCGGCCCGCTTCGGCAGGTCGCGGATGTGCCCGACCGACGCCTCGACGTCGTAGCCCGAACCGAGGTAGCCCTGGATCGTCTTCGCCTTCGCGGGCGACTCGACGATCACGAGCGTGCGACCGCCACCGGTCGCCACGCCGTCTCCGGCAGGGGCGGACTCGGCCGTGGCCTTCGCCTTGGGGGGCACGCGTCTCCTCGACTGACAGGCGGGTCTCCCCGCACGAACACCGACGATCAGCATCGCCGGACGGGCGGAGTCTCACCATCCGACAGGCCCCCGTGTCAAACCCGAGATCTCCCGACGGCATGTCGCCGGGCCCCGGATCCGGCGTATCACCGCAGGTCAGAGGCCTGTCGATGGGCCGAACGAGACATCCGCTACTCCGGGCGCCGACCCGTGCCCGCTCAGCGGACGCCGGGGGCGGGCTCCAGGCCGCTCTCCAGCTCGATCACGGTGCCGGTCTCGAGGGCGCGGAGCGCGGCGCGGACGCGACGGGCGAGGCGCTCGACGGTGACCTCGCCGAGCTCGTCGACGGGCACGAAGCGGTACGACGCCAGCTCGTCCGCGGGGAGCCGGAGGACCGCGTCGTGCGGCAGGAGGCCGCCGTCGTAGACGAACATCATCGACTCGGTGCGGTCGGCCTCGGCGTGCTGCCACTCCCAGCACAGCAGCCGTCCCGGCTCGAGCGGAAGGCCGAGCTCCTCGTGCAGCTCGCGGCGGCACGCGGCTCGCGGCGACTCGTCGGCCTCCACGACGCCGCCCGGGATCTCCCACGCGTCCTTGTAGGTCGGCTCGACCAGGAGTACGCGACCCTCGGCGTCGCGGATGACGACACCGGCGGCCATCCACTTGCGCGGCAGCGACCGCTGCCAGGTCAGCTCGTCCATCAGGCGAGGACCTCGATCGTCTCCAGGGTCGGGTCGCTGCAGTAGGCCACGCGGCCGACGCGGCCGGCCTGCTCGATGTCCTCGACGATCTGCGCGGTCACCCGCTCTCCCGGCGCGAGCAGCGGGACGCCGGGCGGGTAGGGGCAGAACTGCTCGGCGCTGACCTCGCCGACCGCCTCGCGCAACGCGATGCGCCGACGGCTCGCGAAGAACGCGTCACGGGGGCTCACCACCACCTCGGGCACCACCTGCCAGTGCGCAGCGGGCACCGGGGAGCGCGGATCACCGCGCAGCCGCTCGACGAGCGCGGCGAGCATCTCGGCGACCTCGAGGCAGAACTCGTGCTCGTCGAGGATCGACATCGTCATCACCATCGAGTCGGCGTCGGCCGCCTCGACGCCGTTGCCCTGCTCCCACAGCAGGTCCGCGAGCGTCACGCCGTCGACTCCGGTGCGGGGCAGCCAGAGCGTGAGCTTCAGCGGGTCGGTCGGCGTCCCGAGCTCCTGGTCGTCGACCACGACGAGACCCGCGACACGCCGCAGCCTCGCCCGCATCGCCGCGACGGAGCCGACCGCGCGCTCGATCTCCACGTCGCCGTGCGCGTCCATCACCGCCCGCGTCGCGTCGATCGAGGCCATGAGCGTCGCCGACGGCGACGTCGTCGCCGTGAGGTCGACCGCGCGGTCGAGGCGGTCCGCGCTGACGCGCGGCCCGCGCACGGCGACCACCGCCGTCTGCGTGTAGCCCATGAGCGCCTTGTGCACGCTCGTCGTCGCGATGTCCGCGCCCTGGTCGAACGCGCCGCTGCCGGACATGAAGAACAGGTGCGCGCCCCACGCCTGGTCGACGACGAGGACGCGGTCGGCCGCGTGCGCGTGCCTCGCCAGACCGGCGACGTCGCCCAGGGTCCCGACGTAGGACGGTGTCGTGACGAAGACGGCGCTCACCTCCGCCGACAACGCGTCGAGCTCGTGCGGGTCGACTCCGAGCGGGAGCCCGAACACCGGGTGCAGGCGCGGCTGCACCCACACCGGCGTCGAGCCGCTGACGACGAGGCCGGCGAGCGCACTGCGGTGCGACGTGCGGTCGACCGCGACCGTGACGTCCGGGCCGCCGACAGCGGTGAGCGCCGCGATGTTGCCCTGCGACGAGCCGCCGACGAGGAAGCGCGCGTGGTCGGCGTGGACGCTCGTCGCCCACAGCGCCTCCGACGCCGCCAGGACGCCCAGGCTGTAGTGGTTGTCGTCGGCGCCGCCCTGCAGCGAGACGTCGTCGCGGACGAGCGGCCCGAGCCGGTCGGAGCCGAGCGCCGGGTCGTCCCCCGTGTAGCGGTACTTGTGCCCCGGGATCTGCAGGGGGCGCAGGCCCTTCTCCCGCGCGGCGAGCCACGCGTCGAGGAGCGGGTGGTCACCCACGGCGGTCCGTCCGTCCTGTCGTCACGCGTCGTCGGGCTCGAGAAGGAGGTGGCCGTCCTCGACGAGCCCCCGCACCGCGAGCAGCGCACCCGGCAGCACGTCGTCGGGATCGAGGTCGTATGCCGCAGCCGCGGAGCCGACCGCGTCGGCGAGGCTCGTGTCGCCGTCGAGCTGTCGCACGAGGTGCAGGCCGACGGAGTCGAGCACGACGTCGGGCCGCCACCCGTCGACGAGCCCGACGCGCGACGGCATCGACCCGAGGCGACCGGCCGCGTCGGCGCGCTCCTCCTCGACGAGACGCAGGCCGGGTGCTCGGCTCGGCCGAGCGCCGAGCAGCGCGAAGGCGTCCCACCGCGCCCAGCCAGCGCGGGCGGCGACGAGCGCCGCGACCTCGTCGCCGCGCGGCTGACGAGGTGCGTGCACGGCATCCTCGATCCGTGGTCCCTGCGCGCCGTAGGTGCCGCCCTTGTGCAGCACGACCCACCCGAAGCCGATGCCCTCGGCGTCCATCGCGCGCAGCTCGTCGAGCCACTCGGCGTAGCGCCGGTCGTGCTCGGCGCTCGCCTCCGCGTCGTCGGAGCGACCGCCGGCGTCGCGCAGCCAGAGCCCGACGTACTCCGCGGGGTCCTGCACCTCGCGCTCGGCGATCCACGCGTCGCAGCCCGTCGTCGCCACCCACGAGGCGACCCGCTCGCGCCAGTCCTGGCCGCGCAGGTGCAGCCAGTTGGCGAGGATCACGGCGGTGCCGCCGTCGCTGAGGCGTCCCGGTGCCTGCGTGACGAGGAGGCGGCCGAGGTCGTCGGCCGGCAGGCCGGCGTCGCGGTAGGTGTAACGGTGCCCGGGCGAGATGACGAACGGCGGGTTGCTCACGACGAGGTCGAACGTCTCGCCCGCGACCGGCTCGAACATCGAGCCCTCGCGCAGGTCCCACTCCTGGCCCGAGAGCGCCGCCGTCACGGCGGCGAGCCGCAGCGCGCGGCGGTTGCGGTCGGTCGCGACGACGGTGCCGGCGTGGCGACCGAGGTGCAGCGCCTGGACGCCGCAGCCGGTCCCGAGGTCGAGCGCGCGATCGACCTGCACCCGCGGCGTGAGCCGCGCGAGGGTCAGCGACGCACCGCCCACGCCGAGCACGTGGTCGACCGCGACCTCCCCCACGTCGTGGCCCGCCGAGTCGGGACCGTGGTCGCTGACGACGTACCAGTCGGTGTCGCTCTCGCCGTAGGGCCGCACGTCGACGAGCGCGCGCAGCGTCGCGCCGCCGCCGACGAGCCCGAGCGCGAGCAGGTCGTCGAGCGGCAGGTGCCGGGCTACGTCGCTGCGCTCGGCGGCGTCGCCGAGCACGAAGAGCCGCGCGAGCTCGGCCTCGGCGCCGTGCCGGTCCTGCAGCGCGCGCCGCGCCGGCACGTGCTCGCCGCGCCCGAGGGCGGCGTACGCGGAAGCCCCGAGCATCGTGAGCAGGCCGTCGGCGGTGAAGCCGGCGTCGAGGAAGGCGTCTCGCAGGCGCAGCGCCGCCGTGCGGTCGGCTCGTCCGAGGTCGGTCACGGACCGATCATGGCCCACCCACGACGACGACGCGGGCCCGGAGGTGTGTCCTCCGGGCCCGCGTCGTCGTGCGGGGTGCGCCGATCCTCAGGAGTCGTGCTGCTCCGGGTGGATGTCCGCGATGTCGTCCGGGTGGTGCTCCGCGTAGTGCGGGTCGGTGTGGTAGCTCGGGTCGTGGTGCTCGCCCACGTGCTCGAGGATCACCTCGATCTCGGGGTCCTCGCCGACCGCGATCGGGCGCGCCTTGGCGATGATGACCGAGATCGCGACGATCGCGAACGCACCGAGCGCCAGCGCCCAGCCGTACTTCGCGTTGCCCGCGAGGTAGAGCGAGACGACCGACGGCGCGATGAGCAGGGCGACGAGGTTCATCACCTTGAGCAGCGGGTTGATCGCCGGGCCGGCGGTGTCCTTGAACGGGTCGCCGACCGTGTCGCCGATGACCGTCGCCGCGTGCGCCTCGGAGTACTTGCCGCCGAGGTTGCCGTCCTCGACGAACTTCTTCGCGTTGTCCCACGCCCCACCGGAGTTGGACAGGAACACGGCCATGAGCACACCGGTCGCGATGGTGCCGGCGAGGTAGGAGCCGAGGGCGCCGATGCCGAGACCGAAGCCGACGACGATCGGCATGAGGACCGCGAGGAGACCCGGCGTGATGAGCTCGCGGAGCGAGTCGCGGGTGACGATGTCGACGACCTTGCCGTACTCCGGCTTCTCGGTGTAGTCCATGATCCCGGGGTGGTCGCGGAACTGGCGACGCACCTCGAAGATCACTGCGCCGGCCGCGCGGGAGACCGCGTTGATGGCCAGGCCCGAGAACATGAACACGACCGCGGCACCGAGGATGAGCCCGACGAGGTTGCGCGGGTTCGCGATGTCGAGGACGGCCTGGTACTGCGGGATGTCGATCGCGCCGGGGATGTTCTCCTTGAGGATCCCGGAGTTGATCGCGTCCTGCGTGGCCTGCAGGACCGTGTCGCGGAAGGCGCCGAACAGCGCGGTCGCCGCGAGCACGGCCGTCGCGATCGCGATGCCCTTGGTGATCGCCTTCGTGGTGTTGCCGACGGCGTCGAGGCTGGTGAGGACCGCGGCGCCCTCCGCGGAGATGTCGCCGGACATCTCCGCGATGCCCTGCGCGTTGTCCGACACCGGGCCGAAGGTGTCCATCGAGACGATGACGCCGACCGTGGTGAGCAGGCCGGTGCCGGCGAGGGCGATCGCGAACAGCGACACGACGACCGAGCCGCCGCCGAAGAACGTGGCGGCGCAGAAGACCGCGGCGCCGATGAGGATGGCCGAGTAGACCGCTGACTCGAGGCCGACCGAGATGCCCGCGAGGATCACGGTGGCCGGGCCGGTGAGCGAGCTCTTCGCGACGTCGTCGACCGGCTTGCGGTTGGTCTCGGTGAAGTAGCCCGTGAGCTGCTGGATCGCAGCGGCCAGGACGATGCCGATGACGACCGACCCGATCGCCAGCCAGCGCGGGTTGAACGAGTCGATGTTCACGAGGCCCAGGCTGTCGCCGACCACGCCGTCGATCTTGGTGATGCGGTCGGGGAGGTAGATGAACGTCATCGCGACGACGAGCACGATCGACACGATCGCCGAGATGAAGAAGCCGCGGTTGATGGCCGCCATGCCCGAGCGGTCGCCCTTGCGCGGCGACACGGCGAAGATGCCGATGACTGCGGTGATGACCCCGATCGCGGGGACAAGCAGCGGGTAGACGAGCCCGAGGTTGCCGAAGGCCGCCTTGCCCAGGATCAGCGCCGCGACCAGGGTCACGGCGTAGGACTCGAAGAGGTCGGCCGCCATGCCGGCGCAGTCGCCGACGTTGTCGCCGACGTTGTCCGCGATCGTGGCGGCGTTGCGCGGGTCGTCCTCGGGGATGCCCTGCTCGACCTTGCCGACGAGGTCGGCGCCGACGTCGGCCGCCTTCGTGAAGATGCCGCCGCCGACGCGCATGAACATCGCGAGCAGCGCCGCGCCGAAGCCGAAGCCCTCGAGCACGGTCGGTGCCTGGTCCTTGTAGATGAAGACGACGATCGACGCGCCCAGCAGGCCGAGGCCGACGGTGAACATGCCCGCCACGCCGCCGGTGCGGAACGCGATCTTCATCGCCTTGTGCTCGCCGTCGTCCTCGTTCGCGGCGGCCGCGACGCGGACGTTGCCGCGCACCGCGAGCCACATGCCGGTGTAGCCGGTGATCGCGGAGAAGACCGCGCCGATGAGGAAGAAGGCCGAGCGACCGATCTTCTCCGACGTCGTCTCGGCCGGGAGGAGGAAGAGGAGGAAGAACACGAGGACCGCGAAGACGGACAGGGTGCGGAACTGGCGCGAGAGGTAGGCCGCCGCGCCCTCCTGGACCGCCGCGGCGATCTCCTGCATCTTCTCGGTGCCCTGGCTGGCGGCCAGCACCTCGCGGGCGAGCACCCAGGCGACACCGAGGGCGGCGATGGCGACCAGCCCCACGATGGCGACCAGGGTGAGGTTCCCGCCGGCGACGGTCACGGCGCCCATGGCAGCGGTCAACGACCCGGACATTCAGGCTCCTTGAGAACGTAGAGGGGATCGCCCGCTCCCGGAGAGGAGCGCGAACCCGCGAGTGCGCCGGAGTCTACGCACGGCTGTGACCTGGACCACCCCCAGGACCCCGGTTCACGGTGCGGCATGGGTCACACCGGCGGGTCCTCCCTCGCGGCAGTACGGGTCGTCACTCGCCTGCAAGCGCTGTCATGCCCGGAAGCCCGCATGTCACTGGTGCTGCGGTCGTTTCCCGGCCCAGGAAGCGACCACAGCACCAGTTACGTCGCGGTGCTCGTGGGCCACGCGAGGGTGAGCACCTCGCCGTGCGTGCGCAGCTGGGGCACGAGCGCCTCGACGAGGGCGAGGGCGATGCCGTCGTCGTCGTCGCGCACGCTCGGCGCGCTGTGGTCGTGCACCTCGACCTCGAACCCGTGCCCGTCGTCGCGGACGACGACCTCGACATGGGTGTCGATCTCGGCGGCGCCGTGGCGCAGGACCGCGCGGGCCACCGCCTCACCGACGGCCAGCCGGACGTCGTCGACCGTCTCCTCGTCGAGGCCGGAGCGACGGGCCGCGGCGACGGCCACGAGCCGCGCCGTGCGGACGTGCTCGACCGACGGCGGGATCGAGAGCGTGGCGACGGGCACGGTCAGGCCAGGGCGTCGGCGAGCGTCGGGTGCAGCGGGATGAGCTGGTCGAGGCCGGTGATCCGGAAGACCTTCGCGACGCGGTCGGACGTGACGACGAGGTCGAGGCGCCCGTCGGCCTCGCGGACCCGCTTGAGCGCCTTCACCAGGACCGACAGCCCGGTCGAGTCGAGGAAGTCGACTCGGGCCAGGTCCACGACGAGGTCGGTGCGGCCATCGGCGGTGAGCCGGCTCAGCTCGGCGTCGAGCCGCGGCGCGGTGTAGACGTCGACCTCCCCGATGGCGACGACGACGACGCGGCCGGCTTCCTCACGGGTGCTGACATCGAGATCCACGCCCGCACTCTCGCACAGCCACCTCGGCCGCGTCCCGCTCCCCGGCCGCGCGTGACCGCCGCGACGCGGGCCGTAGGCGCGCGTCAGCGCTCGTTCGGGCGGTGGCTCGCGGACAGGGCAGGATCGGGGCGTGGCCTCCCCTGATCCCGCGCAGCTGCTCGCGCGGCTCGCCGCAGGGCGGGCGGACCGGCTGCTCCACGTGGAGGAGGTGCCGGCGCGGGTGGGGACCGCCGTGGGCTGGCCGGACTGGGTCGACCCGGACCTGCGCGACGCCTGGACGCGTCGCGGCCTCCAGCTCCCGTGGGCGCACCAGGCGGAGGCGGCCGACCTCGCTCACGACGGGCGGCACGCCGTGGTGTCCACCGGCACCGCGTCCGGCAAGTCCCTGGCCTACCTCATGCCGGCGCTCACCGCCGTCGTCGAGGGATCCCGCGCGCCGAACGGCCGCGGCTCGACGGCGCTCTACCTCGCGCCCACGAAGGCGCTGGCCCACGACCAGTGGCGCTCGATCGAGGAGCTCCGCGTCGAGGGATTGCGGGTGTCGGCGTACGACGGGGACACCCCCGACGAGGAACGCGCCTGGATCCGCGCGCACGCCGGCTACGTCCTCACCAACCCCGACCTGCTGCACCGCTCGATGCTGCCGGGGCACGAGCGCTGGGCGTCGTTCCTCCGGGCGCTCGACTACGTCGTCGTCGACGAGTGCCACGTCTACCGCGGCGTCTTCGGCTCGCACGTGGCCAACGTGCTGCGCCGGCTGCGTCGCGTCACAGCGCGCTACGGCTCGACGCCGACGTTCGTCCTCGCGTCCGCGACGTCCGGCGATCCCGCGGGATCCGCGTCTCGGCTCGTCGGGCTCCCGGTCGAGGCGGTGAGCGCCGACGCCTCGCCCCGCGGCGCGACGTCGTTCGCGCTGTGGGAGCCGCCGCTCACGGACCACGGCGGAGAGAACGACGCCCCGACCCGGCGCACGGCGACGGCCGAGACCGCCTCGCTCCTGGCGGACCTCGTCGTCGAGGGCGTACGCACGCTGGCGTTCGTCCGGTCGCGACGCGGCGCCGAGGCCGTCGCGATGACCGCGCGCGACACGCTCGCGGAGGTCGACCCCGAGCTGACCGACCGGGTGGCGGCGTACCGGGCCGGCTACCTTCCCGAGGAGCGGCGCGCCCTCGAGGACGCCCTGCGCTCCGGAGAGCTCCTCGGGGTCGCGGCGACCAACGCGCTCGAGCTCGGTGTCGACGTGACGGGCCTCGACGCCGTGCTGCTGTGCGGCTGGCCGGGCACGCGCGCCTCGCTCTGGCAGCAGGCCGGTCGGGCCGGCCGCTCCGGCGAGGACGCGCTCGCCGTCCTCGTCGCGCGCGACGACCCGCTCGACACCTACCTCGTGCACCACCCTGAGGCGGTGTTCGGCGCCGGCGTCGAGGCGACGGTCTGCGACCCGACGAACCCCTACGTGCTCGGCCCGCACCTGTGCGCCGCGGCGGCCGAGCTGCCGCTCACCGAGGACGACCTCCCGACGTTCGGGCCCACGACCCGCGACGTGATCGACGACCTCGTCGGGCGCGGCCTGCTCCGCGTTCGTCCCGGTGGCTGGTTCTGGACCCGGCGCGAACGGGCCTGCGACCTCGCGGACCTGCGCGGCATCGGCGGCGGGATGGTCAAGGTCGTCGAGGACGAGACCGGGCGCATGCTCGGCACGGTGGACCCGGGCGCCGCGCACACGACGGTGCACACCGGCGCGGTGTACGTGCACCAGGGGGCGACGTACGTCGTGGACCTGCTCGACCTCGAGGACTCGGTGGCCGTAGCGCACCGCGAGGACGTCGACTGGACCACCTCCGCCCGCGACACGACGGACATCCGGATCGTCGACGAGATCGCCCGGACCGCATGGGGCGAGGCCGAGCTCGTGCACGGGCACGTCGAGGTGACGAACCAGGTCGTCGCCTATCTCAAGCGCCGCTACCTCACCGGGCAGGTGCTCGGCGAGGAGCCGCTCGACCTGCCGCCGCGTCACCTGCGCACGCAGGCGGTGTGGTGGACCGTGTCGGCCGAGCAGCTCGCCGCAGCGCAGCTGCAGGAGGTCGACGTGCCCGGTGCCGCCCATGCCGCCGAGCACGCCTCGATCGGGCTGCTGCCGCTCGTCGCCACGTGCGACCGCTGGGACATCGGCGGTGTCTCCACCGCGCTGCACGAGGACACCGGCCGCATGACCGTCTTCGTCTACGACGGCCACCCGGGCGGCGCCGGCTTCGCCGAGCGCGGCTACGCCGCTGCGCGCACCTGGCTCACCGCGACGCGCGACGCGATCGCGGCCTGCGAGTGCCCGGACGGCTGCCCGAGCTGCGTGCAGAGCCCCAAGTGCGGCAACGGCAACAACCCCCTCGACAAGGCCGGCGCCGTCCGCCTCCTCGATGTCCTGCTCGCCGGCGCCCCCGAGGTCATGCCATGACGGTGGACCGCGAGGAGATCGCCGGGGTGGTGCTCGCCGCGGGTGCGGGGACGCGGCTGCGGCCGCTGACGCTCGAGCGCCCCAAGGCCATGTGCCCCGTCGGCAACCGCCCGCTCGTCGACCGGGCGCTCGACCGCGTGGCGCCGCACGTCGGCTCCGTCGCGGTCAACTCCCACGGCTCGCAGCCGATGCTCGTGTCTCACCTCGAGGGCCGGGTGCACGTCTCGGTCGAGGAGGGCGAGCGGCTGGGTACGGCGGGTGCTCTCGGCCGTCTTGCGGGGTGGATCGGCGGCCGGCACGTGCTCGTGCACAACGCCGACTCGTTCCTCGACAGCGACCTCGACGAGCTGCTCGACGGCTGGACCGGCGAGCACCCGCGGCTGCTCGTGCGTCACGAGGACGGCCCGAGCGACTTCGGCACGGCGCGCTTCCTCGGCGCGAGCCTGCTCCCCGCGCGCCTCGTCTCGCTCATGCCCGACGCGCCCGCGGGGCTCTACCGGCTGGTGTGGGAGCCGGCGTTCCTCGACGGGACGCTCGAGCTCGTCGAGGCGCGCGGGACGTCGATCGACTGCGGCACCGCGGCCGACTACCTCCGCGCCAACCTGCACGTGTCGGGTGGCGCGAGCGTGGTCGCCGACGACGCCGTGGTCGCAGGCTCGATCACCCGGTGCGTCGTGTGGCCCGGAGCCCGTGTCGAGGCCGACGAGGCTCTCGTCGACGCGATCCGCACGCCGCTCGTCACGGTCAGCGGGGCAGTGCCGGCCTGACGACGCCGGGGGCGCGGACGACGCACCGCGTCAGAGCGGGCCGCCCTCACCGCAGACCGGCGTGCGCCGCGACCGTGGGCTCGACGCCGCCTGCCAGCAGCTGCGAGAGCCACCGCGACCAGGGTGCGCGAGGCCGGGCCGACGCGGTGAGCCGGACGTCGCCGTCGACGACCGAGCAGGTGCGCAGGGTCGCGCCGTTCTCCCGCACGACCCACGCCGCGCTGGCGCACGCGCCGACCTCCGAGGTCGCAGCAGCGGGGGCACCGGCGAGCGCCCCGAGGTCGGCGGCCGCCGCCGCGCGCTGCCGGGCCGCGAGCAGGTCCGCGACGACGCCGCCCAGGAGCGCGACCACGACGAGCAGCGACGCCAGCAGCAGGGCAGCCACGAGCGCCGCGCCGCGGTCGTCGCGCGCACGTGCGACGACCCGGGTCATGGGACCTCCTCGACGAGCGCGGTGGCGTCGGCGTGCAGCTCGACGGCGCCCCAGCGGGCGAGCGCCCCGGGTGGCGTGACTTCGCGGCTGACGTCGACCACGACGTGACCGGAGTCGGTGCGCACGACGACGACAGCGTCGCCGACGAGCCGGTGCGCCTCGTCGCGGACCGCCGCGAGGTCGTCGCCGCGGGCGGCCACCCGGGCTGCCGCACGAGCCGCCTCGCCCACCGCGAGCTGCGCCACGAGCAGCGACAGGCACCAGGCGAGGGCGGTGACGACGACGAGCAGCGCGAGGATCCCGAACGCGGCCTCGACGGTGACCGCCCCGCGATCCGCAGGCTCCTGCGGCGGGCGGGGTCCCGGCCGGCGCGCGCCGGCCGGGACCACCAGGGTCAGCTGCATCACCCGAGGCCGAAGAACGACAGCGCGGCCTTCACGACCCAGGTCAGGATCGACTTGATGATCTCGATGAACCAGTCGCTCGTGAGCAGCTTGATGAGGACGCCGCCGAGGCCCGCGGCGGCGACGGTGACGACGGCGTACTCGGCGCTCGCGGCACCGGTGTCGGTGCCGTGCATCCGGTGACGCAGCGGTGTGACGAAACGGGCGGGCAGACGACGGGTCACGAGACCCTCCTCGTGGTTCGGGTGCCGGCGACCGTCGCCGGCCCGCGAACGCTGCGCCACGAGCTCGACAGCGGGTCGGCCCCGGACCGTGAGGCTGGGGACGACGGCGCGGGCCTCGCGGCCTGGGGACGACGGGTCACAGGAGCGTCCCGACCCACGAGGCGACGACCGGCACGACACCCAGGAGCACGAAGGCGGGGAGGAAGGCGGCACCGAGCGGCGCGGTGAGGCGGACCGCCGCAGTGCGGATGCGCGTCTCGGCCCGCACCCGATGCAGCGCCCGGGCCTGGTCTGCGACGCGGGGCAGGAGGGAGGACATCGGTGCGCCGGTCTGCTGCGACCGGGCGACCGCCCGAGCCAACGGTGCCAGCGCGGGCTCGCTCCCGACCTCGGCCCACACCGCGGCCGGCTCAGCCCCGAGACGCAGGGCGTTGGTCGCCCGCACCAGGACGTCGGAGGCAGGAGCGCCGACCGCGACCGCCGCGACCTCGAGCGACCGTTCGAGCGGCGCGCCGGACGCGAGGCAGGCCGCGGCGAGGTCGACGACGAGGGGCGCCTGACGCTCCAGTGCCTCGCGGCGCCGGCGCCGCGCTCCCGGTTCGAGCCGCGCGAGGGCCACGAGCAGGACGACCGTGACGACCACGCCGGCCACCGCACCGCCCGGCCCGCCGACCACGACCGCCGTCGCGACGCCCGCGAGCAGCGGGGCACCCACCGGCGCCAGCCCGCGGAGCCGGGTCGCCAGACCGGTGGCCGCCGGCCCGACGGGCCGGCTCGATCGCGGCCGCCGGCGACTCGTGCTGCGCACCGACGGGGCGGGGCCGATGAGCGCGAGCACCGCCATCGCCGCGAGCAGCGCCAGGAGCGGGCGGCTCACAGCGCCGCCTCGAGCGACGCGGTGATGCGCCACGACCACCACGTGCCGACCGCCTCGAGGACGAGGCCCGCGGCCAGGACGAACCGGCCGGGCGTCGAGCCGAGCAGCCAGTGCAGCGGGTCGGCACCGAGCGCCGAGCCGAGGATGATCCCGAGGGCGGGCAGGGCCGCGAGCACGAGGGCTGTCGCACGCGGCTCGGCCAGCCCGGCCCGCAGCTCGCCGCGCACCCGCTCAGTCTCCCGCGCGGCGTCGGCCAGGGTCGCGAGCGACGCTGCCAGGCCGGCACCCGATCCCTGCGCCACCTCCCAGCACGCGGCGACTCCGCGCACGAGCGGGGTCCGCGCCGACCGGCGCAGCGCCGCCGCGACGTCGCCGCCCGTCCGCGCGACGGCGACCGCGTGCGGGCTGACGGCGTTCGACGCCGAGGCCGCGACCAGCGCAGCGGCGGGGTCACGACCGCCGCTGAGCTCGGCGACGAGCGCCTCGACCCACGCGAGGTCGTCCGGCCGGCTCGACCGGACCGGCGCGACGATCCAGTGCGGGACGACCCGCAGCCACGACGGCACGCCGACCCGCGGCGGCCACAGGAGGAGCGAGGCGACGACCGCCAGCAGCGGGAGGTACGCCGTCATCTGGTCCGCTCCTCACGGGGCGCCCACTCGCCGAGCCGACGCCTGAGCCGCTCGAGCCCCGGCCCGCGGACCACCGAGGCCCCCGGGTCGGGCCACGCGAGCGCGTCTACGAGCTCGGTGAAGCCATCGACGCGCTCCGCCACCGACAGGGACGACCAGCGCCGCCGTCCGTCGCGGTCGCGCACGAGATGGACGACGACGTCGAGGCCGGCGGCGATCTGCGCATGCACTGCCGCACGGTCGAGCCCGGCGGCCAGCGCGAGCGCCTCGAGCCGGGCCGGCACGTCGGCCGCGGTGTTGGCGTGGACGGTCGCGCAGCCCCCCTCGTGCCCGGTGTTGAGCGCGGCCAGCAGGTCGACGATCTCGGCGCCACGGACCTCGCCGACCACGATGCGGTCGGGTCGCATCCGCAGCGACTGGCGCACGAGGTCGCGCAGCGTGATCTGGCCGGTCCCCTCGATGTTGGGCGGCCGTGCCTCGAGCCGCACGACGTGCGGGTGGTCGGGCAGCAGCTCCGCGGAGTCCTCCACCACGACGAGCCGCTCGCGCTGGTCGCAGCGGCCCAGCAGGGTGGACAGCCATGTCGTCTTCCCCGTGCCGGTACCTCCCGTGACGAGCACCGCCAGCCGGGCGTCGACGACGGCGCGCACCCACGGCGCGACGTCGACCGGAAGCGATCCCGCCTCGACCAGGTCGTCGAGGGTGAAGGCCTGACGGCGCGGGACCCGCAGCGAGAGGCAGGTGCCCGAGACCGCGACGGGTGCCAGCACCGCGTGCACCCGGGTGCCGTCGGGGAGTCGTGCGTCGACGTAGGGCGAGGCGTCGTCGAGACGACGCCCGCAGGCCGCGGCGAGGCGCTGCGCCAGCCGACGCACGTCGTCGTCGCTGGGGAAGCGGACGTCGACCTGCTCGGTGCCCTCGCCCCGGTCGACCCACACCTGGTCGGGTGCCGTGACGAGGACGTCGGTGACGAGCGGGTCGCGCAGCAGGCGCGACAGCGGACCCGCGCCGGACATCTCGCCGTACAGGCGCTCCGACTCGGCGAGCAGCGAGTCGGCACCGATGAGCACGCCGTCGTCGCGCAGGGCACGCGCGACGTCGGCGGCGCTCGGCATCCGGCCTTCGGCGACGAGCCGCTCCCGGACCCGGTCGACGACGTCGGCCGACAGGGTCATCGCGGCACCAGCACCGAGACGAGACCGGCGCAGGTGCGTGCGAGCCGAGACCGGGGCGACAGCCCCGGCGGGTCACCCCGGTCGAGGGCTGCAGCCAGCCGCGAGTCGTGGGGCACCTCGGCGGCCACCTCGAGGTCGAGCCACGCCGCGAGCTCGTCCGGGTCGAGCTCGGCCCCCGGCCGCTGCCGGTGCCGCACCACCAGCCGCAGGTCGGCCATGTCGCGCAGGACGGCCGCATGACGCACCGCGGAGGCGGCACCCCGGACGTCGGCGGAGGCCACCAGGAGCACGACGTCGCAGGCCGGCACCGCGCACTCGAGCACGTCGGGGCGGCACCGCGGCAGGTCGAGCACGACCATGTCGTACGCCGCTCGCACGGAGTCGACCACCGCGGGGACGGCGCTCAGGGGCAGCGCGTCGGCACCCGACCGGTCGACCGACAGCACGTCGACGCCGTGCGCCGAGGGCAGTGCGCCACGCAGCGCCTCCGGCTCGAGCCGCCCCGTGACCGACGCGAGGTCGGGCCAGCGCACGCCCGGCTCGTCCTCGGCACCGAGCACGAGGTCGAGACCGCCCGACGCCGGGTCGAGGTCGAGCAGGCACACCGTCCCGAGCCGGCTCGCCGCCAGGGACAGCGCTGCGGCGACCACGCTCGCACCGGCACCGCCGGAGCCGCCCGTGACACCAACGGTGAAGGCCCTGCCCCGCGCGGACCGACGCCTGTCGGCCAGCCGCTCGACCAGGAAGCCCTCGCCCGTCGGGAGCGTGACGACGTGCTCGGCCCCCAGCGCCAGCGCGGCGCGCCACGGCAGATCCTCGTCGACGGCGTGCGACGCCACGACGACGTCGGGGCGACGTGCCAGCGACGCCGACGCCACCTCGTCGGCGAGGTCGTCGCCCACCACGACGACCGGAGCGGTGGGCCACAGCCTGCGCCCGGACGCGGCGGTCGTGACGACGTCGGGCTCGACGCCCGCCGCCACCGCGAGGCGGCGCAGGTCGTCGAGCAGGTCGGGATCACGGGTCAGCAGCAGGGGTCGGTCCGTCACAGCCATGCCGACGACGATCCGCAGCACCCCTCACGGCATCGGCGACGGCGCGAGACCCCCTGGGGACGACACGGCCCCCGAGCAAGCTGTGGACAGTCAGGCGCGGACCGGCTCGAGGACCTCGGCCCCCTCCGGCTCGGTGCCCGCGGCCGGAGGCCGGGCCATCTCGCGCCAGACCGGCATCACGAAGGGCGAGAGCGTCGCCACGAGGTAGACCGCCCCGAGCACGACCGCCGACGCGGTGAGGCCGAGGGTGTCGACGGCGAGGCCACCGACGAGACCACCGAGCGGGATGCCGGCCCATGCCAGCGCGCCGAGCGCGCCGAGCACCCGGGCCTGGAGGTGGCGCGGCACCCGCTCGTACTCCGTCGAGCTGAGCGCCGGGTTGATCGCCCCGACGCCGAGACCGGCGAGCAGCGACACCGCGAGGACGGGCGGGAGAGTCACGGCCAGGGCGAGCACCGCGAAGCGCGGCGCGCCCGCGACGAGGAAGCCCCACGCGAACGACCGCCGCCGGGGCAGGCGCGGACCGAGCCAGGCGAACAGCGCCGACCCGGTGACCGCGCCGATCCCGAACACGCCGCCGATGAGCCCGAGGCCGAGCGGCGACCCGAGCTCGTCGCGCACCCACACCGGCACGAGCACCACGCTGTAGGCCTGGTCGAGCAGGTTCGTCACGAGCACCATCAGGGCGATCGCCACGAGCAGCCGGTCGCGGCGCAGGAACGCGACGCCCTCGCGCAGCTCGGCGACGTAGCCGACCTTCTCCTCGTGTTCGGCGGTCTCGTCCGCGCGCGGCTGCACGGAACGGTCGACGAACACCGCGATCAGCAGACCGGCCACGAGGAACGACCCGGCGTCGATGAGCAGCACCGCGGGAGCGGACCACACCGTCATGAGCACGCCGGCCAGCGGCAGCCCGACCATGCCCGCCACGCGGTTCATCCCGTCGTGCAATCCGGTCGCCCGCTCGATCGGCATCCGCGCCTGCTCCGCGAGCCCGGGCATGAGGACGTACGTGGCCGAGCCGAGCCCGCGCACGGCGCCCGCGAGCGCGACCAGGGCGACGAGCACGCCGAGCGGCAGCCGACCCGTCAGGTGCAGCAGCGGGACGGCGCCGACCAGCACCGCGGCCGCGAGGTCGGAGCCGACGGCGACGCGCCGCGCACCCCAGCGGTCCACGAGCGGACCACCGAGGCCCAGCACCACGACGTAGGGCAGCGTCTCGGCGAACGCGACGAGGCCGGTCAGTGCGGCGCTGCCCGTGGTGATGAGGACGAACCACGGGACGACCACCATCGACATGCGTGTGCCGGTGACCGACACGACCTCGGAGGCGAGGAAGGCCCACAGGCCGCGACGACGGCGCGGTGACGTCGCTGTCACGGTCCTCGTCGCGGTGGGGGACTCGGTCACGACGTGGCTCCTCGCGTCACGGTGGGCATCACCTGCAGCTGCACGACGACCCGCTCGGTGCCCGCCGCTCGAGGACGCGCGGGGTCGGTCATCCGGTACTCGTCCACCACCGCGTGCAGTCGCCGACCGACCTCGTCGGCCTCCTCGGGCGTCAGCTCGAGCATCCAGTCGGAGAGGTCGGCGACCGCGCCCCACTCGCCGCCGAGCTCGTCGCGGGTGGACGCGAGACCGTCGGCGAAGCGCAGGACACGGTCGGAGTAGGCCCACGCGATCGACCGGAAGTACTCGTCGACGAGCAGCGTCGTGCCGGGGTCGGAGTCGGGCAGCGTCTCGAGGACGGTGGTGCGGTGCGCGGCCTTCCACCAGCGCTCCTTCTTCGAGGCGTGCGGCGCGTCGTCCTCGACGACGAAGCCGTACGCCGCGAGCTGGCGCAGGTGGTAGCTGGTGACCCCGCTCGACTCGCCCACGACGGCCGCCAGGCCGCTCGCGGTGGCCGGGCCGTCCATCCGCAGCAGGCCGAGCAGCCGCACCCGGAGCGGGTGCGCGAGGCCGCGCAGCGACTGGGCGTCGAGCCGGACGGTGGGGACAGGCTCGTTCGGCGTCATGGCCTCACTGTACATCGCAAAGGAGTCTTTGCAAAGAACTCTTTGCGATTCCCTCGGTCGGCGACGCGCCTACCATCGAGGCATGACCCGCAGCGCCGCCTTCTTCGACCTCGACAAGACGATCCTGGCCAAGTCGAGCTCCCTCGCCTTCGCGCGCCCCTTCTACAAGGGCGGCCTCCTCGGGCGCGCGGACGTGCTCAAGAGCGCCTACGCACAGTTCACGTACCTCTCCTCCGGTGCCGACCACGACCAGATGGAGACGATGCGCCACTACATGTCCGAGCTCGTGAAGGGCTGGGACGTCGACACCGTGCGGCAGATCGTGTCCGAGACCCTCGACGAGATCGTCGACCCGTTCGTCTACGAGGAGGCGGTCGACCTGATCGAGGAGCACAAGGAGGCCGGCCGCGACGTCATCATCATCAGCTCGTCGGGCACCGAGGTGGTCGAGCCGATCGGCGAGCGCCTCGGCGTCGACCGCGCCATCGGCACCCAGGTCGAGATCGTCGACGGGAAGTACACCGGCGAGATCCTCTTCTACGCCTACGGCGAGGGGAAGGCGGAGGCCATGCGCGCCCTCGCCGAGGAGAACGGCTACGACCTCGCCGACTGCTACGCCTACACCGACTCGATGACGGACCTACCGATGCTCGAGATCGTGGGGCACCCTGTCTGCGTCAACCCCGACGCCCCGCTGCGCAAGATCGCGGTCGAGCGCGACTGGCCGGTCGTCGACTTCGCCCGGCCGGTCGCGATGCCGACCGTCCGCCAGCGCATCGCGGTCGTCAACACGCCCGACAACCGCCGCAACGCGCTCATGGGCGCGGCGGCGACGGTCGCGCTCGGCCTCGCGTGGTACGCCAGCCGTCGCCGGGGCAGCGCCTGAGCCGAGAGGACGACGCCGTGCCCGACGCGCAGCGTGGCGGCAGCACCGCCTCGTCGCGCCCCGGAGCCACGACGGACCCCGCCGGCCCGGGCCTGGACGGCCGGCTCGACCTCGACCGCCTCGACGCCCCGCTCGACCTCGACGTCATCGGGGCCGACCCCGGGCGCTCGCTGCTGTCCGAGCACGTCCGTCGCTTCCTCGAGTCGACGGGCGTCGCCCCGTTCGTACGCCGGCACCGCACCGTCGTCCTCGCGGTCGGCGTGCTCGCCACGATCGTCCTCGGCTCCGCCGGCTGGTGGTGGGTCTCGCGACCCGTGCCGCTGCCGGACTCCCCGCTCCTGCTCGTGAAGACGAGCGGATCCGACCAGGAGCAGGTGACGGTCGACGCCGAGGACGGCGACGTGGTCGGGCTCACGCTCACCGTCGCCGTGGCGTCCGTGGAACGGACCGGGGTCGCGGTGGAGCTGGTGCAGCTCACCGGACCGGGCCTGTCGGCCCCCCGTTCCGGGCGCGTCTCCCTCGTCGACACGTCGCTCACCGACTCCGTCGCGACCGTCTCGGCCGCGCTCGACTGCACGTCGCCCGGGTCTGCCACGGCGGCGATCGCCGCGGAGCCGGCCGACTTCGGCGTGGTCGTGCGACGCATCGCCCCGGAGGGCGAGACCCGCAGCGACCCGGTGCGCCTCGTGGGCGCGCAGCGGCTCGCGCAGCTCGTCCGTTCCACCTGCCTGCAGGCCGTCGCCGACCGCGAGCTCGACGTGTCGTCGATGCGGATCACGCCGGTGGCGGGGGTGGCGGCGGCCGACCTCGACGTCGTGCTCACGAACGCAGCGGTCCGGTCGTGGCAGGGACTGCGCGTCTCCACCCGGGCTCTGCCATGGCTGGTCAACATGCACGCGCCGACCGATCTGGCGGCCGGTGGCAGCTCGTCGCTGCGCGCTCGGGTGTGGCTGCAGGACTGCGCGAGCCCGGCTGGGGCCCTGTCCGGCGGGCTGCGGCTGCGCACGTCGTTCGCAGCCGAGGACACCGAGCCGAACGCCGCGGACACGGTGGGGAACACGTTCTCGGTGCCGGTCGGCACCGCGCTGCTGGCCCGCGTCGACAAGGCGTTCGCCGACGTCTGCTCCGGTCCGGCGCCCTCGGCCACCGTGACCCGGGCGATCGTGCACAGCGGTGGCGGCGAGACCACTGCCGGCAGCCTCGAGCTGACGCTGGTCGTCCGCGCGCGGGACGCCGCGCTGATCGAGGTCGGCCAAGGGCTGCGCACCGCCGCAGGCACGCTCACCCCGCTGGCGAGCCCGGTCCACCTGACCGGGGGAACCGGCGAGCTGGACGCCACCTGGGAGCTGCCGAAGTGCGCCGACCTGCTGGCGTCCGGGCTCCCCCGCCTCTCGGTCAACCTCGTGCGCGCGGGCTCCGTCGCCGAGCGCCGCCCCTACTCCCTGGCCCTCGCCGGCGCTCCCCTGCGCGATGCCCTGCGCAGGATGTGCGGACCGTCGCTGGACCCCCTGGCCCCCTGAGACCGGACCTGCCTTCCCTGGTGCCGGACGGCCTCGCGGCGCTTACCGTCGTCGCGTGACGGGCGCATGACCGACCCCGACGAGGGCCGGCTCGAGCTCACGCCACCGACGAGCCTGCGCACACGCCGCTCGACGGCACGGTCGCGACCCGACTGCTCGTCCACGACTGCGCGGTAACGCCGAGACCGACTGCCCTGACCGAGCTGCCGGGACCCGTGTTCGGCCCGGGATACGTCGTACCCCCAGCGATGTCGGGCGTGACGGTGCGGCTCGGGCTCGGGTCCGAGTGGACGCTCGCGTCCTATGCCCTGCCCTGGACCGTCGCGCAGCTGGCCGACCGGCTCTCGACGGCGTGCGTCGCAGCGCCGACCATCTCGGCGCGGCTGGTCGATGTGGCGGGATCGCGCAGCATCGACGGGAGCCGGCTCGTCACGGGAACCTACGACGTCCGCACGTCCGGTATCGGCGTCACGCTCGGGCGCGAGCACTTCACCGGGCCGCCGGCCGGCGCGGACTCCACTCTCGCGACGACCGACTCGCTCGTGCCGGGCGTGCGCTGGGTGCTCGCCCCCGCACAGCTCGACGGCGGGGCCGGGCGGCTGCCCGTGACGTTCACCGGGACCACCTGCGACGACCGCGGCCGCGGGATCCCGACGTCCATGGCCGTACGGGTCACGACGGCGGACCGCTTCGTCCATCCCTTCGAGCTGCCGCTCGACGCGGCCCGGCTGCGCGCCGCGGTGGACGCGGCGTGCGCGCCGGCGTCCGTCGTGCAGGTGCCTGGCTGTGGCGCCGTGACGCCCGGGGCGACGCCGGCCGCCTGATCCGCACCGGGCGGGACCGCGGGGCGGGCGGCGACCTACGCTGCCCGCATGGGGGACGGCGGCGACGGCAGGCTCGAGCTCGACGAGCTCGGCTCGGTCATCGACCACGCCTCCTCGCTGGGTCCGACCGCGCCCGAGGACGTGCTGACGGGTGACGAGCGGCCGACCCTGCGCGAGCGCCTCGAGTCCAGCGGCGTGGCCCCGTGGGTGGGCCGCCACGCGCTCGCGCTCGGGATCACCGCGGCGGTCGCTGTCGCGGTGGCCGTCCTCGGCATCGGGTGGGCGCGGAGCCAGCCGCCTCCCCTCGATCCGGCGATCGCCGCGGAGGTGTCCGACGCCACGGCCGACGGCACGGCGCAGCAGGTGCCAGGGACCACCTACGACGGGAGCCTCTCCCTCGCCCTGAGGATCCAGAAGGGCAACGACAGCGACACGATCGATGTCCTCGGCATCGCCGGACCTGGCATCCGCGCGAGCACCGCGGTGCCGGACCTGAGCGCGACCGCTGCTGGAGTCGTCGACGTGTTCCTCGTGCCCGGGTGCGACGACCCACATTCCTTCACCGCGACCTTCGCGGACTACCACCTCCGCGCGCGGCGCACCGACGGCTACGGCCGCGTGACGGTCGGCGAGCTGACCCTGCCCAGCCCGGTCGCCGCGCAGCTCGCCGACACATCCGCGCAGAACTGCTTCCAGACCCGGGTGGGCGAGTCCGTCACCGTCACCGAGGTCGCGCTGCGCACCGACGTCGCGCGGCGCGTCGTCCACGCCGACATCACGTTGCACAACGGCCTCGAGCAGAACCTCCGGATCGAGGGCGTCAGCAGCACGTCGACCGCCGTCGAACCGACGGTCGAGCAGACCGACCTCCTGTCCGGGGAGAGCGCCGTCCAGCACGTCGCGATCCAGCTCGACGACTGCACGCCTCAGGTCGTGGGACCTCCGGCGTACGTCGGCAACGGCATCGGACCCGGTCGGACCGTGCCCAACGACCTCAGCTTGTTCACCACGCCGTCCACCGGCGGTCAGACCAGCGCGGGGATCTTCGTCACGTGGACGCCCCTGCAGCGGGCGGCGATCGCTGCCGGCGAGCGCCAGATGTGCGCCGGGGCGCCCGGGGTGACGGCGCGCGTCCTGTCGGCGGTGCCGGAGCCGGCTGCAGCCGGAGCGGCGTACGGCTTCGCCACTCCGCAGGACGGCGTGGTCCTGCGCGCGCAGGTCGAGATCCGTACGCCGGGATCGCGCGTGGTGCTCTCCGACGGCTCGTTCCCGTTCGGCGCCTACGTCGCCGGAGGCCCGGCGACGGTCTCGACCGTGAAGACCGACGTCAGCCACGGTCGCGTCGTCGTCAGCGTCGACTGGGCGGCGCAGTGCAGCTCGGTCGTCGGACCGCCGCTGGCCTGGCTCGTCGTGAACGCGAACGGCACGACGTACCCCTACCGCGTCGACCTCGGGCAGGCGCAGCTCGCCCGCGCCTACACCGCCGCCTGCCCGGCGGGCACGGTGCCCGGCGACCTCGCCCAGTTCGGCTGGGCGACCGGCTGACATCGGCGGCGCAGGGGCGCGCACCGGCACGTACGCTGCGCGCGTGGGGGACGTCGGCGACGGACGGCTCGAGCTCGACGAGCTCGGGTCGGTGATCGACCACGCCTCCTCCCTCGACGTGCAGCCGCCCGAGGACCTGCTCGAGGGCAACGACGCGGTCACCTGGACCGAGCGCCTGCAGTCCACCGGCGTGACCCCGTGGCTACGTCGGCACCGCGCGGCCGTCGCCGCGACCGCCGCGGTCGTCCTCGTCGCCGGCACCGCCACGACTGCGTACGTCCGGAGCCGCCCGCCGGCGCAGGACACGACCGTCTCGGTCACTCTCGCCAACTGGGTGTCGGACGGGTCCGGCACCGGCGTCACGAACGACGGCACCGGCCTTCTCGTCTCGACCTACCGGGCGGTCCCGGCGCACTCCGGCGACACGGTGCGCATCCTCAGCGTGGTGGGACCGGGCATCCGGGCGTCCACCGCGCACGCGCACTCCGCCACGGCTGCGCAGGACGGGGCGACCGTCGCGGACGTCGCCGCCGTCGTCGGCTGCGACCAGGGTGACGCGACGGCGGCCACGCCGGCGGACTTCCGGCTGCGCATCGAGCAGACCGACGCCTACGGGCGCACCACGACAGGGCTCGTCGACCTCCCCCTCGCCGACGGCGGGAGCTGGGTCGACAGCATCGTCGGGCCGTGCGTGCAGCAGAAGCTGACCGAGCTCGTCCCGGCCACGGCCACGCGCATCACCGGCGACCCCGCGCCGCGCGTCCTCACCGTCGAGGCCACGGTGCACAACGGCTTCGGCCACGACCTCATGGTGGCGCCCACACCGGGACCGGGCACGTCGGTCCACATCGCGAGCAACCTCGTGCTCGCTCCCGACGGCACCGACATCGTCGTGCCGGTGCGGATCCGCGTGACGGACTGCGCACACCCGCGCCTCGACGACGCCTACGTGCCCGACCCCGGGGGCTACCGCACGCAGCCGCAGCGTGCCGGCCTCAATCTCTTCGCGACCGTCGGTCCCGCCGACGCCAGCTACGGCGGGGCGCTCCTCGTGCCGTTCTCCCCCGCCCAGCAGGCGACCGTGACCCACCTGCTCGCCCAGATGTGCGCGGGCATCCCGCCCGCCACCGTCACCATGCGGCTCGCGGGGTACTCGCCGGACGCCGTCGTCCGGGAGCTCCCCCCGGGCGGCGACCCGACGATGGTCGGGCTCCGGATGCAGGTCGACGTCGCCACCAGCGCGCAGCGCGTGCAGATCGCCGACGCGACGGCGCCTGAGGACATCCGCAACGGCGCCGTCCCCACGATCCTCACGGTGTCGTCCGACGTCCGAGGCAGCCACGCCCGACTGGCCGTCGACTGGGCGGCCGCATGCAGCTCGGTGATGCCGCCGCCGACCGTGGCGCTCACGCTGACGAGCGGGTCGCGCAGCTGGCCGGTGCGCGTCAGCCTCGCCGACCAGCACCTGCTCGACGCCTACCGCGTCGCATGCCCCGGTCTGCAGCCGGGCGACTTCTCCGGGATGGGCTGGACGACCGCGTAGACCGACCGCCCACGGCCGCTCGACGGATCGGCCCCGCGACGCACGGACGGGGCCCCGCGAGCGGGACCCCGTCTGCGGGCACGAGCTACCGGGCGATCATGCGCTGGCGCGATACGTCCGGCCGGGGGCGCGAAGCTGCCCCGTCCGTGACTCCCGTTACGAGGGTGGTCCGCCGCGTGGGTGCCCGGGGTTTCCCGTGCTCTGTTCGTGTGATGCTCTCTCGGTCGCCCTTCCCGTGAGTGCCACCTCCCCGAGGGGAGCTCTCTTCCTTGTGTACTCCGGTCGGACCGCAGACGGAAGTCCTCTCGCCTCTTGACTTTCCGGCGTTACCGTTTCCGCGCCTTCCTGTCCGATCGGCTTGCGTCAGGGCAGGTCGGCGAGGATCCGTCTCGACTCTTCGGCACCCACGCGCACGGTCTCGGCGTGCAGCACGAGCCACCGCGCGACCCCGTCCGGCTCCCCGCCCGCGTAGGCCCGCAGGGCCTCGGCGTACGCCGACCTCCCGGCAGCGAAGAGCCCCGCCTCGGGCACCGTGACGCCGTCGGGATCCACACCGCGCGCTGCGAGGACGAGCCTCGTCACCGACCGCGCGACGAGCCCGGAGCCCCACGCGAAGGGTCGCGTGACCGCGACCTCGGCGTGCGCGACGGCCGCGACGACGAGCGCCGGAGCGACCGTCGGGCGCGTGAGGATGCCCGCGAGCGCAGTTATCCGACGCGCGGCGTCACCGGCCGCGGGGAGCCCGCCGAGTCGTAGCGGGTCGTCGGCCGCAGGAGCCGCCTCGGTCCGCACGCGACCGCGCAGCTCGCCGTCGACGAAGCCGACCGACACGACGCTGTGCAGCCGCGAGAGCACCTGAAGCGGCGAGCGGCCGAACGCATCGACCTGCGCCGGGATCTCCGCCTGCAGCGCGAGCGATGCCGCGACCACGCGACCGATCGGCGAGCCGTCGAGCGCGTCCCCCGACACGAGGGCGTCCGGCCGCACCTCGGCGCCGTCGATCGCGGCCGATGCCCATCCGCCGCGCAGCCTCGACACGGCCACGACCTCGGCCACCCGAGCCCGGACGGCCCGGTCCCACAGCACGCCGTCGACCGCCGACCGCGCACGCTGGACCGCGTCCGCGACTCCGGGCAGGTCGACGAGGGGCGCGAGCGGGTCCTGGGGCACGGGTTCACGCTACGAGCCACGCGTCCGTCCTCCTCGGGCACCCACCCACCGATACGGTCACCGGATGACTCCGCTCGCGATCGCCGGCGCGATCGTCGCGGTGCTCGTCGTCGGGCTGCTCATCTGGCTGCTGCTGCGGCGACGCGACCTGGGCAGCGAGGCCGATCGCGCCACGTTCGCGACCCTGCACACGGCGTCGCTCGCGGCCCCGGCCCTGCGCGAGGGGCTGACGACCGAGGCCGCCACGAGCGCTGCGCGCCACCTGCGCGCCCTGCTCGGCTCGCGCGGCGTCGCGCTCACCGACACCGAGCGCGTGCTGGCGGCCGAGGGCCCGGGGTCGGAGCTGCTCGAGATGGCGAACGTCGCGTCGGTCCTGGAGACCGGTCGGTCGGTCGTCGCAGCGTCCCTGCGCGACGACGGCGCCGGCTCGTGGTTCGTCGTGGCGCCGCTCGTCGTCGACGGGCGCGTCGTGGGCACGCTCGTCGCGGTCACCGACGACAGGACCGCAGTCCTCGCACGCGCCACCACGGAGGTCGCTCGCTGGGTGTCGTCGCAGGTCGAGCTCGCCGAGCTCGACGCGTCCCGTGCCCGGGTCGCGGAGGCCGAGGTGCGGGCGCTGCGCGCGCAGATCTCGCCGCACTTCATCTACAACGCCCTGACGGCGATCGCGTCCTACGTCCGCACCGATCCGGAGCACGCCCGCGAGCTGCTGCTCGAGTTCGCGGACTTCACCCGCTACTCGTTCCGTCGGCACGGGGACTTCACGACGCTGGCCGAGGAGCTGCGCTCGATCGACCGCTACCTCACCCTCGAGCGCGCTCGCTTCGGCGACCGGCTGCAGGTCACCGTCCGCGTGGCACCCGAGGTGCTGCCGGTCGCGGTGCCCTACCTCTGCCTGCAGCCGCTGGTCGAGAACGCCGTGCGGCACGGGCTCGAGGGGCGCGCCGGGCCGGGCCGCATCACGATCCTCGCCGAGGATGCGGGCGCCGACTGCACGATCTCGGTCGAGGACGACGGGATCGGCGCCGACCCCGAGCAGATCCGCCGCGCCCTGGTCGGCGAGGGCGACAGCGACTCGATCGGAGTCGGCAACGTCGACGAGCGGCTCCGCCAGGTGTTCGGCGACGAGTACGGCCTCGTGGTCGAGACTGGGCCAGGACTCGGCACGAAGGTGTCGATGCGCGTTCCGAAGTTCTCCCCGGGGGTGCACGCATGAGCGACGAGCCGACCGCCGGCCTCCGTGTGCTCGCGGTCGACGACGAGGCGCCCGCCCGCGCGGAGCTCACCTACCTGCTCGAGCGTGACGCGCGGATCGCCACGGTGCTCATCGCACCGGACGGCGCCGAGGCCCTGCGCCTGCTGGAGACCACGACCGTCGACGCGCTGTTCGTCGACATCCGGATGCCCGGGCTCGACGGGCTCGACCTCGCCCGCGTGCTGCGGCGTTTCGCCTCCCCGCCCGCGGTGGTCTTCGTGTCGGCGTACGACTCGCACGCGGTGGAGGCGTTCGACCTCAACGCGGTCGACTACGTCATGAAGCCGGTGCGCGAGGAGCGCCTGACCGAGGCCGTGCGCCGGGTCGTCGAGTCGCGAGAGCGCGTCGCTGTCGCGCCCGCCGCTCCGGCGGACGCCGTCGAGGGCACCGACGAGACGATCGCGGTGGAGCTCGGCGGCGTGACCCGTTTCGTCAAGCGGTCCGACGTGCGCTACGTCGAGGCGCACGGCGACTACGCGCGACTGGTGACCGCGGACGGCCGGCACCTGGTGCGCGTCTCGCTCGCCCACCTCGAGGAGCAGTGGGCCGACGCCGGCTTCGTGCGCATCCACCGCCGATGGCTCGTCGCACTGAGCGCCATCGACGAGGTGCGCAGCGACGGCGGACGGATGAGCCTGCGCGTCGGAGACTCCGTGCTCGCTGTGTCGCGGCGGCACACGCGCGCGCTGCGCGACCGTCTCGTCCGCAGCGCACGCCTGGGCCGGTGAGCCACCGGTGAGCACGCCCGAGCGGCCCGCGAAGCGGGTCACGGTCGTGCACCCGCGGACCGCCGCCGCACGCACGACGTCGCGCCGGGGCGTACGCCGTGACGTGCACGACCAGACCGAGCTCGGCGTCACGATGCTCACGTCGCTGCGGCGGGCGCAGCTGCGGCTCGCCGTGCTCGTGGTGCTCGGCGTCGCCGTCGTCGTGGTCGGGATCCCGTTGGTCTTCCTGGCTTTCCCGAGCGTGCGGGAAGGTCGGGTGGGCGGTCTCGCGGTCGGCTGGTTCGTGCTCGGCGTCGCCGTGTTCCCGGCGATCTGCGGCGCTGCGTGGGCCTACGTCCGCCATGCCGAGCGCAACGAGGCCGCGTTCGTCGACCTCGTCGAGAGGTCGTGACGTGACCAGCTCCTGGTGGCCCGTCGCGGCGGTCGTCGCCGTCGTGGCGGCGACCGTGGTCATCGGCACGTTCGGTGTGCGCGTCTCCCGGACCACGTCGGACTTCCTCGTCGCGTCACGCTCGGTGAGCCCGTTGCTCAACGCCTCGGCGATCGGTGGTGAGTACCTCTCGGCCGCGTCCTTCCTCGGCATCGCCGGGCTGGTCCTGTCCTACGGCGTCGACATGCTCTGGTTCCCCGTGGGCTACACCGTCGGCTACCTCGTCCTGCTCGTGCTCGTGGCGGCACCGCTGCGCCGCTCGGGCGCCTACACGCTCCCCGACTTCGCCGAGATGCGCCTCGGCTCGCTGCGGCTGCGCCGCGTCTCCTCGGTGATCGTCGTCCTCATCGGCTGGCTCTACCTGCTGCCGCAGCTGCAGGGCGCCGGCATCACGCTGCACGCGCTCACCGGTGCGCCGCAGTGGGTCGGCGCTCTCGTGGTCGCCGTCGTCGTCGGCGTGACCGTGGCTGCGGGAGGCATGCGCTCGATCACGGTCGTGCAAGCGTTCCAGTACTGGCTCAAGCTCGTGGCGATCGCCCTGCCGGCGGCCCTCCTGGTGGCCGCGTGGTTCCACCGCGGGTCGCCCGCGTTCGCGGTGGGCGACTGGGGGACGCCACTGTCGGGATTCGGCGGCCGCGAGTACCCGCTCTACTCCACGTACTCGATCGTGCTCGCGACGTTCCTCGGCACGATGGGTCTGCCGCACGTGCTCGTGCGCTTCTACACGAACCCCGACGGCCGCGCGGCGCGACGCACGACGCTCTCGGTGCTGGTGCTGCTCAGCGTCTTCTACCTCTTCCCGCCGGTGTTCGGCGCGCTCGGACGGGTCTACACACCCGAGCTCGCCGGTACGTCCGCCGCTGACACCGTCGTGCTGGTCCTGCCCGGTCGCGTGTTCGGCGGCTGGCTCGGCGAGGCGCTCTCGGCCCTCGTCGCAGCCGGTGCCTTCGCGGCGTTCCTCTCCACCGCGAGTGGTCTGTCGGTGTCGGTGGCGGGAGTCCTGTCGCAGGACGTGCTGACCCACGACCGCCGGCTCGGCGACGGCGTACGTCGCTTCCGCATCGCCACCACGATCGCGATCGCCGTGCCGTTCGTGCTCGCGCTCGGCGCCGCGCGCGCCGATCTCGCCGAGACCGTGACCCTCGCGTTCGCCGTGGCGGCGTCCACCTTCTGCCCCCTGCTCGTCCTGGGGATCTGGTGGCCGCGCCTCACCGTGCGCGGAGCCACCGCGGCGCTGCTCGTCGGCGGAACCTCCGCCCTCGCCGCAGTCGCGCTCGTCCTCACGCTCGGTCCCTTCCACGGGTTCGTCGGCGCCCTGCTCGAGCAGCCGGCCGCGTGGACCGTGCCGCTCGCGTTCGGCACCGCCGTCATCGTGTCGCTGCGCACGCACGACCGGGTGCCGCGCACGACGCCGGCTGCCATGGTGCGGCTGCACACGCCGGAGGAGCTCGAGGCCTCGCGCTAGTCCGCGCACCTGCCCCGACACACGGCCGACACACGCGGGCCGACGTCCGTCACGCGGTGACGTCGGCACCGACCGTTCGGCGCGTCATGACGGCGCTTCGGCGCAACCCGGTCGTCGTCCGTGACCCGCCTGGCTCCGGACCGACCCCGTCAGGCGCACGGGGTCGCGCAGGTACTCCCCGATGTGACGTGGGCCACCTACGTTCGCGCCACCACCTCACCCGGCCACCGAGCACGGAGGACCTGATCATGGCCATCGCCGTCGAGAACGCCCCGACCGTCGTCACCACCCCCGCACCCGCCGCGGACAGCGCGTCCATCGCCGACCCCGGACCCCTTGGGCTCGCCGCCTTCGCCATGACCACGTTCGTCCTGAGCACCTTCAACGCCGGGATCCTGCCGAAGACGGTCGAGGCCGTCGTGCTCCCGATCGCCCTCTTCTACGGCGGTTTCGCCCAGGTCCTCGCCGGCATGTGGGAGTTCAAGAAGGGCAACGTCTTCGGTGCCCTCGCCTTCACGTCCTACGGCGCGTTCTGGCTGTCCTTCGCCGCGCTGGTGAAGTTCGTCGTCGCGGGCCTCCCCGCCGCAGACGCGGAGAAGGGCATCGGGGTCTTCCTCCTCGCCTGGACGATCTTCACGCTCTACATGACCCTCGCCGCGCTGCGCACCAGCCCGATCCTCGTCCTGGTGTTCGTGACGCTGTCGCTGACCTTCATCGCGCTCACCGTCGGCGCCTTCGCCGGCAACAGCACGATCAGCCACATCGGCGGCTACCTCGGGCTGCTCACGGCGTTCGAGGCCTGGTACGCGTCAGCCGCCGGCGTCACCGCCGCGACCTTCGGCCACCCGATCCTGCCGACCGGCTCCCGCTGACCGCCAGGTTCGGTCCCTGGCGGCGACCTGCGCCGGGCGGGGGCCGAACCTGGGCATGCAACGTCCGCGCAACCCCGCCCTGCGGTAGAAACGCCCCATGACCCACGGCACCGTCGTCGACCGTCGACAGTGCCCTCCGACCCAAGGAGCGACGTGAGCCACGACGCCATCGAGAACCTGTCGCACGAAGACCGGTCCTTCCCGCCGTCGGCGGAGTTCGCCGCGCAGGCCAACGCGACCGCGGCGCTCCATGACGAGGCGGCGGCCGACCTGGTCGGCTTCTGGGAGGAGCAGGCGCGCGGGCTGCAGTGGGAGACACCGTGGCACACGGCGCTCGACTGGTCCGGGGCGCCGTTCGTGAAGTGGTTCGACGGCGGCAGGCTCAACGTCGCGGTCAACTGCGTCGACCGGCACGTGGCCGCGGGTCACGGCGCGCAGGTGGCGTACCACTTCGAGGGCGAGCCCGGCGACACCCGCGACATCACCTACGCCGAGCTCCTGACCGAGGTCTCCAAGGCCGCCAACGCCCTCGAGTCGCTCGGCGTGCAGGCCGGTGACCGTGTGGCCATCTACCTGCCGATGATCCCGGAGGCCGCCATAGCGATGCTGGCCTGCGCGCGGATCGGCGCGGTGCACTCCGTGGTGTTCGGCGGGTTCTCCGCCGAGGCGCTGCGCTCGCGCATCGAGGACGCCGAGGCGGTCCTGGTGATCACCAGCGACGGCGGGAATCGCAAGGGCAAGCCGATGGCGCTCAAGCCCGCGGTCGACGAGGCCGTCGCGGCGTCGCCCTCGGTGAGGAACGTGCTCGTGGTGAAGCGCACCGGGCAGGACGTCGAGTGGACCGACAAGGACGTCTGGTGGCACGACCTCGTCGATGCGCAGCCGGAGACCCATGAGGCGCAGGCGTTCGACGCGGAGCACCCCCTGTTCATCCTCTACACCTCGGGGACCACGGGTAAGCCCAAGGGCATCCTCCACACCACGGGTGGCTACCTCACCCAGGTGACCTACACGCACCGCAACGTGTTCGACCTCAAGCCCGACACCGACGTGTTCTGGTGCACCGCCGACATCGGCTGGGTCACCGGCCACTCCTACGTCGTCTACGGCCCGCTGGCGAACCGCGCGACGTCGCTGATGTACGAGGGCACCCCGGACTCCCCGCACAACGGGCGCTGGTGGGAGCTCGTCGAGAAGTACCGTGTCTCGATCCTCTACACCGCACCCACCGCGATCCGCACGTTCATGAAGTGGGGCGACGACATCCCCAACGGCTTCGACATGTCGAGCCTGCGGCTGCTCGGGTCGGTCGGCGAGCCCATCAACCCTGAGGCGTGGCACTGGTTCCACCGGGTCATCGGCAAAGCGCGCTGCCCGATCATGGACACCTGGTGGCAGACCGAGACCGGATCCTTCCAGATCACCTCGGTGCCCAGCATGCCGCTCAAACCCGGATCCGGCGGCAAGCCGTTCTTCGGCCAGGAGGCGGAGATCCTCGACGAGAAGGGGGAGCACGTTCCGGACGGCCATGAGGGCTTCCTCGTCCTCAAGAACCCGT
>JADGOZ010000068.1 GCA_017882705.1 Candidatus Nanopelagicales bacterium | reverse complement strand
GCGGCGAAGGAGCGTGTTCCAGCGGTCGACTTCGGCGACCAGATGAGCATCGCGGCCCGACTCGCACGCATCGACGACGTGCGGGCGATCGAACGCGGCCGCTACGCCGCCGTGCTGCGCGACGAGTACCAGGACACCGGTCACGCGCAGGTCGAACTGCTGCACGGCCTGTTCGGCGAGGGGCACCCCGTCACCGCGGTCGGTGACCCGTTCCAGTCGATCTACGGCTGGCGGGGAGCGTCGGCCGGCAATATCGGCGTCTTCGACCGGCGGTTCCGGCGCGTCGACGGGGCACTCGCGACGGTGTACCCGCTCGCTACGAGCTTCCGAAACGACCGCGTGATCCTCGACGCCGCGAACGCCGTCGCCGAGTCGTTGCGGACGAGTCACGTGACCGTGGCGTTGCAGGCCCACTCCGAGGCCGGTCCCGGCACGATCCGGGTGGCGTGCACCGAGACGGTGACCGATGAGGCGGGCTGGCTGGCCCAGCGGATACACGAGACATGGCAGGCGCTTCCCGCTGGCACGCGCACGGCCGCGGTGCTGGTGCGCAGGCGATCGCAGATCCCGATCGTCGCGGAGGCGCTTCAGGCGCGTGGGCTGCCGGTCGAGGTCGTCGGCCTGGGCGGCCTGCTGACGACCCCCGAGATCGTCGACGTCGTCGCCACGCTGCGCGTCGTCGCCGACCACAAGCCAGGCGCGTCACTGATGCGCCTGCTGACCGGCGCGCGCTGGCGAATCGGCCCGTCGGATCTGGTCGCGCTGAACAGTCGCGCGACGTGGCTCGCCAAGCCCGACTCCGACGCGCCGTCGGGCGACCGCGAGCCGGTCAGCCTCGCGGAGGCGCTGGACGATCTCGGGCAGCCGGGCCAGTACTCCGCCGAGGGCTATCGGCGTCTCGCGGCGCTGTCGGCCGAACTCCGTCGCCTGCGCCGGCGGGCGGCCTCGCCCCCGGCCGAGCTCGTCGCCGAGGTCGAGCGGACGATCGGGATCGACGTCGAGGTCGCGGCCCGCCCCGACCGCGCGGCGATCGGCCGAGCCCACCTCGACCGATTCCTCGACGAGGCCGCCCGCTTCGCCACCGAGGCAGAGGAGTCGACGCTGCGCGCGTTCCTCGCCTACCTCGATGCGGCAGAGCAGGAAGAGAACGGGCTCGACGCAGCTGACGTCGTCGTCGAGACCGAGCGGGTGCAGGTGCTCACGGTGCACGGCGCGAAAGGCCTCGAGTGGGACGTCGTCGCAGTCCCAGGTCTCGTCGAGGACGTCTTTCCCGCCAAGCCGCAAGGGATGAACTGGACCAAGGCTCGGCACGAGCTGCCCGGTCCGCTGCGTGGTGACGCGTCCGATCTGCCGGCGCTGGAACTCGCGGGTGCGGCCGACCGCCGCGAGGTCCGCGACCGCCTCGACCGCCACCACGCGCAGCTGACCACGCGGCACTACCAGGAAGAGCGACGCCTCGCCTACGTCGCTTTCACGCGAGCCCGCCACCTGCTCCTGGCCTCCGGATACCGCTGGGACACCACCAAGACACCCCGTGAGGCGTCGCCCTTCCTCACCGAGCTGCGTGACTTCGCGCACGTCGACGAGTGGTTCGAGCCCGAGCCCGACGCCATCAACCCGCTGGTCGCCGACGCCGCCACGGCGTTGTGGCCGGCCGACCCGCTGGGCTCCCGAAATCCTGGTGTGCCGGGCCGTCGCGCCGCCGTCGAGTCCGGCGCCGCATTGGTCCGCGCCTGTGCCGAGGCCGACGTCGACCCCGCGCCGGCGCTGCCGTTCGGCCGCGTCGCCGAGTGGCGCGCCGACGTCGACGCGCTGTTGGCCGAACGTGATCGGCTGGCGCTAGGTGGCACCGTCGACATCGCGTTGCCGCGTCAGCTGTCGGTGTCACAGCTCGTCGAGCTCGAACGCGACCCGCACGAACTCGCGCGGAGGCTGCGACGTCCGGTGCCGACGCCACCGGCTCCGTGGGCGCGCCGCGGCACGGCATTCCACGCATGGCTCGAGCAGCGCTGGAAGCTCCAGACGCTCCTCGATGTGGACGAGCTTCCCGGAGCCGCGGACGCGGAGGCCGACGACTCGGAGTTCCTCGCTCTGCGCGAGGCGTTCGAGCAGAGCCGGTGGGCAGCGCGCACGCCCGCGGCCGTGGAGGTCCCGTTCGACATGGCGGTCGACGGCACCGTCGTGCGCGGACGCATGGACGCCGTCTTCGGCAGCGCAGCGGAGGGCTGGGAGGTCGTCGACTGGAAGACCGGTGCCTGCCCGACCGGCGCTGCGGCGCGTGCGGCCGCCGTCCAGCTCGCCGCCTATCGGCTCGCCTGGGCGAGGCTCAACGGCATCCCGGATGATCGACTGCACCGTGTCCGCGCCGCGTTCCACTACGTCCGCTCCGGCCAGACCGTCGCGCCGGCCGACCTACTGGACGCCGACGGGCTCAGGGCACTGATCCTCGGACCCCCGACGCGCGCCCGCGACTCAGAGTGAGACTCTGCCGCGCGACCCGAGCCGGTGCGTGCGCAGCCTGAACCGCTCGGGAACCTCGGCTTCACCGGTCACGAGGTCGGTGGCCAGCTCACCGATCAAGGGGGCGAACTTGGCGCCGTGCCCGGAACACGGTGAGCAGACGATCACTCGCCCGACCCGGTCGAGGATGAACTCCTCGCTCGGCGTCGTCGTGTAGAGGCACGTCGTCGACGACCGCGGCGTCGCGTCCAGGCCAGGTAGCCACCGCTGCACGTACTCGATCACACGCGATCGTGACCGCGGGTCGACGACGCCGTCGCGACCGTCTGCCGTGGTGAGCGTGCCGCGGTCGTGCTCGCCGATCTTGCGGTCGTCGGCGATGCCGCCGTCGCGTCCTCCGGCCAGGTGATACACGCCGTGCCCGTCGTCGTGGATCACGCTCGGCCACGGCGGCGCGCTCGGGTCGAGACGCGGAAAGTGGAAGACCTGCTGCTGTGTCACTCGCAGCTGCGGAAGCTCCACTAGGCCATCGAGCAGGCGCGCCACCCAGGCACCCGCGGCGACCACCACCACAGCGGCAGACAGCCGCGAACCGTCGGCCAACGCCACATCCACCGCCGCACTTGCGGGCCGGACCGAGGCCACTGCGGTGTCGTGCGACACGCGGGCACCGCGT
>JADGOZ010000067.1 GCA_017882705.1 Candidatus Nanopelagicales bacterium | reverse complement strand
GGCGACCGTCCCCAGGGCGGTCAGGGTCGTCCCTCGGGTGACCGTCCGCAGCGCAGCTACGACGACCGCCCCCCGCGTTCCTACGGTGACCGTCCGCAGGGTGATCGTCCGCAGCGTTCCTACGGTGACCGTCCGCAGGGTGATCGTCCGCAGCGTTCCTACGGCGACCGCCCGCAAGGCGGTCAGGGTCGTCCCTCGGGTGACCGTCCGCAGCGCAGCTACGACGACCGCCCCCCGCGTTCCTACGGCGACCGTCCCCAGGGCGGTCAGGGTCGTCCCTCGGGTGACCGTCCGCAGCGCAGCTACGGTGACCGTCCGCAGGGTGATCGTCCGCAGGGTGATCGTCCGCAGCGTTCCTACGGCGACCGCCCGCAGGGGGGTCAGGGTCGTCCGTCGTACGACCGTCCGGACCGCAGCGGCCGTGGTCGCTACGAGAACCGCGGCGACCAGCGTCCGACCCGTCCGGTCGGCCCGTCGATCCCGGCCGACGTCACCGGTCAGGAGCTCGACAAGGAGATCCGCGGTGACATGCGGACGCTGTCCGTCGAGGCTGCCGAGATCGTGTCGCGCCACCTGGTGATGACGTCGCGTCTGCTCGAGGACCGTCCCGACCTCGCGTGGGAGCACGCGAAGGCCGCCGTCGCACGTGGCGGCAGACTCGCCGTCGTACGGGAGGCTGCAGGCATCGCGGCCTACTCCGCCGGCGAGTACGCCGACGCGCTCGCGCAGTTCCGCGCTGCGCGCCGGATCTCCGGCTCGGACAGCTACTGGCCGATCATGGCCGACTGCGAGCGGGGCCTCGGCCGCCCGGAGCGGGCCATCTCGATGGCCGGTGCAGACGAGGTCGATCGCCTCGATCGTGCCGGCCGCGTCGAGATGCGCATCGTGGCGTCCGGCGCCCGTCGTGACCTCGGCCAGCTCGATGCCGCCGTCGTCACCCTGCAGTGCCCGGAGCTGCAGTCGACGAGCACGGAGTCGTGGTCGGCCCGGTTGAAGTTCGCCTACGCCGATGCACTGCTCGCCGCCGGCCGCGAGGATGAGGCGCGCGAGTGGTTCGCCAAGACCGTTGACGTCGACGACGCCGACGAGACCGACGCGGCCGAGCGCCTCGCCGACCTCGACGGTATCGTCTGGGTCGACACCCTCGACGACGACGAGGATGCCGACGAGGCGGACGAGGACGACGTCGACGACGCGGACCTGGACGAGCTCGACGACGTCGTCACGCTGGACGTCGACGATGACCTCGAGCTTGTCGACGTCGACATCGATGAGGACAACCTCGGCGAGTTCGCGCCGCCGGCGCTCGACGACGCCTCGGACGAGGACGACGACGAGCCGAGCATCGAGGACCTGGCCAACGTCGGGGACGACCCGACCGGGGGCTACGGCGCCGCGTCGCTGTTCCAGGAGCCACCGGCTCAGGACGCGCCGGGCTCCAGCTCGGACTGACGGTCGAGCCAGTGCCAGATGCCGGCGACGTCGGCCTCGGTGCTGGAGAGCACCTCGATCTTGTGCTCCACCTCGGGAACGGACCGCAGGGCGTATCGCTCGGCGGTCCGTTCGCGTACCCGGACCACGGCGTGGTCGAGATCGAGGCCGTCGCTGCGGGCCTCCCGCACGAGCTCGACCCACAGCCGCAGCTCCTCGACCGATCGGTCGAGGGTCGTGTCGACGTCCGTGACAGGACCGAAGTGGCTGAACAGCAGCCGGGTCGGTCGACGCTCGCGCATCCGCTCGAGCGAGGCGAGCGCGGCATCGAGATCGAAGTCCGGAGGCGGCGTCGCAGGCCGTAGGTCTCCGGTCTCCGGGGTCCAGACCCCGGCCGCGTCACCGGTGTAGAGATCGCCGGTGAGCGAGTCGAGCAGCCCGACGTGGTGGCGAGCGTGGCCGGGGGAGTCGAACGACCCGAGGGTGCGACCGCCGCCGAGGTCGATGGTGTCGCCGTCGGTCAGGACCCGGATGCGCTCGGCGTCGGTCGGGATCAACGGCCCGAACAGCTCGTCGAGGACGTCGCCGAACACCATGCGCGCGCTGCGCATGAGGCGCGACGGGTCCGCGAGGTGCCGGGCACCCGCCTCGTGCACCACGACCTGCGCCCGGGGGAACGCCGCGGCCAGGTCCCCGACACCTCCGGCGTGGTCGAGGTGGATGTGCGTCACCGCGATCGTGGCGAGATCGTCGGCTCCGACACCCAGCGCGTCGAGCGCCGCCACGACGCCGGCCGACGACCGGGCTGCGCCGGTCTCGACGAGGCAGGGTCGTTCGCCCCGGATCAGGTAGCCGGCGGTGATGCCGTCGTAGCCGCCCATCTGCGTGTCGACCAGCCAGACCTCGTCGCCGAGGTCCACCGGCGCGCTCGGACTCATGTCCACATCAGGCCCTTCCCGTGCGCTGTCCACATCCCTGGCGCGCTGCGACCGCCTGGGCGTCGTGCCCCGTCCGCAGGGTACGACGCACGCGGAGCCGACGGGGCATGCCGCGCGAGGAGGAACCTCATGGCTGCACGGACGCCGCACCCCACGACCGACGAGGCCACGGGCGAGGCGATGAACGACATCCGGCTCCGCGGTCGGCTCGCCGCCGCCGCCGACCAGCGCGAACTGTCCTCGGGCGACGCGGTCGTCACGTTCCGGCTCGTGGTCGACCGCCCCGTGCGAGCCCTCAGGTCGGCGTCGTCCGCGCGGGTGGACACACTGGACTGCGCCGCCTTCGCCGCTGGGGTCCGCCGGCGCTGTCTGCAGTGGCAACCGGGTGACGTGCTCGAGGTCCAGGGGAGCCTGCGGCGCCGGTTCTTCCGCACCGGCGCCGGCCCCGCCTCCCGCTACGAGGTCGAAGTCGCGTCCGCCACGCGGGTGGCCCGGGCGCCCGGCTGAGCGCGTGCGACCATGACGGGATGACCGCTGACAGCCCGCGGCCGGATCCCCCGGCGGGGGAGGCCTACGACTGGTTCCGTCGGGGGAGCGCCCTCCTCGCGAGCGGCAACCCCGAAGCTGCAGCCGAGCTGCTCGCGTGGGCCGCCACCGAGGAGCCGACCGCGCACTCGATCCGCGAGGCTCTCGCCCGGGCGCTGTTCGATGCCCGGCGCTTCACGGAGGCGGCCCGTGAGTTCGGCCTGCTCGTGGAGCTGGCTCCGGACGACGACTATGCGCAGTTCGGTCTGGGCATGTCCTTGTGGCGGTTGCGCCAGTTCCCGACGGCGGCAGACCATCTGGCGATGGCCGCCGTCATGCGGCCGGACCGACCGGAGTACGCGAACGCGCTTCGACAGGTGCGCGCGACGATCGCGGCGCGGGAGGATGCCGGCATGGATCCTGCGGGCGACCCCGACGAGCGGCTGTCGTGACGACGGACGGGGCACCTGCGGTCGAGACTGCTGGGGTGCTGGTCGACGGCTTCGATGCGCTCCTGCTCGACCTCGACGGGGTCGTCTACGTCGGACCGGGTGCGGTCGCCCATGCGGTCGAGTCGATCGCCGCGGCGGTCGCTCGTGGTGTCGTCGCTGCCTATGTCACGAACAACGCCGCGCGACCGCCCTCGGTCGTGGCCGACCACCTGCGCGAGCTCGGGCTCCATGTCGAGGACGCCGACGTCGTGACCTCGGCACAGGCCGCGGCGCGCGAGGTCGCGGCCCGCGTCCCGGCCTCGAGCCGAGTGCTGGCGGTCGGGGGTCCTGGGGTCGCAGAGGCGCTGCGGGCATGCGGGCTCGAACCGGTCACGCTCGCCTCCGAGGGACCGGCTGCTGTCCTCATGGGCTACGGCCCCGATGTGTCCTGGCGTGAGCTCGCGCAGGCGTCCTACGCGGTCGGTGCCGGCGCGCTGTTCGTCGCGACGAACACCGATCTGACGATCCCCACCGCGGAGGGGATCGCGCCCGGCAACGGCACGCTCGTCGCCGCAGTCTCGGCGGCGACCGGTCGCCAGCCGATCGTGGCGGGGAAGCCCTTCGCCCCGCTGATGCGCGAATCGGTCGAGCGCGTCCGTGCCCGGGCGCCGCTCGTCGTCGGGGACCGGCTCGACACCGACGTCGAGGCGGGTCACGCGAGTGGCATCCCGAGCCTGCTCGTGCTCACCGGGGTCACTGACGTCGGCGCGCTGCTCGCAGCCGAGCGGCACCGCCGACCGACGTATCTCGCGGCCGACCTGCGCGGGCTGCTCGCCGCACCCGACGTGCTGGCGCTGGAGCAGATCGACGGCGACGTCGCCGACGACGGGCTGGCCGATCTCCGTGACGGGTGCCGTCGGGCGTGGTCCGCACAGGACGAGGGTCGGGTCGATCCCACCACCCCGGACGACGTGCGTCGTTGGTCGGCCGACGTCGTTGCTGCCCTCACCTGCTGAGATCCCTCGGGTCAGAGGAACTTGCGCAGCTCGAGCACGTCGCGGAACCGGGCGTCGACGCGGATCCGACCGTGGGCCATGCCGCTGGCGACGTGGAGCCGGCCCTCGACCACCTCGAGGAGGTCGTCGCTGGACATCGTGACCTTGAGATCGGCCGCCTTGCGGTCCGCAGGGTCGATCTCGACCACGTCGACGAGGGCCCCGGACTGCAGGCGTCCCGCGAACGCGACGTCGAGGTCCTTGACCCAGAGGGAGACCGAGCGGCTCGGGATCCTGCGCCGGAAGTCGGGCTCGGCCCCGTCGAGGAGTGCCGACAGGCTCGTGATCGCCGTCCGGACCGTCTCGATGGTGGCCATGTCGCGACTCCCTCCGCCCGGTTCGTCGACCCTCTGACGTCGGGGACGCTACCGCAGGGGCTCGCGATAGCGTGGGCACCGACGGCGCACCTCCCCGGTGCGCGGTGACGTGAGTGAGGTGACGGTCGTGCTCGACGCGTTGCGCGGATATGTCCAGCTGGCCACGGGTCTGACCGAGGTCACGGTGGCGAAGGCACGCGAGGCCGCCATGGCCCTGATCAGCCAGGGCCTCGATCTTGAGAAGGTTCCCGTCGTGCCGGGTCGCGACTCCGCGGTCAGCGCCGCCACGGTCGCCGCCTCGCAGGTGCAGGGTCTCGCCGACGACCTGCTCGAGACCAGCAAGCAGAACCGCGAGCTGCTCACCGGCGTCGTCCGCACCGAGGTCGACCGAGCGGCGGGACGACTGGGCTTCGTGCGCGAGGAGGAGCTCGCCGCTGTGCGCCGTCACGTGTCTCGGCTCGAGACCCAGCTCGCCGAGGTACGGGCGCAGATCGGGTCCGCGAACGCCGGCCCGGCGGCAGCTGCGGTCGCGCCGGCCGCGGCGCCGGCGAAGAAGAAGATCCCGGTGAAGAAGAAGGTCGCCCCCGCGGCCGCTCCGGCCGCACCGGCGCCCGTTCCCGCGGCTGCACCCGTGGTCGACGGCGTCGACGGGTCCGGGTCGTGACCGATCAGCACGCAGACGAGAGCGACGTCGAGGCCGACGTCGAGACCCAGGTCGGCCTCGTCTTCGCGAGCGACCACCTCCTCGTCGAGGACCAGCACGACGAGGAGGTCGACGCCGAGCTCGACCGGCTCGACGACGGCAGCGGCTCCGTCGGACCGGGGGCAGCGTCGTCGGAGGCGGCCCGGTCCGAAGCCCTTCCGTTCGTGCTCACGGCGCGCGAGCACTTCGCGTCGGTGGGCGACATCGAGGTCACCGGTGAGGCCCGCGTCGACGCGGCCACCGCGCGCCTGGAGGAGATCGCCGACCTGCCGACGCCGGACCACGTCGCCGTCTACGACGACGTCCACCGACGGCTGCAGGACGCGCTGTCCGACGCCGAGGTGCGCTGACCAGTCGTGGCGCGGCGACGTCTCGACGCCGAGCTCGTGCACCGCGGGCTCGCCCGCTCGCGCGAGCAGGCGCGGGCCCTGGTGGAGGACGGCCGGGTCGTGCTGGCCGGGGTGGTCGCGCTGAAGCCGGCCACCCAGGTCGACGCGACCGCGAGCATCGCCGTTCGCGACAACCCTGACGGGCCGGACTACGTCTCGCGGGGGGCGCACAAGCTCGTCGGCGCCCTCGACGCGTTCGCGCTCGACGTCGCGGGTCACCACGCACTCGATGCGGGGGCGAGCACCGGCGGTTTCACCGACGTGCTGTTGCGCCGGGGCGTGGCCGCGGTCCTGGCCGTGGATGTCGGCTACGGCCAGCTCGCCTGGCCGATCCGGTCCGACGAGCGGGTCACGGTCCTCGAGCGCACCAACGTGCGCGACCTGACCATCGACCTGCTGCCGTTCCGCCCCGACCTCGTCGTCGGAGACCTGTCCTTCATCTCGCTCGCGCTCGTGCTGCCTCCGCTCGCCGCGGTGGTCACGGACGACGCGGACCTCGTGCTCATGGTCAAGCCGCAGTTCGAGGTGGGCAAGGAGCTCGTCGGCGCGGGCGGAGTCGTGCGCGATCCCGCGCTGCGGTCGGACACCGTCCGTAAGATTGCTGGTGTGGCGCTGGGCCTCGGCCTGGGGACCGCGGGCGTCGTCGCCTCGCCCCTTCCGGGGCCGAGCGGCAACGTCGAGTACTTCCTGCACCTGCGTCGCGGCGCCGACCCGCTCGACGAGACCGACCTGACGCGCGCAATCGAGGAGGGACCCCAGTGACCCAGCCGGGCGTGATCCCGACGGTCGAGGTACGCCGGGTCCTGCTCGTGATGCACGGCGGACGCGCTGAGGCCGTCACTCTCGCTCGCGAGGTGGCGCAGGAGCTCTGCGACTCGGGCATCGAGGTGCGTGCCGAGGCCGACGAGGCCGCCGCCCTCGTACAGTGCGGCGTCGTCGCGGTCGACCTCGAGCATGCGGCCGAGGGCTGCGAGCTCGTGGTGGTGCTGGGTGGAGACGGCACCATCCTGCGGGGCGCCGAGCTGGCCCGCCCTTACGACGTCCCGCTCCTGGGCGTGAACCTCGGGCACGTCGGGTTCCTCGCCGAGGCGGAGGTCGAGGAGGTCAGCCGCGTCGTGCGGGCCGTCGTCGACCGCACCTGGTCGGTCGAGGAGCGCACAACCCTCGAGGTCGTCGTCACCGTGGACGGCTGCGAGACCGCGCGCACCTGGGCCCTCAATGAGGCGTCGGTCGAGAAGGAGAGCCGCGAGCGCATGCTCGAGCTGCTCGTGGCCGTCGACGAGCGGCCGCTGTCGCGCTGGGGCTGCGACGGTGTCGTGGTCGCGACGCCGACGGGATCGACGGCCTACGCCTTCTCCGCCGGGGGACCGGTCGTCTGGCCGGAGGTCGAGGCGCTCCTCGTCGTCCCGATCAGCGCCCACGCGCTGTTCGCGCGCCCGCTCGTCGTGTCACCGTCGAGCCGTGTCGCCGTGGAGCTGCTGCCCGCGAAGACCGACGGCGTGCTGTGGTGCGACGGACGCCGCCTCGTCGAGCTGCCCGCGGGGGCACGCGTCGAGGTCACGAGGCACCCGACGCCGGTCCGGCTCGCCCGCGTCCAGCCGGCGCCGTTCACCGACCGGCTCGTGGCGAAGTTCGATCTCCCCGTGCAGGGCTGGCGCGGCACGCGCCGCCGCGGCGAGAACGGCTCGTCGATGTGATCGAGGAGATCCGCATCCGCGGCCTGGGCGTCATCGACGATGCCGTCCTCGAGCCGCATGCCGGGTTCACAGCGGTGACCGGCGAGACCGGTGCCGGCAAGACCATGGTCCTGACCGGGCTGGGACTCCTGCTCGGCGGCCGTTCCGACGCGGCCATCGTGCGGGCCGGGCACCCGCGCGCCGAGGTCGAGGGTCGGGTCACCGACGTCGCCGCAGGTGTGGTCGAGCGTGTTCTCGACGCAGGAGGGGAGCTCGACGACGGCGTCCTGCTGCTCGCACGCACGATCGCCGCGGAGGGCCGCAGCCGGGCGCACCTGGGCGGTCGGTCGGTGCCCGTCTCGGTCCTGGTCGAGCTCGCCGACGACCTCGTCGCGGTGCACGGCCAGAGCGACCAGCAGCGACTCCTGTCGCCGTCGCGCCAGCGCGAGGCGCTCGACCGCTACGCCGGTGACGCGGTGGCCCGTCCGCTCGCGGTCTATCGCACGGCGTACGACCGGCTCCGTGCGGTCGAGCGCGAGCTGGAGGCGATCACCGCGCACGGGCGGGAGCGCGCGCAGGAGGCGGACCTGCTGCGCCACGGCCTCGAGGAGATCGAGGCCGTGTCCCCGCGGCCGGGGGAGTCGGAGGAGCTCGGCGCCGAGGCAGCCCGGCTGTCCTACGCGGAGCAGCTGCGCGAGGCGGCCGCGCTGGCGCACTCGGCGCTGCGCGCCGACGACAGCGCGGTGTCGGAGGTCGACGCGCTCGGGCTGGTCGCGCAGGCGCGGCGGACCCTCGACCACGAACGCGAGCACGACGCCGAGCTCGGGCAGCTCGCCGACCGGCTCGCCGACGTTGGCTCGCAGCTCGCGGACGTCTCCGGAGACCTCGCCTCCTACGTCGCCTCGGTGGAGTCCGACCCCGTGCGCCTGGCTGCGGTCGAGGACCGTCGCGCGGCGCTCTCCTCGCTCACCCGCAAGTACGGCGCGACCGTCGACGACGTGCTCGCCTGGTCGCGGGCCTCCGCCCGGCGGCTCCTCGAGCTCGACGGCGACGACGAGCGGCTCGACTCGCTCACGTCCGAGCGCGACTCGCTTCGCACCGATCTCGGGAGCCTGGCCGGGACGATCTCGGCCGCACGTCGTGAGGCGGGGGAGCGCTTCGCCTCCGCCGTCACCACCGAGCTGGTGGATCTGGCGATGCCGCACGCGCAGCTCGCCGTCGAGATGCGGCAGGCCGTGGTGGTCGGCGGACTCGAGGTCGACACGCCGGAAGGCATGCGGCGACTGGCCTACGGCGTGTCCGGGGTCGACGAGGTCGAGCTGCTCCTCGCACCGCACACCGGCGCGCCGTCCCGCCCGATCGCCAAGGGCGCCTCGGGCGGAGAGCTGTCGCGCGTCATGCTCGCCGTCGAGGTCGTGTTCGCCGGCGCGGACCCGGTCCCGACCCTCGTCTTCGACGAGGTCGACGCCGGCGTCGGGGGCAGGGCCGCCGTCGAGGTCGGTCGTCGGCTCGCGCGGCTGGCCCGGACCAGCCAGGTCCTCGTCGTCACCCATCTCCCGCAGGTCGCGGCCTTCGCCGACCGCCACGTCATGGTCGAGAAGTCCGACGACGGCCGGGTCACGACGTCCGGGCTCCGCGTCCTGGAGGCTGACGACCGCGTGCGCGAGCTGGCCCGGATGCTCGCCGGGCTCGAGGGCTCGGAGTCGGCGGCGGCGCACGCCCAGGAGCTGCTCGACCTCGCTGCCGCCGACCGGGCCGCAGACTCGCCACCGCTCGCCAAACTCCGACGAAAGGCCGCCCGTTGACCGCCGTTTTCGATCTCGCCAGCCGTGTCATCGACGAGGGTGCCGCCGCGGACCCGATCAGTGCCACCTACCAGGGCGTCCCCGGCTACGACCACCTGCTCACCGACTTCAGTCCCGAGGCGGAGGACGCGCGTCACGCGCAGACGCTCGGCTGGCTGGCGGACCTGGACCAGCTCGAGCCCGAGAACGACGACGACCGGCTCGCGGCCGCCGTCCTGCGCGAGCGGCTCGGGGCAGGTGTGGCGACCTACGAGACCCGGGAGCACCTGCGCCCCATCAACATCCTCTTCAGCCCGCTGCAGCAGGTCCGCAGCGTCTTCACCGTGATGGCGGTCGCCTCCGAGGAGGACTGGGCCACGGTCGCAGCTCGGCTCGAGGCCGTGCCGGCCGCGCTGCAGACGCTCGTCGCCGCCTACTCCGCCGGCATCGAGCAGGGCGTGCTCCCCGCGCGCCGCCAGGTGCTCGGTGCCGCGCGGGTGGCAGCCGTCACCGCGGGCGCAGCGCCTGCCCCGAGCGGTGCCACCGCGTCGTTCTTCGCCACGTTCGTCGACCGCTACGCCGGCAGAGACGCCGATCTTGCCGAGCGCCTGACCGCCGGAGCGGCCGCCGCGAGCACGGCCTACGCCGATCTGGCGCGGTGGCTCACCGACGTCTACGCCCCGGCCGCGCTGGAGACCGACGGCGTCGGACGCGACCGCTACGTGCGGATGGCACGGGTCTACCTCGGGGCCGACATCGACCCGGAGGAGACCTACGCCTGGGCCTGGGGCGAGCTCGCGACGATCACCCGACGGATGCGGGAGTGCGCGTCCCGGCTCTACGGCGGCGTGACGCCGCAGGAGGCCCAGGCCCGGCTCGACGTCGATCCCGCGCACACGATCGCGGGCGCCGAGGAGACCCGGCAGTGGCTGCAGCACGTCACCGACGAGACCACGGCCTCCTTCGCCGGCCGCTACTTCGACATCCCGGAGGAGATGCTCGTGTGCGAGGCGGTGCTGGCACCACCGGGATCGGCCGCCGCGCCCTACTACACCGGGCCCAGCGAAGACTTCTCGCGCCCGGGACGCACGTGGCTGCCCGTCATCGGCGAGGATCGGTTCCGCACGTGGTGGCTGCTGTCGGTGTGGCACCACGAGGCTGTGCCGGGTCACCACCTGCAGATCGCCTACGCCCTGCTGCAGCGCGAGCGGCTCTCACGGTTCCAGCGGATGACCACGATCTCCGGCCACGCCGAGGGCTGGGCGCTCTACGCCGAGTGGCTGATGGACGAGCTCGGCTACTACGCCGACCCGGCGGACGAGCTCGGGTTCCTGTCCAACCAGTCGCTGCGTTCCGTCCGGGTCGTCATCGACATCGGTCTGCACCTCGGCCTGGCCATCCCGGACGACGCCGACCCGGCCCTGCTTGCCGACGTGACCGGTGCCGTGCCCGGCGCCGTGTGGGACCGCGGGCTCGCGCGCGAGTTCCTGCGCGTGCGTGCTCTGCAGACTCCCGGTTTCGCCGACAGCGAGGTCGACCGCTACCTCGGGCTTCCCGGCCAGGCCATCTGCTACAAGGTGGGCGAGCGCGAGTGGATCTCTGCACGCGACGACGCGCGCGCCGCCGAGGGGGACGACTTCGACCTCAAGGCCTGGCACATGCGCGCCCTCGCACTCGGCTCGGTCGGACTCGCGGTGCTGCGCGCGGAGCTGGCATCCGCGTGACGTCCGCAGCGTCGGCCGCCCTTGCGACCGCTCGGCTCGTAGGGTCGGTCGGGTGAGAGGCTCCCGCGTCAGCACCACCGTGCTCGCCGTCGCCACCGCGCTCGCGGTGGCGCTGGTGCCGGCCGCCGGCGCCCGCGCGACGCAGGCACCTCCGGTGCCGGCGCCTCCGAACCACGTGGCACGCTCGGCCGCCGACCTCGCGCGGGCGTGGCGGGCGCAGGCCCCGGCCACGCTCGTGGTCGGCCGGTCGGTGCAGGGCCGGGCGATCGTCGCCACCCGGCAGGGACCCGCGACGGCGCCGTACGTCCTGCTGGTGCTCGGGCAGATGCACGGCACCGAGTCGCGTGGTCGCGACGTCGTCGCCGCCGTGCGCCGGCTCGCGCCGCCGTCGCAGGTGCAGGTCTGGACCATCGTGTCGATGAACCCGGACGGCGCGGCGCGGGGGAGCCGCCCGAACGCGCACGGCGTCGACCTCAACCGCAACTTCCCCTACCTGTGGAGCCCGGGCTACACCAACCGCGCCTACTTCTGGCCCGGTCGCGCGCCGGCGTCCGAGCCCGAGGTGCGGGCGATGATGCCCTTCCTGGACCGGTTGCGACCCGACCTCGTGGTCTCCCTGCACCAGCACTTCAACGCCGTCGACCTCGGGACGGGGAAGGCGCGGATCTGGTCGCTGCGCCTGTCCGCGGCCCTGCACCTGCGTGCGGTCGACGTCCCCTGCAGCACGGGGCCGTGCCACGGGACCCTGACCCAGTGGTTCAACCAGGACCACCCGGGTGTCGGTGTGACCGTCGAGCTGCCGCTGACGGTGCCGTCGACCCTGGCGGCGACGTACGCCCGGGCCATCCTGCGCGTCGGGGCCATGCTCGTGCCGCCTGCCGGGTGACCGGGGCGAACACGCGAGCGTCACCGTCGACCGCTGTCCTGCCCGGCTGATAATCTGGTCCCCCGTGAGCAACCCGCAGACGACCAAGCACCTGTTCGTCACCGGAGGAGTCGCCTCCTCCCTGGGCAAGGGGCTCACGGCCTCCTCGCTCGGCAACCTGCTGAAGTCGCGCGGTCTCCGCGTGACGATGCAGAAGCTGGATCCCTACCTCAACGTGGATCCGGGCACGATGAACCCGTTCCAGCACGGCGAGGTGTTCGTCACCGACGACGGCGCCGAGACCGACCTCGACATCGGTCACTACGAGCGCTTCCTCGACGTCGACCTGCACGGGTCGGCCAACGTCACGACCGGTCAGGTCTACTCCCAGGTGATCGCCAAGGAGCGTCGCGGCGAGTACCTCGGCGACACCGTCCAGGTGATCCCCCACATCACCAACGAGATCAAGTCGCGCATCCGCCGGATGGCGAGCCCGGACGTCGACGTCGTCATCACCGAGGTCGGCGGCACGGTGGGTGACATCGAGTCGCTCCCGTTCCTCGAGGCGATCCGTCAGATCCGTCACGAGATCGGTCGCGACAACGTCTTCTTCCTGCACGTCTCGCTGCTGCCCTACATCGGGCCGTCGGGCGAGCTGAAGACGAAGCCGACGCAGCACTCCGTCGCAGCCCTGCGCAACATCGGTATCCAGCCCGACGCCATCGTGCTGCGGGCCGACCGCGAGGTGCCCGCCAGCATCAAGCGCAAGGTCTCGCTCATGTGCGACGTCGACGTCGAGGCCGTCGTGGCCGCCGTCGACGCCCCGAGCATCTACGACATCCCCAAGGTGCTGCACACCGAGGGGCTCGACGCCTACGTCGTACGCCGCCTCGACCTGCCGTTCCGCGATGTCGACTGGACCGCATGGGACCAGCTCCTCCGTCGCGTGCACCACCCGGCGCACGAGGTGACCGTGGCGCTCGTCGGCAAGTACGTCGACCTCCCGGACGCCTACCTCTCGGTGACCGAGGCGCTGCGTGCCGGCGGCTTCGCCAACGACTGCCGGGTCAACATCCGCTGGGTCACCTCCGACGACTGCGTGACGCCGGAGGGCGCCGAGCGGCTCCTCGGCGATGTAGACGCGGTCTGCGTGCCGGGAGGATTCGGCGTACGTGGCATCGAGGGCAAGCTCGCGGCGCTGCGCTACACCCGCGAGCACGGCATCCCGACCCTCGGTCTCTGCCTCGGCCTGCAGTGCATGGTCATCGAGTACGCCCGCACGGTCGCCGGGCTCGAGGGCGCCGGTTCGGCCGAGTTCGACGAGGCGACACCGTTCCCCGTCATCGCCACGATGGCCGACCAGCGCGATGTCGTCGCGGGGGAGCGCGACATGGGCGGCACGATGCGCCTGGGCCTCTACCCCGCCAAGCTCGCCGACGGGTCGCTCGTGCGCGAGGTCTACGGCGAGACCTACGTCGACGAGCGCCACCGCCACCGCTACGAGGTCAACAACGACTACCGCGGCCGCCTCGAGGAGGCCGGGCTCTGGTTCTCGGGCACGTCGCCCGACGGTCGGCTCGTGGAGTTCGTCGAGCTGCCGCGCGACGTGCATCCTTACTACGTCGCGACGCAGGCCCACCCCGAGCTGCGCTCGCGCCCGACCAAGGCGCACCCGCTCTTCCGCGGACTCGTCGAGGCGGCGCTCGCCCGTCGCGGCGTCACGCCCGCGCTCGCGAACGTCTGACGTGACCGACTTCGTCCTCGACCCCACCTGGCCGGGGGACACCACCGCGCTCGCCGACGAGCCGGACCCGCGCCGCGTGGTGCAGTCCGAGATCGTCATGCAGGGCCGGGTCTGGGATCTGCGTCGTGACACCGTCGACCTCGGCGACGGGCAGACCGTCGTGCGCGAGTACGTCGCGCACCCGGGCGCCGTCGCCGTGCTGGCGATCGACGCGCACGACCGTGTCCTGCTGGTGCGGCAGTACCGCCACCCGGTGGGGATGCTGCTGTGGGAGCCGGTGGCCGGTCTCCTCGACGTCGCCGACGAGAGCCCGCTCGACGGTGCGGCGCGCGAGCTCGTCGAGGAGGCCGGCCTGGTCGCGGGCCGTTGGGACGTGCTCGTGGATCTCGAGAACTCACCCGGTGGCTCCAGCGAGACCATCCGCTGCTACCTGGCACGCGACCCCGCACCGGCGCCGGGCGGCCGTCCGGCGGGCGACGGCGAGGAGCGCGACATGCCGCTCACCTGGGTCGCGCTCGAGGACGCCGTGGCGGCCGTGCTCGGGGGGCGGTTCTCGGCGCCGCTGACCATTGCCGGAGTGCTGGCGGCGTACGCCTCGCGCATCGGGGGCTGGGAGTCGCTGCGCGCGGCCGACAGCCCCTGGCCGCAGCGCGCGACCGTCGTGGACAACGACCGCTCTCGAGCGCACCGCTCCTAGAGGGCGATCCCCGCACCCGGGATGTGCTCGAACACCAGGCTGGTCTGCGTCGACTCGGTCTCGGGTCGCGCCGAGAGGGTCTGGGTGACGAAGTTGCGCAGTCCCTCGGTGTCGGACGCCGCGACGTGGACGAGGAAGTCGAACGCTCCCGCGACGAAGTAGACGTTGAGCACCCCCGGCTCGTGCGCGAGGCGCTGGCCGAGGTCGAGCAGGCTGCCGCGAGCACCCGGGCGCACGCGGACCGACACGATTGCCTGCAGGTCGGCCCCGACCAGCGAGTGGTCGACGTCGGCACGGAACCCGCGGATGACCCCGCGCTTCATCAGGTTCTGGGTGCGCAGCAGGCACGTCGAGGCGGCGATGCCGAGCCGCTCGGCGAGGACGTTGTTGGGGAGCCGGCCGTCGCGGACGAGCTCGGTGAGGATCTCGCGGTCGATCGCGTCCAGCGGCCTGTGCACCGGATTCGGAGCTGATGACGCGGGGGCACGCTTGGCTGAACGGGATGCGACCATGGGCAGACAATACCGAATCTGATTCAGCATGACTCCCGATTTCCTGGCTCTGGGTCCATTCTTCTCGACAATCGCACCATCGGGCTACGGAGGCACTGTCGTGAAGGTCGCAATCCCCAGCGAGGTCAAGAACCACGAGTACCGCGTGGCCATCACGCCGGCCGGCGTGTTCGAGCTCGCACGCCACGGCCACGAGGTGTCCGTGCAGCAGGGCGCCGGCCTCGGCTCGTCGATCACCGACGAGGAGTACGTCGCCGCGGGCGCCACGATCCTCGCCACGGCCGACGAGGTCTGGGCGACGGGCGACCTGATCCTCAAGGTGAAGGAGCCCATCGCGGAGGAGCACCACCGCATGCGCGAGGGCCAGACCCTCTTCACCTACCTGCACCTCGCCGCCTCGCGCGAGTGCACCGACGCCCTCATCACCCGCGGCGTGACCGCGATCGCCTACGAGACCGTCGAGCTCCCGGACCGGTCGCTCCCGTTGCTCGCCCCGATGTCCGAGGTCGCGGGTCGGCTCGCGCCGCAGGTCGGTGCCCACGCGCTGATGCGCGCGAACGGTGGCCGCGGCGTCCTCATGGGCGGTGTCTCCGGCACCTACGCCGCGAAGGTCGTCGTCCTCGGTGGCGGCGTCTCCGGCCAGAACGCGGCCGCGATCGCGCTCGGCATGCAGGCCGAGGTGCTCCTGCTCGACCTCAACATCGCGCGCCTGCGTCAGATGGACGCGATCTACCAGGGTCACGTGCAGACCATCGCGTCCAACGCCTACGAGATCGAGCGCGCCGTCCTCGATGCCGACATGGTCATCGGCGCCGTCCTGGTGCCGGGTGCCAAGGCGCCGAAGCTCGTGAGCAACGAGCTCGTCTCGCGGATGAAGCCGGGCTCGGTACTCGTCGACATCGCGATCGACCAGGGCGGCTGCTTCGAGGACTCGCGTCCCACCACGCACGCGGACCCGACCTACAGGGTGCACAACTCGGTCTTCTACTGCGTCGCCAACATGCCGGGCGCGGTTCCCTACACGTCGACGTACGCGCTCACCAACGTGACGCTGCCCTATGCCGTGGCCCTGGCCAACAAGGGCTGGAAGCAGGCCTGCCGCGACGACCGGTCGCTCGCGCTCGGGCTCAACACCCACGAGGGTCGGATCACCTACCCCGCGGTGGCCGAGGCCTTCGAGGACATCGAGTCGGTGTCGCTGGAGAGCGCGCTGGTCTGACGCTCGGAGAAACGAGGAAGGGCTGAGCCGCGACGGGCCGGCCCTTCCTCGTTTCGCGCACCGGTCCCCGTCGCCCGCGCTAGCGTCGCCCCGACGAGGGGGAGGCTGACATGAACGACCCGGTCGAGGGCGCGTCCGCGAAGCTGCAGACGACGCTGGCCGCGTTCGTCAAGGAGCACCGGCTCCCGGGTGCGACCGCGGGAGTCGTGCACGACGGCCGACTCGTCTGGAGCGGCAGCACGGGTTTCGCGGACGTCAGGTCCCGCGTGGTCGCCGACCCGTCGACGCTGCACCGCGTCGCCTCGATCACGAAGACGTTCACGGCCACCGCCGTCCTGCAGCTGCGCGACGACGGGCTCCTCGGCCTCGACGACCCCGTCGTCGAGCACATCCCCGAGCTCGCCGCCGTGCAGCCGACCGCTGGACCCATCGAGGCGGTGACCCTGCGGCTCCTGCTCGCGCACCAGTCCGGCTTCCAGAGCGAGCCGCCGCGCACGGACTGGTCGATCGGGCGCTACGAGGGCGACGTCCTGGTGAACCTCGCCCGAGCCGCGGAGATCGGGACGCGGGTGCCCGTGGCGACGCAGGAGAAGTACTCGAACCTCGGCTACCAGCTGCTCGGCGAGGTGGTCGCGCGCCTCGCCGGGGTGAGCTACGCGGAGCACCTGCGCTCGCGCATCACCGAGCCGTTGGGCATGACCCGCACGACGCTCGCCCCGCTGCCTCCGGACCTGGTGGTCGACCAGGCCACGCCGTACTCCGGTCGCTGGATGTCCGACGAGCTGGCGGAGGTGACCGAGCCGCTCGAGATGGTCTCGTCCGAGGGCGGGTTGTGGTCCTGCGTCGAGGACCTCGCGCGCTGGGCGGCGTTCTGGCTCGAGAAGGACGACGACGAGCGTCATGTCGGCGTCCTGTCGCACGGCACCCGCCGCGAGATGCGCACCCCGCGCTACCTCGCCGACGAGACGTGGACGAGCGCCTTCGGCCTCGGCTGGTACGGCGTGCGCAAGGACGACGTCGTGTGGGTGCAGCACGGCGGCAGCCTGCTCGGCTTCCGGTCGTCGGTCTGCTTCGACCCGAAGGAGCGCGTCGGCGCCGTCGTGCTCATCAACGGCATGGGCCAGTCCGGCGCCATCGCGATGTCCCTGGGGGCGATCGCCCGCAGCGCGCTGCTCGAGGCCGAGCCGGTGATCGTCCCGCCGGCTCCCATGCCTCCGGCGTACGCCGACCTCCTCGGCGTGTACGCGCAGGCGGACGTCTTCGCGGAGCTGGTCCGGATCGAGTGGCGCGACGGAGCCCTCGCGCTGGTGCAGCCTGACGCACCCCCGATCGAGCTGCTGCCCACCGACGACCCCGACGTGTTCACCGTCGAGCCCGGCAACCGGGCGTCGGGGGAGCCCGCCCGGTTCCAGCGGGCCGACGACGGCCGGGTCCGACGGCTCTGGATCGGCGGCGGTTCCTACGCGCGGCTGCACGCCATCGACTGACGCGCGTCCACCTCCGGTGGCGCTCGGTGCTGCGGAGTCCCGCGCTGCTCGGCGACCGAGGGCCTTGGTTATGTCAGGTACGGTGTCGGGCGTGACCGACGAGGAGCCTCGGGACGCCGAGGGGGACGAGCGCGAGACCGCGCCCGTCCCGCGCCCCTCGCCGCTCGCCCGCGCCGTCCGGCTCTACCTCGATCACCTCCAGGTGGAGCGCGGCCTGGCTACCAACTCGCTGGCCGCCTACCGCCGTGACCTGACCCGCTATCTCGCGTTCTGCGCCGAGCGCGGCATCACCGAGGCGTCGGAGGTCCGGGAGAGCGACATCGCCGACTTCCTCGTGGCGCTGCGCCAGGGCGACGTGGACCACCGCCCGCTGGCCGCCTCGTCGGCCGGCCGTGCGGTCGTCGCCGTCCGCGGGTTCCACCGCTTCGCCGCGCGCGAGGGCATCACGACCACCGACCCGGGCAAGGACGTGCGGCCGCCGACCCTGGCCCAGAAGCTCCCGAAGGCGATCACGGTCGCCGAGGTCGAGGCGATCCTGGACGCCGCGGGGCCCGAAGGCACGCCGCGCGCCCTGCGCGACCGCGCCCTGCTCGAGGTGCTGTACGCGACCGGAGCGCGGATCTCCGAGGCTGTCGGGCTCGACGTGGACGACCTCGACCGGGACTCGGCGTCGGTCCTGCTACGCGGGAAGGGCGGCAAGGAGAGAGTCGTGCCGGTCGGCCGGCTGGCCGTCGCGGCGGTGGAGGCCTATCTCGTGCGCGGGCGGCCGGCGCTGGTCGGTGGCGGCGCCGGGAGACCGGCGCTGTTCGTCAACCATCGCGGCGGACGTCTGACCCGGCAGAGCGCCTGGACGATCCTGGCCGCTGCGGTGGAGCGGTCCGGGGTCACCGCGGACGTCTCCCCGCACACGATGCGGCACTCGTTCGCCACGCACCTGCTTGACGGCGGGGCCGACGTCCGGGTCGTGCAGGAGCTGCTCGGCCACGCCTCGGTCACGACGACGCAGATCTACACGCTCGTCACGGTCGATCGCTTGCGTGAGGTCTACGCCGTCGCACATCCACGCGCACGCGGCTGACCTGCGACGATACCCGCCCGACCGGGGCGCCGCCGCTGGTCGGGGCCACGGCGTCGGGCGCATCGGCGCCGGTCCTGCCTTGTCATGCGGTCCTCGACGGTCCTAGGGTGACGGCGTCGTCGCCAAGGCGATCAGATTCCCTATCGAGACAGAGCTGAGTCTGCTTGTGAGTATGTCGACAAATTGGTCCGCTGCGGACGACGCGGGGACCGGGGGAGCCGGCGAGGGTGTCCAGCCCGTCGCCGAGGTCGTCGTCGAGTCCGCGGTCGAGGCCGAGACTCCGCCGTTCACGGAGCCGGACGAGGTCGTCCTGGATGCCACCGGGCGGCCCAGGATCGAGTTCCCTGAACCGCCTGTGCTGACCGAGCACGGACCGGCCCGGGTGATCGCCTTGTGCAACCAGAAGGGCGGGGTCGGCAAAACCACCTCGACCATCAACCTCGGGGCTGCGCTGGCCGAGGCCGGTCGTAAGGTCCTGCTGATCGACTTCGATCCGCAGGGCGCCCTGTCGGTCGGCCTGGGCGTCAACCCGCACGAGCTCGACCTCACGGTCTACAACCTGCTGATGCAGCGAGACGTCTCGATCGACGAGGTGCTGCTGAAGACCGGCGTCCCCGGCCTGGACCTGCTGCCCGGCAACATCGACCTGTCGGCCGCCGAGGTGCAGCTCGTGTCCGAGGTCGCACGTGAGCAGACGCTGGCGCGCGCGCTGACGCCGGTGCTGGGGGAGTACGACATCATCCTGATCGACTGCCAGCCGTCACTCGGGCTGCTCACGGTGAATGCGCTCGCCGCCTCCGACGGCGTCATCATCCCGTTGGAGTGCGAGTACTTCGCCCTCCGTGGCGTGGCTCTCCTCATGGACACCATCTATCGCGTCCAGGAAAGGATTAACCCTCGACTTGAGGTTGAGGGAATTCTTGCCACGATGTACGACTCGCGCACGCTGCACGGGCGCGAGGTTCTCGCCCGGGTCGTGGATGCGTTCGGCGACAAGGTCTTCCGCACGGTCGTCGCCCGCACCGTGCGGTTCCCCGAGACCACCGTGGCGGGCGAACCGATCACGACGTACGCGTCGAGCTCGACCGGCGCCACGGCGTACCGGCAGCTCGCCCGGGAGGTGCTGGCCCCATGAGCCGACGAGCGACGCTGCCGGGGGCCGACGAGCTCTTCCGACGGACCTCCGACTCGCCGGAGCCGGCCGAGGCCGCGACCTCTGCCGCGCCCACCGCGACCGCGACCATGTCGCCGGTGGCCGACCCGGTCGCGACGGTGGAGCCGCCGCGCGAGCCCGAGGCCGCGCGCAGCACGCGGGCGCCCAGCCGTCGTCGGCCCCGGGCCGGGGACCGTCGTCCGACCGGGCGCGAACGGCACGAGGAGAAGATCACCGTCTACGTCTCCCCTGAGGAGCTCGTCGACGTCGAGCAGGCGAAGCTGGTCCTGCGGGCCCAGCACGGGCTCGCGGTCGACCGGGGTCGGATCGTGCGCGAGGCGATCGCCGTGGTGATCGCCGACCTCGAGGCCAAGGGCGAGGACAGCATCCTGGTCCGTCGCCTACGCGGCGTCTGACAGGCCCCGCCTGCGCCTTCTCGAGCGTCATCGCAGGTCAGGGGGCTGACCAAGGCGGTTTGTCGTCATATCTTCAGGTCGCTTCTGCGGTGTCGAGGCGCACGACCGGCATGGGTGCCCCCGCGGGTCGTGCTCGTAGCACCCGCCGCGACAGGTAGCGTTCGCGCGTGATCGACGCGGTGGCCACGGAGCAGCCCCGGTCGGCGTCCGACGCCGGCGCCGGGCCTGCGGGCGACGTCGTCGACCCCGGCGCGCGGGCCCAGATCGGCGTCGCCGACGCCGAGGACGCGGGCGCGGGCACCGGCTTCTCGGTCCGGCTCGACGAGTTCGAAGGCCCTTTCGACCTCCTGCTCTCGCTCATCGCCAAGCACCGTCTCGACGTCACGGTCCTCGCCCTGCACACCGTCATCGACGACTTCCTCGCCCACATCCGGGCGCGCGGGCCCGAGTGGGACCTCGACGAGGCCACGGAGTTCCTCGTGGTAGCGGCCACGCTGCTGGACCTCAAGGCCGCCCGGCTGCTGCCCTCCGGCGAGGTCGAGGACGAGGAGGACCTGGCCCTGCTCGAGGCTCGCGACATCCTGTTCGCGCGGCTTCTGCAGTACCGCGCCTACAAGGACGTCTCGGCGGTGCTCGCCGACCTGCTGCGCACCGGCTCACGTCGGCACCCGCGCGAGGTGGGCCTGGACCCCCAGTTCGCGGGTCTCCTGCCTGAAGTCCTGATCGGCTTGGGACCGTTGGAGTTCGCGGCTCTCGCCGCCAAAGCGCTCGCGCCGAAACCGGTCCCCCAGGTCGGGGTCGGCCACATCCACGCAGTGCGCGTCAGCGTGCGCGAGCAGGCGGCGATCCTCGTCGACCGCCTCCGTCGGCACCCCTCGGCCACGTTCCGCGGCCTGACCGCCGACTGCGAGTCGACGCTGCTCGTCGTGGCGCGCTTCCTGGCCCTGCTGGAGCTCTACCGCGACGGGTCCGTGGCCTTCGACCAGGTCTCTCCGCTGGGGGAGCTGCACATCCGCTGGACCGGTCCCGCGGAGGGCGAGGTCGTCGTGGCCGCGGAGGAGTACGAAGCCGCGCCCGCGGCTGCGCCCGACGCCCTCCCGGCGGAGGAGGTCGAGCTCGCCGACATCGAGCAAGCACTCGCCGCGGGCCGCGGCGACCAGACCCAGCCACTCGGGGACATCACAGACATCGAGGACATCTCGGGCGACCTGACCGCTGGCCCCGACGACAGCGACGAGCAGGCCCCCAGCACGGAGGAGCACGCGTGAGCACGCACGACCACCCGAACGCCCCCGAGGCCCCCGAGACGGGCGGCTCCGAGGCCCTGGAGGCCGTTCCAGCGCGCGTCGAGGGCGGCGAGGCCCCCGCGGCACCTTCTGGCGCCCCGGGGCTGCTGGGCGACGGGGAGGACGTCGAGGTGGCGCCGGCGCACGGCCACGGCGGGCCCGAGGACGGCACGTCCGAGGACGACGTGCTCGAGGCCACGCTCGGCGCGCCGTCGCTCGACGCAGCTCTCGAGGCGGTGCTGCTGGTGACCGACCAGCCGATCGACGTCGCGACCCTCGCGTCGCTCGTCCGCCGCCCGGCCGACGAGGTGCAGGAGCGCCTGCGCGCGCTGGCGGCCGACTACACCGACGCCGCACGGGGTTTCGACCTGCGCGAGGTCGCCGGCGGGTGGCGGTTCTACACACGGTCGGAGTGCGCGGAGATCGTCGAGCGCTACGTGCGCGACGGTCAGCAGGCGCGGCTGACCCAGGCAGCGCTGGAGACGCTCGCGGTGGTGGCCTACCGGCAGCCGGTGAGCCGCTCGCGCATCTCGGCCGTCCGCGGGGTCAACGTCGACGGCGTCATCCGCACGCTGACCAGCAGGGGACTGGTTGCCGAAGCGGGTCACGACGAGAGCTCCGGCGCGATCCTGTACCGGACCACCGAGCTGTTCCTGGAGCGGCTGGGCCTCACGACGCTCGACGCTCTGCCCCCGGTTGCGGATTACCTGCCCGACATCGAGTTGCTTGATGACTTCATCGAGCAAACCTCAAGTTAAGATTGAGACATAATGGTCACGAATGACACCAGCACGCAGATCCGCCTCCAGAAGGTCCTGGCCGCAGCCGGCATCGGCTCACGACGGGCCTGCGAGGAGATGATCGACGAAGGCCGGGTCGAGGTCGACGGTCGGATCGTCCTCGAGCAGGGCCTCCGGGTGGATCCGCGCAGCTCGGTGATCAAGGTCGACGGCATGCGCATCCCGACGGCGCCTGGGCACGTGGTGCTGGCCTTCAACAAGCCGCGCGGGGTTCACTCGACGATGACCGACGAGCGGGGCCGGCCCTGCGTGGGGGACTACCTGCGCGGTCGCAAGGAGCGACTGTTCCACGTGGGCCGACTCGACGCCGACACCGAGGGCCTCCTGCTGTTCACCAACGACGGAGAGCTCGCCCAGCGGCTCGCGCACCCGTCGCACGGTGTCGCCAAGACCTATCTCGCCCAGGTCAAGGGCACCATCCCCCGTGACCTCGGCAAGCGTCTGCGCGAGGGGGTCGAGCTGGAGGACGGGATCGTCCGCGTCGACCGGTTCCGGGTGGTCACCTCGGCGCCCGGCCGCGCCCTCGTCGAGCTCGTCCTGCACGAGGGGCGCAAGCACGTCGTCCGCCGGCTGCTGGCCGCGGTCGGGCACCCGGTCGAAGGCCTGGTCCGGGTCAAGGTCGGCCCGATCGGCCTTGGTGACCTGCGCTCGGGGAAGCTGCGGACGCTCACGATCGGCGAGGTGGGCGAGCTCTACGCGTCTGTGGGTCTGTGAGCGAATCGCGCTAGATCGCCCCATCGCTAGATCGACAAATGCGCGTGGCAGGACTCACGTCTGAGCCACCCTGGACGACTTGTCGTTGAGTCGACTTTGTGTCGTTGACTCCATCACCCACCGTGAAGCGATGTGTCGACTTTACCGATCGGAGCGGCGCCCTTGTGCAGGGACACGCGGACGCCGTCGGTGCAGGTCAGAGCCATGAGTGGCGTGGCCGGCTCGAGTGGAGGCCTCGAGCCAGTGGGTCCAGGCCGCGCGAGGGCGCTCGGGCTCGGGGTCCAGGGAGCAGCTGGGGGAGCGAGCCACGGGGCCGGCACGGTTGTCGCACTAGCGAGGCAACGAGTTAGTGCTAGAGAGAGCAGTCGGTAAGACTGGTAATCGACAAAAGGCTAAAGCGGTAAGCATCTCAGGCGATGAACAGATGTGGCGCGACATCGGTGAGTCTGCAAGGCGAGTGATCGTCCGATCGCTAAGGTGATCGCTGACCTGAGAGAGGTGTGCGGTGCCAGTGCGAGCGATCCGGGGTGCCACCCGGCTGACGGCCGACGACCCGGCCGAGATGACCGAGGCCGTGGTCGAGCTGGTCGAGGCGATGCTCGAGCGCAACGCCATGACCGCCGAGGACCTGGTGTCCATGGTCTTCACCGCGACACCTGACCTGGTGTGCATGTTCCCGGCCGCCGCCGCCCGTGGTCTCGGCCTCGGCGACGTCCCGCTCATCTGCGCCCAGGAGATCGCCGTCGCCGGCGCCCTGTCGCGGGTCGTGCGGGTCATGGCGCACGCGCACCTGGAGCGCCCGCGCTCGGAGGTCGTCCACGTCTACCTGCGCGGCGCCGAGGTGCTGCGCCAGGACCTGGCGCAGTGACCGCGCCGGGAGTGGGCTCGGTCCTCATCGTCGGCTCCGGGCTCATCGGCGCCTCGATCGGGCTCGCCCTGCGCGCACGGGGGGTGTCGGTCTGGCTGGAGGACACCGATCCGGAGTCGGTCCGGGTGGCCGTGGAGCGCGGCGCAGGCAGACCGGGGCCGCCCCAGGACGATCCCGACCTCGTGATCGTGTCCGTCCCCCCGGTCATGACAGCGCAAGTCGTCATCGAGTCACTTCGTCGCTACCTCAATGCGACAGTAAGCGATGTGGCGAGTACCAAGACTCGACTTCAACGGGAGGTCGAGAGTATGGCACCGGATTTCGGACGTTTCGTCCCGGGTCACCCGTTGGCAGGCCGGGAGGTCTCCGGGCCTGCGGCGGCCCGCGCCGACCTGTTCGCGGACCGGGTCTGGGCTCTGACACCGTCCGCTGACACCGACCCTCAGCGCACGGCGCAGGTGGCGGGGCTGATCGAGAGCCTGGGCGCCGTCGTCGTCACGACCACCCCGGAGGAGCACGACCGGGCGGTGGCCCTCACGTCGCACACGCCGCAGGTGGTGTCCTCGCTCGTGGCTGCCGGGCTGGACAGCCTGGGCACGGCCGAGGTTCGGCTCTCCGGCCAGGGGCTGCGGGACATGACCCGTCTGGCCGCGTCGGACCCCGACCTGTGGACCGAGATCCTGACGAGCAATGCCGAGCCGGTTTCGGCGGCCATCGACGGGCTCATCGAGCGGCTGGCGGTGGTCCGTGACGGACTGCGCGGGGAGCGCGGCGGTCCGCTCGCGGTGCGCGCAGCGTTGAGCGCCGGTGTGCACGGGGTCGCCAAGGTGCCGGGCAAGCACGGCACCGAACCGGTGCCCTACGCCGTCGTCCCCGTGGTCATCGAGGACCGCCCGGGCGAGCTCGGGCGTCTGTTCGCCTCCGCGGCGCGGACCGGGGTCAACCTCGAGGACGTGCGGATCGACCACGCCCAGGGCCGACCGACCGGTCTCGTGGAGCTCGAGGTGCGGCCGAGCAGCGCGGTGCTGCTCGCGGAGGGACTGCGCGAGGACGGCTTCGAGGTCCGCGACTAGCATTTCAGAGATACGCCGATTCATCGACAATTCGGTCCTGGTGGGCGCATCCCGCGGAGTATGTCGACACAGTGACTTCTCGATCTCGAGACGGCTGTCACGCTCGGCGCAGGCGTGGGACGTGCGGAGACGCCGTAGGCTCAGGTCCGGTCCTGCGCTGGTCGCAGGCCCGCCACCCGACCACGGCACCCTCACCCGGTGCGCCCGAGACGAGCAGGAGCGATCGTGTCGACCCCCGCCACCGCCGTCGTCGCTGTCGACGGTCCCTCCGGCTCGGGCAAGTCCAGCGTGTCGCGCGGAGCGGCGCGAGCGCTCGGCCTGCGCTATCTGGACACCGGTGCGATGTACCGCGCCGTCACCTGGGCGGTCCTGCGCGACGGGGCCGACGTCCACGACGCCGATTCCGTCGCAGCGACCGCGCGGTCGGCCCGGCTGTCCTGGTCGACCGACCCGGACGAGTCGGTGATCGAGGTCGACGGCGTCGACGTGTCCCGGACGATCCGCGACGAGGCCGTGACGTCGGCCGTGTCCGCCGTCGCTGCGGAGCCGCGGGCCCGCGCCGTGCTGGTCGGCCTGCAGCGCCAGGCCGTCGCCGACGCGCTGGCCGCCGGTCAGGGGATCGTGGTCGAGGGCCGCGACATCGGCTCGGTGGTGCTCCCGGACGCCGACCTCAAGGTCTGGCTCGTCGCCGACCCCGTGGTCCGGGCGGCCCGTCGGGCCGCCGAGGATGCCGCCGCGGGTCGCCTGCCCGCCTCGGCCGAGGCCGCCGCGGAGCCTGCCGTAGACGCCGTGGCCGCCGACCTGGCCCGCCGCGACGCCCTCGACGCCGGCCGCGCCGCCTCGCCGACGACTCAGGCGGAGGACGCGGTGGTGGTCGACGCGACCCAACTCGGGCTCGTCGAGGTGATCGACGTCGTGGTCGGCCTGGTCCGGGACCGGACCGACTGATGACCGGGACCGCTGGCCGTCTCACCACGCGCCGCAGCACCCTCCGTAGAACCCCCGCCCGTCCATCCCGCCCCACGCACCAGACCCGGAGTGACTCGTGAGCACCGACGACCAGGACCTCGACCCCTCGCTGGTCGACGACGAGCTCGGCTACGACGAGGACACCGCCGCCTGGGACGACGACGAGGTGGTGGAGGTCGACGACCTCGACGGCGACGCCGACGTGCCCGACCTGGGCGACCTCGCCGACGACGAGGACTTCGACCCGTCCGCCCTCGTGGCGCTCGGGTTCGACATCGACGACTTCGACGCCTACGACGACGACCCGGACGAGCTCCTTCCGGTGGTCGCGATCGTGGGGCGGCCCAACGTCGGCAAGTCCACGCTGGTGAACCGCGTGCTCGGGCGTCGCGAGGCGATCGTCGAGGACGTGCCCGGCGTGACGCGCGACCGCGTCACGTACGAGGCGGAGTGGACCGGACACCGGTTCCTCATGGTCGACACGGGCGGGTGGGAGAAGGAGGCGGACGGCCTCGCGGCGCAGGTGGCCGCCCAGGCCGAGCGCGCGATGTTCGAGGCCGACGTGATCCTGTTCGTCCTCGACGCGACCGTCGGCGCCACCGACGCCGACGAGGACGTCGTGAAGGTGCTGCGTCGCACCAAGAAGCCCGTGATCCTCGTGGCGAACAAGGTCGACGACGCACGCAGCGACGCCGACGCCGCGATGCTCTGGTCGCTCGGGCTGGGGGAGCCGTTCGCGGTCTCCTCGCTCCACGGTCGTGGGTCCGGCGAGCTCCTCGACGCCGTCGTCGACGCCTTCCCGGCCGAGGGCAGCCGTACGGCGGCCCCGCGCGGACCTCGTCGGGTGGCGCTGCTCGGCAAGCCCAACGTCGGCAAGTCGAGCCTGCTCAACAAGCTCGCCGGCGAGACGCGCGTGGTCGTCGACTCGGTCGCCGGCACGACCGTCGACCCCGTCGATGAGCTCATCGACATCGCAGGCGTGACATGGCGTTTCGTCGACACCGCGGGAATCCGGCGCCGCGTCAACGAGGCCAGCGGTCATGAGTACTACGCGTCGCTGCGCACGCGTGGCGCCCTCGACAAGGCCGAGGTCGCGGTAGTCCTACTCGAGGCGCAGGAGCCGCTCACCGAGCAGGACACCCGCATCTTGTCGATGGTCATCGAGAGCGGCCGCTGCCTCGTGCTGGCGTTCAACAAGTGGGACCTCACCGACGAGGAGCGCCGCAAGTACCTCGAGCGCGAGATCGAGCGCGACCTGATCGCGGTGCACTGGGCACCACGCGTCAACGTGAGCGCTCGAACCGGTCGCCACATGGAGAAGTTCGTCCCGGCGCTCGAGACCGCTCTGGCCGGGTGGGAGACACGCATCCCGACCTCGAAGCTCAACGCCTTCCTGGGCACGCTCGTGGCCTCGCACCCGCATCCGGTGCGTGGCGGGAAGCAGCCGAAGATCCTGTTCGGCACGCAGGCCAGCACCAAGCCGCCGACGTTCGTGCTCTTCACGTCGGGCTGGCTCGAGGCCGGCTACCGCCGCTTCATCGAGCGTCGACTGCGTGAGGAGTTCGGCTTCGAGGGGACCCCGGTCCGGGTCAACCTACGGGTCCGTACGAAGCGTCCGAAGAAGTAGCCGGCTACGGCGCGCCGGTGCCGGAGAGGAACGCGGCGTACTCGAGGGTCCGGTAGGCCGTCTCGCAGGGGCGGCCGTCCGCCAGGCGCATCGTCGACGCCCCGAGGTCCATGACCAGGCTGAAGACGGTCGAGTCCTGCTCCGGCGCGATGGCGGACAGGTCAGGGTGGCAGCACACACCGGTCGGGTGACCCGCGTGGTCGCTGAGCAGCCCCTCGTACGTCGCCGGGTCGAACGGGTCGTGCCGGTCGAGCCACCTGTCCGCGCGCTGCAGCCGGAACAGCGAGTCCGGCATGAGCCAGACGCTGACGTCCACGTGCTCCATCCGCGGCTGGGTGAAGTGGTTGGTGTGCAGGAGGATCCCGCGATCGTCCGGGTGGGCCGCGTGCAGGTCGGCGAACCCGCCGGGGGCGGCCTCCACGCCGAGCGCGAGGTGGTCGCGATGCGCGAGGAGGTAGTGCGCCGACGACGACCGCGTTCCGCGTTGCAGGGTGGCGAGCGCCTGCGCCGGCGTCGTCGCATCGAGGATCGCGCGCAGCAGCACGTGGTAGGGCACCCCGGGGACGCCGACGTCCTGGTCGGTGACGAGCGCGTTCGTCACCACGCCGAGGCCGGCGGCGTTGAAGCCCGTCTTCGCGAGCAGGCCGGCCTCGACGACCGTCACGAAGCGAGGACCGTCGTCGGGATCGGACTCGAGCACCACGGTGGTTTCCGACGCGTGGGTCTTCCAGTCCCAGTTCTGGCCGATGAGGACCGGTCTCGTGTCGTCGTCGGGCACCGCGGCGAAGGCGGTGCACTCGAGGGTGCGTGGCAGCGTCATGGCCGCGTTGCGCGCCTTGGCGGCGTACATCACCTCGGTGCGGACGTTGATGGCCAGCACGTCCTGGTACGGCAGGCCCGCGCCTTCGGCGATGCCGCGGATCTCCTCGGTGAACTTCGGGCCGAACGCGGTGATCGGCTCGGTGTAGCGGTCGGCCTCGACGCGCACCCTGTCCCAGTCCCAGCCGGCGTAGTGCTCGAAGATGGCGGCGTAGGCCTCAACACTGCGGCGCACGCGAACGGCCGCCTGAGCCCCGTAGCCGCGGCCGCGCTCCCGGGCGTCCCCGCGGACCCGGACGTGCGGGAACGTCACAGTGTGCCGTTCCGGGTCGCGTCGGCCACCGCACGGGCGGTCGAGAAGCGAACTCCGGCAAGCGATCGCGCCCAGGTCAAGAAGTCCTCGAGCATGGCGAGCCGTCCGGGTCGGCCGATGATCTGGGGGTGCATGGTGAGCATCACGAGGCCGCCGAGGCGCCGCATGCCCTCGACCTCCTCCTCCCACAGCGCCCGCACCTCGGCCGACGTGCGCACCGTCTTGTTCCAGGAGCGCAGGTCGAACCAGAAGTGAGGTGCGTCGTCGAACGTCCAGTGGACGGGCAGCTCCACGAGGTCGTGGTCCGGATGGACGTAGGGCCGGATGTCGTCCATCAGGTTGGACGAGTAGCTGAACCCGTGCGCGACGAGCAGGTCGAGGGTCACGGCGCTGAGCTCCCACGACGGGGACCGGTAGCCGACGACCTCGGCCCCGAGCGCCATGAGGGCGTCGCGCCCGCGGACCAGCTCGGCCTCCTCCTGCTCCGCGCGCAGGCTCGCGGGCGACGTATGTGTGTAGCCGTGGTGGCCGATCTCGTGGCCGCCCTCGAGGATCTCCTCGATCCGGTGCGGGTAGCGCTCGGCGACGCGACCCGGCACGAAGAAGCTGGCCGGCAGGTCGAGGCGATGCATCAGGTCGAGCAGGAGCGGGACCGCCACCTTGGCGCCGTACGCGCCCTGGGACAGGACACCGGGCTTGTCGGCGTTGGCGGGGTCCTCGCCGATCCACACCTCCTCGGCGTCGAAGTCGAAGCTGACGACGACGTCGATCGACAGGCTGTGCGGGCTCATGGGGCGTCACTCCTGGGCGAGGGTGACGGCGACGTTACCGCGCCTCGGGGGCCCTCGTGCCGCAGCGGCCGGACATCGACCACGGCGGTTTCGGGAGCGCGCCGCCCGTGGGGTAATCTTCGGTGGCCGTCCGGGGCTCGCCCGGTTCGGAGCACGTCTCGGGCTGTGGCGCAGCTTGGTAGCGCACTTGACTGGGGGTCAAGGGGTCGCAGGTTCAAATCCTGTCAGCCCGACAGATGTCGATGGGTCGGTCCTCCGGGACCGGCCCATCGGTGTTCTCCGCCTCGTCAGACGCGGCCGTCGTCGTCGAGCGCCTCGACGACCTGCTGGCCGAGCGTGCGCAGGTCGGCGCCCATCTGGCTGAAGTCCTGCCGCAGGTCCACGACGGAGGGCTCGTGCAGCAGGTTCTCGACCCGGCGCGCCACGTCGGTCGGATCGGCACCGACCGGGACGGCGATCCACAGCTCGTCCGGGACGATGTCATCGACGGTGACGTGCTCGACCCCGGAAGGCCATCGGACGATGCGTACTCGCTCGGGCATGTGACCCCCCTCGGCCGGGCGCGGTCGCGCACTGCTCCGGACGCTACGCCGGTGCCGTAGGACGTGCGTGCGGTTCGCCGGATCCTTGAGCGGCCGACGGGCGCGGCCGCCGACTGGCATGCTCGCCGCGTGATCAACGCCTTCGACGCGACCACCCACCCCGTGACCCACGAGGCTCTGCCGCCCGAGAGGGCGAGGTCCGAGGGAGTGAGCACCGGCCTGGCCGAGGTGGTGTCGGACGCCGGTCTCGAGGCCGGGGTCTGGGAGCACTCGGTCGGCTCCTCGACCGACTCCTTCGGCGACGAGGTCTTCGTCGTGCTGACGGGTCGCGGCGTCGTCCGCGACCAGCAGGGCGGAGAGATCGTCCTGGCGCCGGGTGTGGTGGGCGTCCTCCACGAGGGCGACGTCACGACCTGGGAGATCACCGAACCGCTGCGCAAGGTCTGGATCGTCCAGCACGTCGCGGCACCCAGGGTGGTGGTCGCCGCCCGGGGCGCCTAGGGTCGCGCTCGACCACAGCGCCGCGGGAGGACCCCATGACCGTCGAGACCACGACCGACCACGCCGCGCTCGACGCGATCGTCGCCGACCTCAATGCCCACGCGGGCGAGTGGGTCGCGCTGCCGTTCGCGGAGAAGGTGGCGATGCTCGAGCGGCTGCGTCCGCGGATCATGGCCGAGGCCGACGCGATGGTCCGGGAGACCCAGCGAGCCAAGGGGATCGACGCATCGACCTCGTGGGGTGCCGAGGACTGGCTGTCCGGTCCCTGGGCGTTCCTCCAAGGTGTCACCGCGCTGCTCACGACGCTGCACCGCGTGCAGAAGGATGCGCCGCCGGTCGACACCAAGAAGACGCGCACCCGCGCCGGTGGTCAGACGGTGGTCCAGGTCTTCCCGGCCACCGCGCAGGACTCGCTGCTGCTCTCGGGCTACGGCGCCGAGGTCTGGATGATGCCCGGTGTCTCCCGCCAGGCCGCGGTGACCGGCGCCGCGGCGATGTACCGGGGCCAGGGATACGCCGATCCGGGCGTGGCCCTCGTGCTCGGTGCCGGCAACGTCGGCACGATCACCACGCTCGACATCCTGCACATGCTCTACACCGAGGGCTCGGTCTGCGTCGTCAAGATGAACCCGGTCAACGACTACCTCTCGCCGCACTTCGCCGAGATCTTCGCCGAGTACATCGACCGGGGCTGGCTGCGCTTCGTCCACGGTGGCCCCGAGGTGGGTGGCTACCTCGCGCACCACGAGGGCGTGCACGCGATCCACATGACCGGGTCGGCGGCCACGCATGACGCGATCATGTGGGGCGTCGGGCCCGAGGCGGACGAGCGTCGCGGGACGGGGGAGCGGCTGCTCTCCAAGCCGATCACGTCCGAGCTCGGGGGCGTGTCGCCGATGATCGTCGTCGGTGGTGACTGGAGCGACGCCGACCTCCAGTTCCAGGCCGAGCACCTCGTGACCAGCAAGCTCAACAACGCCGGCCACAACTGCATCGCGACGCAGGTCATCGTGGTGCCCGAGTCGTGGACCCAGGCCGGCGCCCTGCTCGACAGGGTCCGCGCCGTCATCGCCGCGCTGCCTCCGCGTCCGCAGTACTACCCCCGGGCAGCCGACAAGGTCGCGGCGGCTGTGGTCGGTCACGAGTCGGCCGAGCGCCTCGGCCAGGGCGACCTCTGCGCCCTCGTGCCCGACCTCTCGGCCCAGGGCGCCGAGAGCCTCGTCAACGACGAGGTCTTCGCGGGTGCCATGGGCGTCGTGCGCCTGCCCGGCGCCACGACGGCGGCCTACCTCGCCAACGCCGTCGCGTTCGCGAACGACGTGCTCCCGGGTACCCTCGGCGCGTCGATCATCATCGACCCGGCGACGGCCAAGCGCGACAAGGTGGCACTCGACTCCGCCATCGCCGACCTGCGCTACGGATCGATCGGCGTCAACGCCTGGACCGGCCTCAACTTCCTGCTCGGCTACACGCCGTGGGGCGCGTTCCCCGGGCACACCGAGGAGGAGATCGGCAGCGGCATCGGCGTCGTGCACAACGCCTTCCTGCTGCAGGACGTGCAGAAGGGTGTCGCGTGGATGCCCTTCCGGCCGTTGCACAGGTCCGTGCTGAGCGGTCAGCTGCACATGTCGCCGAAGCCGCCGTTCTTCGTGACCAACAAGACGGGTGCCACGACTGCCCGCCGACTGTCCGAGTACCTCGCGACGGGGAACCACGTCGGACTCGTCGGTATCTTCGCGTCGGCGCTGCGCGGCTGATCGGCGTACGCCGGGGGCGCTCAGCCGTCCGCCGTGAGGACGATCTCGAGCCGCTGGCCCGTCACGCGCTCGATGGCAGCGGCCAGCGCGACGACGAACGACGGCTTGTTCGCCCGCTCGTAGCCGTGCCCGCCGGACAGCTTCGTCGCGTCGGAGAAGTCGAGGGTGAGGACGCCGTCCTCGAGCCGCGCGAGACGGCCGTCGAACATCGCGAGCCAGGCGGTGCGATGCTCGGCCTCGAGGTCGTAGAGCACCTCGTTCCACCGCGACTTCAGGTCGACGAGCGTCATGGTGTCCACGAGCGAACCGTAGCGAGGGACGCACCTGGTCGGGCAGCCGGACGGTTCGTGTGCCGACACGACCGCGCGGAGCGGGGGAGCGGGCGTCGCCGCGGTTAGCGTGAGGGCGTGAAACGGGGCCTGTACGTCACGCTCGGGGTGTTCCTCCTGGTCGCGGGCATCGCGCTCGCGGTCCTCGGCACGATCGTCGCACTGTCGGTGGGTTCCGACGACGCGATCTCGTCCACGCCGGCTCGGGTCCGTGGCACGGGTGTCGCCGTCGTGGCCGAGGGCTTCCGCGTCGACACCAGTGCGATCCCCGTCCCCGAGGATCTCGGCACCCTGACGCTCACGGTCACCGGGCGCGACGGTCGGGCGATGTTCGTCGGCGCTGCCAAGCCCGCCGACATCGACACCTACCTCACGGGTGCGCCGTACGACGTGGTCGTGGACCTCACCGCGGGCGAGAAGGCCACGACGCGCAAGGTGCCGGGCGGCCAGCAGCCGCAACCGCCCGACTCGCAAGGGTTCTGGACCGCGAAGTCCTCCGGCGCGCCGGCCGTGCTGAAGGCTCGCGTCCCCGACGGCCAGACGCTCGTGGTGATGAACGCCGACGCGACGCAGGTCGTCGACGCCGACGTCGTCGTCACTCTCAGGGTGGCGAAGGTCTGGACCTACTCCTGGATCGCCGTGGCGGTCGGGGTGTTCCTGGTCCTGCTGGCCGTGCTGCTGTTCTGGCGGGCCCGAGCCGCAGGTCGTCGTCGGGGAGAGGCGGCCTCTGCCGAGGCGCAGACCCCCCCGACCGAGGTCGCCGCGCTCGCCGCCACTGTCCGGCCGGGCTCGGCGGTCGACGCTCCGGCGCTCGCCGGGCCAGCCACCTCCACGTCGGCAGCCCCCGTGTCGGTGGCTCCGGCCGGCGAGGAGACCGCCGCGGCGCCGCCCTCGGCGGCGCTCGCGGCCCTCGTCGCCGACGCGGCGCCCGCGACGGTCGACGACACGGTCGAGGTGCCGGTCGTGACCCCGGACGTCCCGGTGGAGACCGCGGCGTCGGCGGTCGACCTGGCCGCGTCCTCCGCCGACGCCGAGGCGGGCGACGCACCGGTGGAGAGCGCCGAGACCGACGCGGCGGTCGACGACGCGGACCCGCTCTTCGACGAGCTCGTGGCTGCGCACGGGGCCGACCCGGTGCACGACCGCCTCCCGGTGGTGGACGAGGCCGATGCGCCGAGCTCGCCGCCGACCGGCGACTAGGGTCGGCACGTGGACGTGCAGGAGACCGAGGTCCAGACCGATCGCGTCCTCACGATCCCGAACGTGCTGTCGTTCCTGCGGATCCTGGGCGTCCCGCTCTTCCTCTGGCTCGTCCTGGTGCCCGAGGCCGACGGTTGGGCCGTCGTTCTGCTCATGGTCAGCGGGCTCACCGACTGGCTCGACGGCACCATCGCCCGGGCCACCGGGCAGATCAGTCGGCTGGGGCAGCTGCTCGACCCGATCGCCGACCGGCTCTACATCGCCGCGACGCTGGTCGGCCTGGCGATCCGGGAGATCATCCCGTGGTGGCTCGTGGCCCTGCTGCTCGGCCGCGACGTCGTCCTCGCCGTGGTCCTGGCCCTGCTCAAGCGTCGCGGCATCACCGGGCTGCCGGTCCACTTCCTGGGCAAGGCTGCCACCTTCTGCCTGCTCATCGGCTTCCCGCTCCTGCTCCTGGGTGCGGCCGCGACCGGCACCGGCCTCTCGGTGGCGGACGTCTCCCGGGCCGTCGGCTGGGCCTTCGCGATATGGGGAACCGCCCTGTACTGGTGGGCCGGGCTCCTCTACCTCGTCCAGGCCCGGCAGATCCTGCGTGCGCCGGCCTCTTGAGCGACCGCGGTCGGGCCGTCGCGTTGCAGCGGCTCTCCGCCCGTCAGTACGCTCACGGCGCCGCGCGCGAGGCGTGACCAACGAGGAAGGCGTTCCCATGGCTGGCCAGATCCCGGAGAACCTCGGCTACACCCGCGAGCACGAGTGGGTCGACACCACGGCCGGGGGGCAGGTCCGCTTCGGCATCACCGACCACGCGCAGGACGCGCTCGGCGACATCGTCTTCGTCACGTTGCCCGCGGTCGGCGCGGAGCTCGTCGAGGGACAGCCCTGCGGCGAGGTCGAGTCGACCAAGAGCGTCTCGGACATCTACGCACCGTGCAGCGGCCGCGTGGTGGCCCGCAACGACGCCGTCGAGACCAGCCCGGAGACCATCAACACCGACCCGTACGGCGCCGGCTGGCTCGTCGAGGTGGCGGTGGCCGACCCCGCGACCCTGGGCGACCTGCTCGACGCCGCGGCGTACCGCGCGCACATCGAGGGCTAGCGCCCCCGCGCGAGCGGCGCCTCCGCCGCCACTCTGAGCACGAAAATCCCTGACTCTTGACCATAGGTTGAGACTTCTGCGGCATTGACCCCTGCCCCTGCGGTCCGTAGGGTCGTGCTGAGTCTCGACTCGGGGTCGAGAGCAACGTCAGGAGGAGCGCCATGAACCGCCAGTGCGCGCGGTGCGGCCACCTTGCCGACGAGCACGACCACTTCTGTGCGGCCTGCGGGTCCGCGCTCGAGCCCCTGGCCCAGGTGGAGGACGCTGCCTCGCAGACCGGGGTCCTCGGCCTGCGCACCGCCACCGAGGGCGACTCCGCCCCCATGGCCGCCGTCGACTCCACCAGCGTGAGCGGGCTCGGCACCGGGCAGGCGGTGCTCGTCGTCCTGCGCGGTCCTCAGGAGGGCGCGCGCTTCGACCTCGACCCGGACTCGCCGGCGATCATCGTCGGTCGATCGCCGGAGTGCGAGCTGTTCCTCGACGACGTGACCGTGTCGCGCCGGCACGCGGAGCTGCACGTGGCCGAGGGCGGGTGGGAGCTCGTCGACGCCGGCAGCCTCAACGGCAGCTACGTCAACCGTCGGCGCATCGACCGGCAGGTGCTCGTCGGTGGCGACGAGGTCCAGATCGGCAAGTACCGGTTCGTCTTCCTCGAGGCCGCCTCCGGCGGCGCTGGTGGTGGTGGAGCATGACCGCGGTCGCCTCGCGGGGGCTCATGGGGATCGGCGACGTCCTCGCCGTCCTGCGCCCGGACTTCGACGACGTCACCATCTCGAAGATCCGCTTCCTGGAGTCCGAGGGGCTGGTCCAGCCCGAGCGGACCTCGAGCGGCTACCGCAAGTTCAGCCACGCCGACGTCGAGCGCCTGCGCTACGTCCTGGCGTGCCAGCGCGACCAGTACCTCCCGCTCAAGGTGATCCGGGAGCACCTCGAGGCTATCGACCGCGGCCTCGAGCCGCCGACCGGCATCGAGGGCCCCCGCGTGCCGCGGGCGCTCGTCTCGACCGACGGCATGCCGTCCTCGGACGCCTTCCGCCCCGCGGCCTCCGAGGTGCGGCTCTCGCGCGGCGAGATCCTCGAGGCCAGCGGGCTCGACGACGCCCTGCTCACCCAGCTCGAGGGCTACGGCCTCATCACCAAGCGCGGCTCGCACTACGACGGCGAGGCGCTCACCGTCGCCAACACGGTCGCGGAGATGTCGGCGTTCGGCATCGAGCCCCGGCACCTCCGCACGTTCAAGGTGGCCGCAGACCGCGAGGTCGGGCTCGTCGAGCAGGTCGTGACCCCGCTGCTGCGCCAGCGCGACCCCGAAGGTCAGCAGCGCGCCGACGACGCGATCCGCCAGCTCGCCTCGCTCTCGGTGCGTCTGCACGCGGCACTCGTGAAGGCCGGGCTCGCCTCCGAGCTGCGCCGCTGACCGAGACCCACCTGCACCGCCGGGTCGCGGAGCGGCTCGTCGTGGCTAGGGTGGATGCATGCGCCAGATGGACGTCGTGGGTGTCCGCGTCGAGATGCCGTCGAACCAGCCGATCGTGCTGCTCCGTGAGATCGACGGCGAGCACTACCTCCCGATCTGGATCGGCGCGGCCGAGGCCACGGCGATCGCCTTCGCCCAGCAGGGCGTCGTGCCCGCGCGGCCACTGACCCACGACCTGCTGCGCGACGTGCTCGAGGGTCTCGGACGCACGCTGCTCGACGTCCGCATCACCGAGCTCACCGACGGCATCTTCTACGCCGTGCTCGCCTTCGACGGGGGAGTGGAGGTCAGCGCCCGACCGTCGGACGCCATCGCCCTCGCGCTGCGCACCGGCTCGACCATCCACTGCGCCCAGGCCGTGCTCGACGAGGCCGGCATCGCCGTGCCGGACGAGCAGGAGGACGAGGTCGAGAAGTTCCGCGAGTTCCTGGACCAGATCAGCCCGGACGACTTCCTGGGCGGGGCCAGCGCTCCCGAGGATCCTGGCCCGGCGTCGTAGCGTTCGAGGGCAATGCCTCGACCTCTACCTGAGACTTGCTCCGGTCGAGTGGTCGCCTGCGGCGTGTCGCGGGTCCGGACGTTGACCCGTACCCCCCGTCGGCCTAGCGTGCGAGGTGAACGTCGACGGTGTAACTCTCGCGGTGTGCTTCCCCCATCCCGCGGCATCGAGGCGGATGCGGGAGGTCGGGCGATGACCGGAGTGGATGAGGGCCTCGGTCCGGTCGACGCGCACGGGCCGGAGCGCGCGAGCGCCGCCGACGAGGCGGGGCGTCAGGGTCTGCTCTTCGGTGACGACATCCTGGGCATGCCGGCCGACGTCGGCTTCCGCGGTCCCATCGCCTGCTCCGCCGCCGGCATCACCTACCGCCAGCTCGACTACTGGGCGCGCACGGGTCTGGTCGAGCCCAGCGTGCGCACCGCCGCCGGCTCGGGCAGCCAGCGCCTCTACAGCTTCCGCGACATCCTCGTGCTCAAGGTGATCAAGCGGCTCCTCGACACCGGCGTCTCGCTGCAGAACATCCGCACCGCCGTCGAGCACCTGCGCGACAGCGGCGTCGAGGACCTCGCCCAGGTCACGCTCATGAGCGACGGCGCGAGCGTCTACGAGTGCCGCAGCAAGGACGAGGTCATCGACCTCGTGCAGGGCGGCCAGGGCGTCTTCGGCATCGCGGTCGGTCGTGTGTGGCGCGAGGTCGAAGGCTCCCTCGCCGAGCTCCCCAGCGAGCGGGTCGACGGTGCCACTCCTGCGCTGGCGGCCGAGGGCGACGAGCTCGCCGCACGCCGCGCCGCGCGCGCCATCGGCTGAGCCACGCCCACCCGCCCGAGGTACGCTCGGGCCACGCCGTACACCCCGGGCGGGAGAGATCCGTCGCAGCCAGCGACGGGCGCCGAAGGAGCAACTCCCCGTCAACCTCTCAGGCATCCGGACCGTTCGGGCAGGCGTCTCTGGAAAGCGGGACCGTGCTGGTCCCCGCCGACGGTGCAAACCACGGGCCCGGCCCGCGGTGAAGCTCTCAGGCGCGCGGCATCGCGCAGAAACAGAGGGGGATCTCCGGCACGCGACCGCGTGATCGGGTGATCCCTCCTGAGAGAGCGCGCCGTGACCGAGATCCTCGAGCCCCAGTCCTCCGTCCTCGACGCCGGCGTCCCCTTCGCCGACCGGCACATCGGACCCACGCACGACGCCGTGGCCCGCATGCTCGACGTCGTGGGATTCGACTCCCTCGACGCGCTCTCGGCTGCGGCGGTCCCCGAGGCCATCCGCTGGACCGAGGGGCTCGACCTCCCGGCCGCGGCGTCCGAGGATGTCGTCGCCGCCGAGCTCCGCGCGCTGGCGGCTCGCAACACCGTCGCCCGCTCCATGATCGGCCTCGGCTACCACGACACCCATACGCCGGCCGTGATCCGCCGCAACGTGATCGAGAGCCCGGCCTGGTACACCGCCTACACGCCCTACCAGCCGGAGATCAGCCAGGGCCGGCTCGAGGCGCTGCTCGCCTTCCAGACGCTGATCTCGGACCTCACGGCGCTGCCCGTGGCGGGGTCCAGCCTGCTCGACGAGCCGACGGCGGCGGCCGAGGCGATGACCCTGGCTCGGCGCTCGTCGAAGGTGGCGTCCACGACGTTCGTGGTCGACGCCGACACGCACCCCCAGACGCTCGCCGTGCTGGCGACCCGCGCGCAGCCGCTCGGCATCGAGCTGGTCGTGACCGACCTCGACCCGGGCCTCCCGGAGTCCGAGTTCTTCGGCATCCTTATCTCCTACCCGGGATCCTCCGGTCGCGTACGCGACATCGCGCCGCTCGTCGAGTCGGCTCGTGCGCGCGGCGCCGTCGTCGCGGTGGCGAGCGACCTGCTCGCGCTCACGCTGCTCACGCCGCCGGGCGAGCTCGGCGCCGACGTCGTGGTCGGATCCGCCCAGCGGTTCGGCGTACCGCTGGGTTTCGGCGGGCCGCACGCTGGGTTCATATCGGTGCGACAGGGCCTCGAGCGCGCGATGCCAGGCCGCCTCGTCGGGGTGAGCGTCGACGCCGACGGCGATCCGGCCTACCGCCTCGCGCTGCAGACGCGCGAGCAGCACATCCGACGCGAGAAGGCGACGAGCAACATCTGCACCGCGCAGGTTCTGCTCGCCGTCACGGCTGCGCTCTACGCCGCCTACCACGGGCCGGACGGGCTGGCGCGCATCGCGGAGCGCACGCATCGGCACGCGACGACGCTCGTTGCCGGGTTGGAGCGCCTGGGTGTCGTCGTGACGACGCCGACGTTCTTCGACACGGTGCAGGCAGAGGTGCCGGGCCAGGCCCGCGCCGTGGTCCACGCGGCCGAGGAGCTCGGCGTCAACCTGCGCCTCGTCGACGAGGACGTCGTCGGCATCAGCACCGACGAGACGACCACGCGTCGTGACCTGCTCACGGTCTGGGCGGCGTTCGCCGAGGTTCTCGGGGTCGTCGGGATCGACGAGGGGGAGTCGCCGCCGCTGGAGTCGGACACCCGCTTCGTGCTGCCCGAGTCGGTCCGGCGCACGTCGGAGTTCCTCACGCACCCGACGTTCCACGACCACCGCAGCGAGACCGCGATGCTGCGCTACCTGCGCAAGCTCTCCGACAAGGACATCGCCCTGGACCGCGCGATGATCCCGCTGGGCTCCTGCACGATGAAGCTCAACGCCACCACGGAGATGGAACCGATCACGCAGCCCGGGTGGGCGGGCATCCACCCGTTCGCCCCGCTGCACCAGGCGGCCGGCTACGTCGACCTGATCCGCGGTCTCGAGGCCTACCTCGTCGAGATCACCGGCTACGACGCCGTCTCGCTGCAGCCGAACGCGGGCAGCCAGGGCGAGTTCTCCGGCCTCCTCGCGATCCGCGGCTACCACCACGCGCGCGGCGACGAGCACCGCGACGTGTGCCTCATCCCGAGCAGCGCCCACGGCACCAACGCTGCGAGCGCCGTCATGGCCGGCATGCGGGTCGTGGTCGTGGCATGCACCGACTCGGGCGACGTCGACCTCGACGACCTGCGCGCGAAGATCGCCGAGCACGGGGACCGCCTGGCAGCGTTGATGATCACCTACCCGTCGACGTTCGGCGTCTACGAGGAGACGGTGAGCGAGATCTGCGCCCTCGTGCACGACGCGGGCGCGCAGGTGTACGTCGACGGCGCGAACCTCAACGCGCTCGTCGGTCTCGCGAAGCCGGGTCGCTTCGGCGCCGACGTGTCGCACCTGAACCTGCACAAGACCTTCTGCATCCCGCACGGCGGCGGCGGTCCGGGCGTCGGCCCGGTCGCGGTGCGCTCGCACCTCGCGCCCTACCTTCCGGGTCACCCGCTGCGTCCCGAGGCCGGCCCGCTCGGCCGCGGTCACGCCGACGGCGGCACCGGTCCGGTCAGCGGGGCACCGTGGGGCAGCGCAGGCATCCTGCCGATCCCGTGGGCCTACATCCGGCTCATGGGCGGTGACGGCCTCACTCGCGCCACCCAGGTCGCGGTGCTCTCGGCGAACTACGTCGCTGCCCGGCTGCGAGACCGCTACCCGGTCCTCTACACCGGCCGCGGCGGCCTCGTGGCGCACGAGTGCATCGTGGACCTGCGCGAGATCACCAAGGACACCGGCGTGACGGTCGACGACGTCGCGAAGCGGCTCATCGACTACGGCTTCCATGCGCCGACCATGTCGTTCCCCGTCGCGGGCACCCTCATGATCGAGCCGACGGAGAGCGAGGACCTCGGCGAGCTCGACCGCTTCTGCGACGCGATGCTCGCGATCCGCGCCGAGATCGACGACGTGGCCGCGGGCGTCTGGCCGGTCGAGGAGTCACCGCTGCGCGGCGCCCCGCACACCGCGTCGGCGCTGCTGGGGGAGTGGGACAAGCCCTACTCGCGGGAGGTGGCCGCGTTCCCGGTCGAGTCGCTGCGTGCGCAGAAGTACTGGCCGCCAGTCCGGCGTATCGACGGCGCCTACGGGGACCGCCACCTGGTGTGCTCCTGCCCTCCGCCGGAGGCGTTCGCCGAGTAGGCGCCGTGGCGCCGCTTCCCTGCCCGAATCCTCGCGGATCACAACGGTTTCCGGCGATCCAGGCAGGGGAGCGCCCCCCGGCGGTGTCCCCACGTGCGAACTGGTCTCCGGTAAGGCCACCGTGGTGAGGCGCATTCCGTTAGATTCCGCTGCGTGGCAGCCGAGCCGGACATCACCGTCGAGAACCGCAAGGAGCTGACGTACCTGCTCTCGCAGGGCGCCGAGCTCGAGCACGCGCTCATGTGCCAGTACCTGTACGCCGCGTTCAGCCTCAAGAGCGCGGCCGACGGGCTCACCCCGGAGCAGGTCGAGCGAGTCGAACGCTGGCGCACGGTGATCCTCAAGATCGCCGGCGAGGAGATGCTGCACTGGGCGGTGGTGCAGAACCTGCTCGCCGCCGTCGGGTCGGCGCCGTTCGTGAGCCGACCGCACCTGCCGCACCAGGCTCAGGGCTACCCGCCGGGCGTGCAGCTGAGCCTGCTGCCCTTCAGCGAGCGGTCCCTGCAGCACTTCATCTACCTCGAGCGCCCGCAGGACGTCGAGAGCGCCGACGGTGAGGGGTTCGAGCCGGTCGGTGACCCGCTCGCGCCGATGCGAGCCGACGAGATCGTGCCGCGGGGCCAGGAGTTCGCGACCGTCGGTCACCTCTACCGGTCCTGCGCCCGCGGTCTCGCGCACCTCGCGGAGAAGATGGGGGAGGAACGGCTGTTCATCGGCCCGGCGGTCCACCAGGCCGAGGAGTCGTCCTTCGGCTGGCCGACGCTCGGCGCCATCACGAACCTCGCGCAGGCCGAAGCGGCGATCGAGCGCATCGTGGAGCAGGGCGAGGGTGCGACCGGCGACTGGGAGGACGCCCACTTCGGCCGCTTCCTGTCGGTGCGCGACGAGTACCTGGCCCTGCGCGCCGAGGACCCGGACTTCGACCCGGTCCATCCCTGCGTCGGCGCCGGCATGCGAGCGGTGGAGGGTATCGAGCCGCCCGTTTTCATCACGGATCCGGCGACGGGCGCGTGCTCGGACCTGTTCAACGCGGTCTACGAGCTGCTGCTGCAGATGATCGCGCGCTACTTCGCCTTCGGTCACGAGACGGCGGAGGAGCGCGCGGTGCTCGCCAACTCCGCAGTCGACCTCATGTTCACCGCCATCAAGCCGCTCGGACTGCTGCTCGCGACACTGCCGGTGGGCCCCGAGCACCCGGGCGCCACCGCGGGAGCCAACTTCCAGCTGCCGTACCGCGCGAGCTTCCTGCTCCCGCACCGCCGTGCGGCGTGGATCCGCTTCGCCGAGCGGCTCGAGGACCTCGCCGACTTCGCCGCGGGGCAGCACCCGGAGCAGGGCGAGGACACGCTCGCCCGGGTCTCCACCGATCTGCGCGCGACCGCGGCGCGGCTCCTGGCGCACGTCGAGGCGGTCTGAGAACGCCCGGCCCTTCTCTTGACTGATTCCAGAAAAGGGCAGAGACTCGACAGGTGCCCACCCAGTCGGAGGTCGAGCAGCTGCTGCGACGCGCAGCGCTGCGCGTGACGCGTCCGCGCGTCGCCGTCCTGACGGCGGTCTACGCCCACCCGCACGCCGACACCGACTCGATCGTCGGCGCTGTGCGTGACGACCTCGGCGGGGTGTCGACCCAGGCGGTCTACGACGTGCTCCGTGCTCTCACCGCCGCCGGGCTCGTGCGCCGCATCGAGCCGTCGGGCTCCGTGGCGCGCTACGAGTCGCGCGTCGGCGACAACCACCACCACGTCATCTGCCGGTCGTGCGGCCTGATCGCCGACGTCGACTGCGCCGTCGACGAGACGCCGTGCCTGATCGCGTCCGACGACCACGGCTTCGTCATCGACGAGGCCGAGGTCATCTACTGGGGCGTCTGCCCCGCCTGCTCCGCCGTAGCCACTGCCTGACCCCACTCCACCGCTCGTCCGGCCCCGGAAGGATTCACGTGTCTGACAGTCATGATGCAGTCGTAGGAGACATGAACGACGAGACCGGCGGGAAGTGCCCCGTCGTGCACAGCCCGGGCGGCACGGCCAACCGGGACTGGTGGCCGAACAGCCTCGACGTGAGCGTGCTGCACGCCAACTCGCCGAAGAGCGATCCGCTCGGCGCCGACTTCGACTACGCCGCGGCCTTCGCGACCCTCGACCTCGCCGCGGTGAAGCGCGACATCGGCGAGGTCATGACCACCTCGCAGGACTGGTGGCCCGCGGACTTCGGCCATTACGGCCCCCTCTTCATCCGGATGGCGTGGCACAGCGCCGGCACCTACCGCGTCTCCGACGGCCGCGGCGGGGCGGGTGCCGGTCAGCAGCGGTTCGCGCCCCTCAACAGCTGGCCGGACAACGGCAACCTGGACAAGGCACGCCGGCTCCTCTGGCCGGTGAAGCAGAAGTACGGCGCTGCCCTCTCCTGGGCCGACCTGATGGTCCTCGCGGGCAACTGCGCGCTCGAGTCGATGGGCTTCGAGACCTTCGGCTTCGGCGGCGGTCGTGCCGACGTCTGGGAGCCCGAGGACGTCAACTGGGGCGCGGAGGCCGAGTGGCTCGGCGACGCCCGCTACACCGGCGACCGTCAGCTCGATGACCCGTTCGGCGCGGTCCAGATGGGCCTCATCTACGTCAACCCGGAGGGTCCCAACGGCGAGCCGAGCGCGCTCGCCGCGGCGCACGACATCCGCGAGACGTTCGCACGCATGGCGATGAACGACGAGGAGACCGTCGCCCTCATCGCCGGAGGCCACACCTTCGGCAAGACGCACGGCGCCGGCGACCCGAACCAGTACGTCGGTCGCGAGCCCGAGGGCGCGCCGATGTCCGAGCAGGGTCTGGGGTGGAAGAACTCCCTCGGCACCGGCAACGGCGGCTCGACGATCACGAGCGGCCTCGAGGGGACCTGGACCCCCACGCCCACGACGTGGGACAACAGCTTCTTCGAGACGCTGTTCGCCTACGACTGGGACCTGGTCAAGAGCCCGGCCGGCGCGAACCAGTGGATCCCCACGGACCCGGCAGCGGCCAGCCTGGTGGTCGACGCGCACGACCCCTCGAAGACGCACCCGCCGGTGATGCTCACGACCGACCTCGCCCTGCGCATGGACCCGGCGTACGCCGTCATCTCCCGTCGCTTCCTCGCGAACCCGCAGGAGTTCGCCGACGCGTTCGCGCGTGCCTGGTTCAAGCTGACCCACCGCGACATGGGTCCGATCGCCCGCTACCTCGGACCCGAGGTGCCGTCCGAGGAGCTCATCTGGCAGGACCCGGTCCCGGCGGTCACCCAGCCGCTCGTCGGCGATGCCGAGGTCGCCTCGCTCAAGACTGCGATCCTCGCCTCGGGACTCTCCGTCTCCCAGCTGGTCTCGACCGCCTGGGCCTCGGCCTCGACGTTCCGCGGCACGGACAAGCGCGGTGGCGCCAACGGCGCGCGCGTCCGGCTGGCGCCGCAGAACGGCTGGGACGTCAACGCTCCTGCTGAGCTGGCCGCGGCGCTCGGCACTCTCGAGCACGTCCGAGCGGACTTCAACGCGAAGGGCGGCGCGCAGATCTCGCTCGCCGACCTCATCGTCCTCGGTGGCGCAGCCGCGGTCGAGAAGGCGGCGAAGGACGCCGGTGTCGAGGTCACCGTGCCGTTCGTGCCCGGACGCACCGACGCGACGCAGGAGCAGACCGACGTCGACTCGTTCGCCGTCCTGGAGCCGACCGTCGACGGGTTCCGCAACTACGAGGGCAACGGTTCCGGCAAGCCCGCCGAGTTCCAGCTCGTCGAGAGGTCGCGACTGCTCACGCTGACGGCACCCGAGATGACCGTGCTCGTCGGCGGTCTCCGTGTGCTCGGGGCCAACGCGAAGGGCTCGACGCTCGGGGTCCTCACCGGCACGCCGGGGACGCTCACGAACGACTTCTTCGTCAACCTGCTCGACCCGGGTGTGACGTGGTCGGCCACGTCCGAGGCCGAGGACACCTTCGAAGGCCGCGACCGCGCGAGCGGCGAGATCCGGTGGGCCGGCAGCCGCGCCGACCTCGTCTTCGGGTCGCACGCGGTCCTGCGCGCGCTGGCGGAGGTCTACGCGAGCGACGACGCGAAGGCGAAGTTCGTCACCGACTTCGTGGGCGCCTGGGACAAGGTCATGACGCTCGACAGGTTCGACCTGTCCTGAGCAACGACGAAGCGCCCTGCGAGCCGCAGCGACGCGGCCTGCAGGGCGCTTCGTCGTGCCCGGATGCTCAGATGCTCGTGCAGCCCTTGACGCCCGCGGACACCGGGCTCGTGACGCGCACGAGCCCGGCGACGGTCCCGTCGCTGACGGTGCCCTGCACCCAGTAGTAGTAGGTGGTCGTGCCGGCCGCGCACTTCTGCACGTTGGTGCCGAAGGTGTACGTCGTGCCCTTGGTCGAGGAGATGCTCTTGACCAGGGAGTTGACGGTCACCTTCACCGCGCTCGCCTTCGCCGCCGACGTGCTGCGGTAGATGTTGTAGGAGACGGTGTAGATCCCGGCGTAGGACGCGGTGTACTTCACGCTCGTCGATACCGTCATCGACGTACCGCTGCCGGAGAAGGCGATCGACGCACTGGCGCCGGTGGCAGCGCTGGCGAACGCGGGCGACGCGGCGAGCACTCCGGCCGCGAGCCAGGCGACCATCCCGGCCCCGATGGCGAGCGGTCGACGTGAGCGCGGAGGACCGTCGGCCCGGCGGGCGCGAACGCGACCGGTCCTTGCCATGACTGCTCCCCGGGCTCAGCGAATGCTCTTCCACCTCAGGAAACGCCATCCGGCAGCGAAGCGCCTACCCAGATCGCCCGTCTGCGCCTCAAGTTTCGCGCAAGTCCTCCGGCGGGTCAGCCCGCGGACGCTCGCGCGAGCTCGGGGAGCGACGCCCGGGCCGGCACCGGCTCCGGTCGGCCGTAGAGCCAGCCCTGCCCGTGGGTCCAGCCCTGGGCGAGCAGGATCACGGCCTGCTCCTCGGTCTCCACACCCTCGGCGATGCTCTGCAGGTGCAGGCCCTCCGCCAGTCCGGCAAGGCCGGCGGCGAGCACGTTGGGCGGGCTGTCCTCCACGGTGAGGAGCGACGTGAACGAGCGGTCGAGCTTGATGCCCGTGACGGGGAGGTCGCGGAGCAGGCTGATCGAGGAGAAGCCGGTGCCGAAGTCGTCCATGTGGATGCCGACCCCGAGGTCGCGGACGTGCAGCAGGTCGTCGCGCGTGAGCTCGAGCACGTCCAGCACCGCGGTCTCGGTGAGCTCGATGACGATCCTCGACGGGTCGACCGAGTGGCGCTGGAGGACGTCGACGAACAGGTCCCGCCAGCCCGGCCGGGCGATCTGCAGCGGCGACTTGTTGACGCTGATCGGTCCAGGGAGGTCCGGATTCGTGGCGATGAGCTCGCACACCTGCTGCAGCACCTGGTGCCCGAGGTCGACGATGAGGCCGGAGTCCTCCGCGACGGACAGGAAGTCCCCGGGATGGAGCAGGCCACGAGTCGGGTGGTTCCAGCGCACGAGGGCTTCGTGGCCGACCACGGCGGTGTCGGAGAGCCGGACGATCGGCTGGTAGTGCACGACGAACTGGTGCTCGTCGATCGCCCTCCGGAGCTCGTCCTCGATCGTGAGCCGCGACACGGCCTGAGCGTGCATCTCCTCGTCGAAGAAGTGCCAGCGCGCACGACCTGCGCCCTTGGCCCGGAACAGCGCCGAGTCGGTGTCGCGCAGCAGGCTCTCGGACGTCGATGCGGGCGTCGACACGGCGATGCCGATCGACGCCGTCGGCACGATCCGGTGCTGGTCGACCGTCATCTCCAGCGCGATGGCGGAGCTGAGCCGCTCGGCGATGACCTCGAGCTCGTGCGCCTCGGCGACGTCGGGCACGACGACCACGAACTCGTCGCCACCGAACCGGCCGATGCGGTCGTCGGGCCGCAGCACGGCGGACACCCGCTGGGCGATGGTGGCGAGCACGTCGTCGCCGGCGATGTGGCCGAGCGAGTCGTTGACGACCTTGAAGTTGTCGAGGTCGATGAACATCACCCCGAGCCTGGCGCCGCGACGCTCGGCGGCGCGCAGGTCGGCGTCGAGCATGTCGAGCACCCAGGCCCGGTTGTGCAGCCCGGTGAGCGGGTCGTGGAACGCGCGGTACGCGAGCTCGTCCTGCGCCGCGCGCTCGGCCGTCACGTCGCGCAGGCCGACCACGGCGCCCACCATGGCGCCCCGGTCGTCGTGCAGCGGCCTCGTCCGCGTCGACATCCAGCGGTACTCGCCGCCGACGTTCCGGTAGCGCAAGGACAGGGTCGGGAGAACCTGGCCCTCGAGGAACGCCTGTCGCTGCCGATAGACCTGGTCGCGGTCCTCGGGGTGGAGCAGGTCGATCGGCGGCCTGCCGACGAGGTCCGCCGGCAGCCAGCCGAGGGCCTCGGTCACGGCCGGGGAGACCCAGGTGAAGAGGCCGCCGGAGTCGAGCTGGTAGACGACGTCGCTGCCGTTCTCGGCGAGCAGCCGGTAGCGCGCCTCGCTCTCCCGGATCGCCTGCTCGGCCGCCACCTCGGTGTCGACGAGACGGAAGGAGGTCACCGAGCCGATCTGCTGGGCCTCGTCGTCGAGGTAGGGCTTCGCGTGGGTCTCGACCCAGTGGTAGGTGCCGTCGACGGCGAGTGCGCGCAGGCGCGTGACCGTCGCCTGCCCTTCCGCTCGGGCCCGTTGCATCTCCGCGAGCCGGGCGATCGCGTCGGGGTGGGCGAACTCGGTGAAGTCGTGGCCGATCCAGTCCTCGGGCTGCCAGCCGAGGGTCGCCGTGAGCGCGGGGGAGACCCACAGGATGAGTCCGCCGTCGGAGTGCATGACCGTGTCCGAGACGTTCTCGGCGAGCAGCCGGTAGCGGCGCTCCGACGTGGCGACGGCTTCCTGCGCACGGTGCCGCTCGGAGACGTCGCGCCAGGTGTAGGAGATGCTGTCGCCGATCTTCACCGCTCGGACGTCGAACCATCCGGCCGTGGCCTCGATCGCGGGCTGGTAGGGCAGGTCGTCGATGAGCAGCGGCTCGCCGGTCTCGATCACGCGGGCGTAGGCGTCGATCAGCCCCGCCTCGTCGTGACCGGGCAGCAGGCTGAGCAGGCGGCTGCCGATGAGCTCGGACTGGCTCATGCCGTTGTAGAGGCACGCGGCCTCGTTCGCGGCGGCGTAGACGAAGTCGACGATGCGGCCGTCGACCCGGACGGTCTCGAGGATGACGTGCGGGTCGAGCAGCGAGTCGAGCACGAGCCGTGCCTGGGCCCGCTCGGCCCGCAGCTGCTCGTGGAGGTCAGGTCCGGTCATCGTCACCTCCTTGCCGCTCGGATGCGTCCTGTCTACAGGCTGCGTCGTCGTGATGCCCATCGGCAAGGCTGACCTTCGTCACGTCCGTCCGTCGACCTCCTGCGCGTCGAACAGCGACTGCTGAGCGACGGCGTCGGAGGTCATCCAGGTGGCGTGCACGACCGGCCACCCGTCCCGCGTGAGCACGGCCACGACGGCGTCGTCGTCGTCGACCACCGCGACCACGTCGCCGTCGGTCGCGATACGGCGCAGCGCCGCGGGCTTGAACAGCCGTGCCGGTCGACGGTCGTCCGCGCGGCGCATGACCAGGCGGCCCTCGGGCAGGCCGTGCCGCACCAGCCAGTCACGGGTCAGGACGCGGTAGTCCTCGTTGCGCCCGGTGAGGTAGACGATCCGGTGACCGTCGTCCGCGTGCTCGCGGGCCAGGGCGATCCCTGTCTCGAGCGGGCCGTCTGCCTCCATCCCGGCGAAGAACGAGTCCCAGTCCTTCGGCTTCTGCTCGACGAAGTGCAGCCGGTGCCGGACGTCGGCGATCACGCCGTCGATGTCGAACACGACGATCGTCGGCCGGGATCCGTCACGGGAGGGGGAGTCGGGCACGGTGGGGACGCTACGCCGTACGCTCCCCGCATGGCACTCGACCCTGAGCTCGTCCGCGTCCAGTACCCCGCGATGGTGCCGATGGTCGCCACCCTCGGCATCGGCTTCGAACACCTCGATGCCGAGCGCTGCACGATGCTGCTGCCGGACAACGCCCCGTACCGCAACCACGTCGGAGGGCCGCACGCGGGCGCGATGTGGACGCTGGCCGAGTCGGCCTCGGGAGCGCTGGTCTTCGTCAGCTTCGGCGACCTCATGGCCGACGTCACGCCGTTCCCGATCGACGCGACCATCCGGTTCCTCAAGGTTGCGATGGGTCCGGTCACGGCGACGGCGACACTCGGCGCCGAGGCCGCCACGGCGGTCGCGACGCTGCAGTCGGGCAAGCGCCCCGAGTTCCCGGTGGAGATCGAGCTGAGCACCGGCACGGGCGAGGAGCGTCTCGTCACCGGCTCGATGACGGTCACCTGGACCCTCAGGCTCAACCGCCGCTAGCCGACCTACGCCGGGGCGAGCGACGGGTTCGCCGCACGGCGACGCAGCACCGCTCCGCGCAGCGCCAGGTTGCCCGACGCCGCGACCGCGAAGAGCACCAGCGACATGACCCAGACCCACGACGCGCCGGCCGCCTGGTAGAGCGGCGGTCCGACGAGCGGGGCCAGGAACGCCGCCATCCCGAAGGACGTGCCGAACAGGCCGAGGTAGCGGCCGCGCGCGGCCGGAGCCGCGAGGTCGCTCACGATCGCGGGGAGCAGTCCGGCCGACCCGATCTCGCCGAGCGTCCACACGATCGTGCATGCGATGAACGCGGCCGCGGTCGTGGCGAAGCTCATCAGCCAGAAGCCGACCCCGCACAGCAGCAGCGATGCGGACAGCAGGCGCGAGGGGTCGTAGCGCGCGGTGATCCGGGCGGCGAGCGGTTGCAGCAGCACGATCACGATGCCGTTGGTCGCGGCGACGACGCCGTAGACCGATGGCCCGAGCCCGACCTCGACCATCGCGAGGGGGAGCACGAGGAAGCACTGGAAGTAGGCGATGGCCTGGAGGACCGTCAGGCCGACCAGCATCATGAACGTCGCGTCGCGCAGCGCGGTCACGAACCCGGGCGCGCCGCCGTCGCCCTCGTGCGCGACACGTGGCGGGTCACGGCGTATGCCCACCAGGACGACCACGGCGTAGAGCAGCGACGTGAACGCGTCGACGGCGAACAGGATCCAGTAGCCGTGCTCGGCGACGAATCCTGCAGAGACGGCAGCGATCGAGAAGCCGAGGTTCACCGCCCAGAAGGTGAGGGCGAAGGCGTACGGCCGCTGCTCGGGCGGAAGGACGTCGGCGATGAGCGCCTGCGACGCCGGGCGGTACATGTCGCCGAACAGTCCCTCGAAGGCGGCGGCCACCATGATCGCGACCGTCCCGCGGGCCAGGCCGAGGCACACCAGTGCGGTCGCTGAGAGCACCAGCCCGGCGACGAGGGTCGGTCGACGGCCGACATGGTCGCTGCACCAGCCGCCGAGCAGCTGGCTGAACATCCCGCCGAGGCCGGCGGCGGCCACGACGAGGCCGGCCTGCGAGGCGCTGAACCCGCGCTCGATGGTGAGGTAGAGGACGAGGAACGGCTGGACGAAGGTGCCGGCGCGGTTGACCAGAGTCCCAACGATGAGGACGCGGACCTCGCGCGGGAGCGGAGCACGGCGGGTCCTCACGGCAGCGATGCTGTCAGCCAGGACCATCTGCGGGCGAGCCGGTTGCGCCGCTCACGACTTGGGTCTGCGGACCAGGCTCTCGAGCGAGATCCGCGCCACCGGGGCGTAGGTGAGCACGGCTACGACGGGACCGTCGACGATCAGCGTGGTGCTCGTGCCGCCGCCGATGCGGGCCTCGCTGCGGTGATCGAGATGCATGTGAACCGGGCCGGCGACGACGTCCCAGGCCCAGCGGTGCTCGTCCTCGACGTACTCCACGACCTCGAAGGACGCGCCGACGTTGGGGATGACGCCGAAGACCGTGCCGGTCACGCCGACGGCCAGGGTGGGCTCGGAGACCTCGACGCGACGGATCTGCGGGGCCCACGTGGTCCACAGCTCCGGCACGGAGTAGCGCTGCCAGACCAGCTCGAGGTCGGCCGAGCCGACGGCTCGCAGGGACAGGCGCATGGGTGAATCCTGCCGGTCACCTCCCGTTCACCGGTCGACCGGGGTCCGTGGCGTGGCCCACACCACGTCGGACACGGTCGTGGAGGTCCCCGCAAGGCCTCTCCACGGACTCCCGACGCCGTACCGTGGCCGGGTGAACGAGTTGACGGACGCACGGACCGGGTGGCTGTCCCGCGAGGACCTCGAGCAGGCGCGTGAGCGGGTGCCGCTCGTCTACGTCGATGCCGTGCCGGTGCGCGTCGACGAGCGCGGCGTGGTCGTCTCGGTCGGCCTCCTGCTGCGGGCCATGCCCGACGGCAGCATCAGCCGCGCCCCGGTCTCCGGTCGCGTCCTCTACGGCGAGCGGATCCGCGACGCCCTGATGCGCCACCTCGAGAAGGATCTCGGCCCGATGGCGCTCCCGCGGGTACCGGCGTCGCCGCAGCCGTTCACGGTCGTGGAGTACTTCCCCGACCCTGAGGCGTCCGGGTTCCACGACCCGCGTCAGCACGCGGTGTCGCTGGCCTACGTCGTGCCCGTGAGCGGTGACTGCGTGCCGTCGACGGACGCGCTCGACCTCCAGTGGATGACTCCCGAGGATGCGACGAGCGACGCCGTGGCGCTCGAGATGACCGGGGGACAGGACCGGCTGCTGCGCCTCGCGATGGCGCACGTCGGCGTCCTTCCGTGACGGAGCCCTCCGTGACGGAGCCGGCGACGACGATCCGGACCGAACGGCTGGTGCTACGACGCCTGACTCTCGACGAAGCGCGCGCCGTGGCCGCTCTGGACCGCCACGGTCGACGGTGGGCCGCCGACTACCCGAGCGAGGGCGACCTCGTCGTCGCCGGGATCGCCGTCGAGGCCGGGGAGCACTACGACGAGTCCGGTCACTTCGGCGTCTACCAGGTCCTGCTCGCCGAGACCGGCGAGGCCGTCGGCGGGATCGGCTTCATCCACCCGCCCGAGCGCGGTGAGGTCGAGGTGGGCTACGGGCTCGCGGAGTCGGCACGGGGGCGGGGCCTCGCGACCGAGGCGCTGCGCGCCGTGGCCGGATGGGCCGCGGAGCACGGCGCCACCACCATCGTGGCGATGACGGCGACGGACAACCTCGCGTCGCAGCGCGTGGTCGAGCGCGCCGGCTTCACCCGCCTCCCCGAGCACGTCATCGATCCCGAGGACGGCCCCTTGTGGCGCTGGCAGCTGTCGCTCGGGGACGACGAGAGGTAATTCATCATCTGTTGACTTAGCCGTGGGCCGGGTCTAACTTCGGGCTCATGCGAGCGATGATCATCAAGGAGTTCCGCGAGCTCCGTCGCGACCGGCGCACGCTCGGCATGCTCATCGGGCTGCCGCTGCTGCTGCTCGTCATCTTCGGCTACGCCGCGAACTTCTACGTCAGCAGCGTGAAGACGGCGGTCGTGGGTCCGCAGGCGACGGTCGCCGCGGCGGCGCTGCCGTCGTTCTTCGACGTCACGGTCGTGGAGCCGGGCGACGGGCGGACCGACGCCGAGACGCTGCTGCGCGACAACACCGTCGATGTCGTGATCGTGACGGGGCAGCTGCCGGCACTCGCCCTGGTGGACGGGTCGAACCTGTTCGCCGCGCAGTCGATCGTGTCGGTGCTCAACAAGGTGGGCACCGACAAGGTCACGACGGAGGTTCTCTACAACCCCGAGCTGAAGACGTCGTGGGTGATGATCCCGGCGATCATCGGACTGATCCTCACGTTCATCGGCACGATCGTCACCAGCATCGGGCTGGTGCGCGAGCGCGAGACGGGCACGCTCGAGCAGCTGGCCGTGATGCCGATCAAGCCGAGCGCCGTGATCCTGGGCAAGATCTCGCCGTACTTCCTCGTCGCGTCGATCGACATGGTCGTCGTGACGGTGCTGGGGATCCTGCTGTTCGGCGTGCCCTTCAACGGCAACGTCCTCGTGTTCGCCCTCGGCGCCGCTCTGTTCCTGTTCGTGGTCCTGGGGCTCGGCGTGTTCATCTCGACGATCTCGCAGACCACAGGGCAGGCCATCCAGACGGCCTTCTTCTTCCTCATGCCGCAGATCCTGCTGTCCGGGATGATCTTCCCGCTCGACGCGATGGCCGCAGGCGTGCGCTGGATCGGCTACCTCTTGCCGCTGACCTACTTCACGATGATCTCGCAGGGCGTGATGCTCCGCGGTGCATCGCTGACGTCGCTGTGGCTCCCGTTCCTCGTCCTCACCGTCATGGCCGTCGTCGTCTTCACCGGCGCGACGCTGCGGTTCCGTCGTGACCTCGCGCCCGGGCGCCGCCGCGGTGCCGACACTGCGGAGATCGTCGCCGGCACCGAGGTGCCGAGCGCGTCATGAGCTTCTGGGTAAGGTCCGCGACGGTGCGCCACGATGACGTGCTCGCGCTCGACGACGTCTCGGTGACCGTGGACCCCGGGTCCGTCGTGGTCGTCGTCGGCGGTGACGGTGCGGGCAAGACGACGCTGCTGCGCGCTCTCGTCGGCGAGCTCGTCCTCGAGCGCGGCGCGGTGCATGCTCCGCCGCCCGAGCGGATCGGCTACCTCACCGCGGCCGCGGGGAGCTGGCCGGCGCTCACCGTGCGGCAGAACATGGACTTCGTCGGCGGCATCTACGGACTCTCCGGCGAACGGCTCGAGCGCCGGCGCGAGGCGCTCCTCGCCCGAGCGGGTCTCGTCGAGGCCGGGGACCGTCTCGCCTCGCAGCTCTCGGGCGGGATGCGACGCAAGCTCGGGTTCTGCATGGCCATGCAGCACGAGCCCGAGCTCCTCGTGCTGGACGAGCCCACGACCGGAGTGGACCCGGTGAGCCGGATCGACCTGTGGCGCCTGGTGTCCGAGGCTGCGGCCGCCGGGGCGGCCGTGCTGATGTCGACGACCTACCTCGACGAGGCGGAGCGGGCCGGCTCGCTGCTCGTCCTCGACGGCGGGCGCACGCTGGCCGAAGGCTCGCTCGAGGACGTACGGGCGACTCTCGTCGGCTCGATCACAGTGGCGGACCGGCCGCACCGGGCGGAGTGGGCGTGGCGACGGGGCCGCCGCTTCCACGAGTGCTGGCTCGGCGGCGAGGTTCTCGCGGACGACGTGATCGCGATCGAGCCGGACCTCGAGGACGTCGTCGTCGCCCTGTCGCTGAAGCGGCGCCACGAGATCGGCGCGGCGCGATGAGCGACCCGGTGCTGGTCCGGGCGACGCGGGTGTCGCGTGCGTTCGGTGGCGTGCCGGCGGTCGACGACGTCAGCATGGACGTCCGCCCGGGCGAGGTCGTCGGACTGCTCGGCGCCAACGGCGCCGGCAAGACGACGCTCATCCGGTTGCTGCTCGGGCTCCTCCCCGTCACGGCCGGCTCGGTCGAGCTGCTCGGCGGCGCACCGGACCGCGAGCGCCGACGACACCTCGGCTACGTGCCGCAGAGCCTCGGGCTCTACCGCGACCTCACGGTGGGGGAGAACCTCGCCTTCACCGCCCAGGCGTACGGCGCTGCTCCGGCGCAGCTCACCGAAGCGCTGCGCGGCTCGGCCGACGTGCTCGTCGGCGACCTGTCGCTCGGGCTCCAGCGTCAGGTGGCGTTCCTCGCCGCGCTCGCGCACGTCCCGCAGGTGCTCGTGCTCGACGAGCCGACGTCGGGCGTCGACCCGCTGGCCCGGGCGGCGCTGTGGGACACGATCCGCGAGCAGGCCGACCGCGGCACCGGGGTGCTCGTCACGACCCACTACATGCAGGAGGCGGCGCAGTGCGACCGGCTGCTGCTCATGTCGCGCGCGCGACTCGTGGCGCAGGGGAGCGAGGCCGACATCGTCGGCGACACCGCCGCGGCCGCCGTCCGCACCGACGACTGGGCGGCGGCCTTCGCTGCGCTCAACGCGGCCGGAGAGCCGGTCATGCTGGCCGGGCGCGACGTGCGGGTCGCCGACTCCGACGTGGATCACCTGCGCGCCGTGCTCGCTGCTGCCGGGATCGCTGCCGAGGTCGTGGCGGTCGCAGCGACGATCGAGGAGCGGATGATGGTGTTGGCGCGGGAGACGCCCGGGGCGGTGGGCTGATGGCGCGGCTCGGCAGGCGCCCGGACGGCGGCCCGGACACCCGCGAGACCATCCTCGCCGCGGCCCGAGACCTCTTCGCTGTCAACGGTTTCGACCGGACCACGATCCGCGCCGTTGCCACCCGCGCCGAGGTCGATCCCGCTCTTGTGCACCACTACTTCGGGACGAAGGACCAGCTGCTCGCGGCCGCGCTCGAGCTGCCGGTCGACCCGGTGGCGGTGCTCGGCGACCTCGGAGACGACCCGGAGCGCGCCGGCGCCGAGCTCGTGCGTCGCGTGCTCGGGCTGTGGGAGGGCGACCCCGAGACCCGACGCCGACTGGTGGCACTGATGCGCACCGGCCTCTCGCACGACCACGCCGCGACGCTCCTGCGCGACCTCTTCGGACGCACGATCCTCCTGGTGCTGCAGGGCTTCGTGGCCGGGGACCGGCCCGAGCTCCGCGCCGCCCTCGCCGGGACGCAGATGGGCGGCCTGGTCCTCGGCCGCTACCTCGTCGGCGTGCCGGCCGTCGCGGACGCGTCCGTCGACGAGCTCGTCGCCGCCGTCGGTCCGACCGTGCAGCGCTACCTCACCGGGCCGCTCGACCGCTGAAGCGGCGACCTCGGCGGTCAGGTCGCGCGCGGCGGTGCCGGGCGCACGACGACGTCCTGGAGCAGGTGCGCCGTGGCGTGCGCGATCTCCTCGACCGCTCGGTCGAACGCCTCGCGGTTGGCGGCCGACGGCGCGCGCATGCCGGCGATCTTGCGGACGTACTGCAGCGCGGCGGCGTGGATGTCCGCGTCGGTCACGTCGTCGGCGTAGGGCGGGCGCAGGGTCTTGATGCTGCGGCACATGTCAGGCCTCCTCGAGGTCGGCGGCGAGCGCGTCGAGCGTCGCGCGCATGGTGCGCTCGTTGTGCGTGCGGCGGTCGACCACCCCGGTCCCGACGGCGCCGAGCGCCTTCATCGGCGCGCCGCGGGTGTCCCACCACTGCTCCTCGACCGACGTGCCGAAGTCGAGCGCCGTGACGAAGTAGCGCCAGCGCGCGACGGACAGGCCGAGGTAGGACACGTCGAAGGCGAACGCCTCGCCGGGCGTCGCCTCGACGACCACGCACCGCGTCGTCCAGCGGAAGAAGCCGTTCCGGTTGCTGCCGGCGAACGTCGTGCCGAAGGCCATCGGACCGGGGGCATGGTCGGCTCCTGAGACGCGCTGCGCCTCGGGCGACCAGGACGCGATCCGCCGCGGGTCCGCGACCGCGTGCCACACGGCCTCCGGCGTACGACGGACCACGACGGAGACGCTGAGGTCCGGTGCCCTCGTGCCGATGCCGCTCATGCCGCCGACCCCGGAGTGACCGCGCGGTAGTCCTTCGGGATGCGCAGGCCGACGTCCGCGAGTGCGGCCGCGACGAGGGCGTCGTAGTTCCCGGACGCGAGGTCGCCGAACGGGTCCTTCGTCCAGGGGAGCAGTTCCCGGTAGGGCAGGCCGAACGCGGCACGCATCGCGAGCAGGCGTCGGCGCTCCGGGTCGGCGAGGTCGATGCCGGAGACAGCACGCGCCGAGCTCATCTCGCGGATCGATCGGATGCGTCGGGGGAGCACCGCCACGAGCAGCACCGCGATGGGCAGGACCGCTGTCACGACGCCGAGCGTCCGGGCCAGGAGCTGGACGGCGTCCTCGCCCTGCCGCCCGAGGGAGGCGAGGTTGCCGCCGGTGCCGTCGCCGACGCCGTGGAACGCGTCGCCGAGCGCGCCCCCGACGATCGGGACGTTCGCGACCGCGTTGCCCACGCTGTCGAAGGCACCCTCCACCGTGGTGCCCGCCTCGGTGACGCCGTGGCCGAGCACGGCGAGAGCGGCGACGAGGTCGTGGACCTTCACGCCCACCCACACGAACAGGATCACGAGCGCGACGACGAGGACGTCGCGCACGATCTGTCCGCGTCGGGCCGAGGGGACGTCGGGATAGAGCGTCAGGTGCTGCCACATGCCCGCGAGGCTAGGCGACAGACTCCGTCCCGCCCCCGGAAGTGCTCGATTCCGGAGTGGTTTCCAGCACGTCGGGGGTGGACGGGACGGTCAGCGGATCAGCCACGCGGCGCCGAGCGCGAGCAGCGGGAGCACTCCCTGGATCGCCGCACCGCGTGCCATGGCCGGCTTGGCGACCACGAGGACGAGGGCCGCGCCGACCATGAACAGGCAGCCGTAGACCACGAGGGTCGAGCCCTGCGGGTCCCACCCGCGCCACGACCCGACGACGCCCACGAGCACGCCGAGGGCGAGGAACAGGTTGTAGAAGCCCTGGTTGTACATCGAGAAGGCGACCGTCTCGACGTCGGCCTGGGGCACGCCGAACACCCGGTGGCCGCGCGAGCGGAACACGACCGTCTCGAGGACGAAGAAGTAGACGTGCAGCAGACCGGCGAGACCGGCCAGGACGAGCGTGATCGTGGGCATGGGGAGACGGTAGGCGACGCACGGCTCAGTCGGCGTTGATCTCCGTGACCCGCCCCGAGTCGACGTGCCATCGTCGTGTGATGCGCACGGTGTCCAGCATGCGGCGGTCGTGGGTCACCAGCAGGACCGTGCCGTCGAAGGACTCGAGCGCCTCCTCGAGCTGCTCGATCGCGGGCAGGTCGAGGTGGTTGGTGGGCTCGTCGAGCACGAGGAGGTTCACGCCGCGCGCCTGCAGGAGCGCCAGCGCGGCGCGGGTGCGCTCTCCGGGCGAGAGCGACGACGCCGGACGGTTCACGTGGTCGGACCCGAGACCGAACTTCGCGAGCAGTGTGCGTACCTCGGCCGTCGGCCAGTCCGGCACCTCGCGGGAGAAGGCGTCGACCAGGATGTCGTCGCCCTCGAAGGCGGCCCGAGCCTGGTCGACCTCGCCGACCACCACGCCGGACCCGAGGCTGACGAGTCCGGACGAGGGAGGCGTACGCCCGAGCAGGAGGGAGAGAAGAGTCGTCTTGCCGGCGCCGTTCGGACCGGTGACGGCGATGCGGTCGCGCAGGGCGAGCTGGAGGTCGACCGGGCCGAGGGTGAAGCCGCCCCGGCGTACGACGGCGTTCCTGGCCACCGACACGACCTCGCCGGAGCGCGGTGCCGCGGCGATGGAGAACTGCAGCTGCCACTCCTTGCGCGGCTCGTCGACCGTGTCGAGCCGCTCGATCATCTTCTCGGTCTGGCGGGCCTTCGCCGCCTGCTTCTCGGTGGCCTCGGTGCGGAACTTGCGTCCGATCTTGTCGTTGTCCTTCTGCTTGCGTCGGGCGTTCTTGACGCCCTTCTCCATCCACGCGCGCTGCATGCGCGCCCGTGCCTCGAGCTCGGAGCGCCGACCCGCGAACTCCTCGTAGGCGAGACGCGCCTGGCGCCGCGCGACCGAGCGCTCGTCGAGGTAGGACTCGTAGCCGCCGCCGTAGGTCGTGATCCGCTGCAGGCTGCGGTCGATCTCGACGACCGTGGTGACCGTGCGCGCGAGGAACTCGCGGTCGTGGCTGACCACGATGACCGGAGCCTCGAGGCCCTCGACGAACTCCTCGAGCAGGTCGAGGCCGTCGGCGTCGAGGTCGTTCGTGGGCTCGTCGAGCAGGTAGACGTCGTAGCGCGAGAGCAGCAGCGCGGCGAGGCCCGCACGCGCGGCCTGGCCGCCGGAGAGCGCGTCCATCGGCAGGTCGAGGTCGACGTCGAGGCCGATGTCGCGCACCACGACGTCGAGGCGCTCGTCGAAGTCGGCGGCGCCGAGCGCGAGCCAGCTCTCGAGCGCGTCTGAGTAGGCGTCGTCGGCCTTCGGTACGCCGTCGGCGAGAGCCTGCGCGGCACGGTCGAGCTCGGCCTGCGCGGCATCCACCCCGGTGCGACGCATGATGTGCGCCCGCACGGCCTCGCCCTCGAGCGTCTCGGGCTCCTGGCTGAGGTAGCCGATGTGCGCGCTCGACGGCGCGACGGTCACGGCGCCGGAGTCGGGTCGGCGCAGCCCGGCGAGGATGCGCAGCAGCGTGGTCTTGCCGGCGCCGTTGGGTCCTACGAGCCCGACGACGTCGCCCGGCGCGACGACGAGGTCGAGCCCGGTGAACAGGTCGCGGTCGCCATGACCGGCGGCCACACCCTTGGCCAGCAGCGTCGCACTCATGGGCGCATCCTCTCCCGAGGGCGCCGCGGAGGTCGCTGGGGTATCCCACGGGTCAGGCGGGCGCCGCCTCGGCCGACTCGGTGGCGGCCGACGGTCCGCGGGTGGCCCAGTAGGAACCGAGCAGCACGAGCGGGAACCCGACGAGCGTGCCGACCGTGATCGGCTCGCTGAGGACGACGACGCCCAGCGCGACGGCGACCGCCGGGTTGACGAACGTGACCACGGTGGCGCGGACCGGGCCGACTTCGGCGAACAGCTCGAAGAACAGGGCGAAGCCGAGCGCCGTGCAGACCATCCCCAGCACGAGCACCGAGCCGACCACCGTGGCCGAGGGGAGACCGTCGTGCACGCTCAGGACGGTCGCCGGGAGGTAGAGGACAGCGACGAACGTCAGGGCGACACCCACGACGCCCACCGACGGCACATGAGCCAGGGTGCGCACCGCCATCGCCGGGGCGACGGCGTAGCAGACCGCGACGACGAGGAGCTCGAGGACCGACAGCGGGTCGATCGTGCCCGACGCCCAGTCGAGTCCGACGAGCGCGGCCACGCCGACCACCCCGACCCCGAGTCCGAGGAGACGCACGCGGGAGAGCGCGTGGGCGTCACCGAGGAGCCACGCGACGAGGGTGCCCACGATCGGGACCGAGGCCATCATCAGACCGGCGAAACCGCTGGGCACCCGAGTCTCCGCCTGTCCGAGCAGGGCCAGCGGCACGGCCATCTCGAGCATGCCGAACGCGAGCACGAACGGCCACGCGCGCACCGCCGGGCGGAGGGCGCCGCGCCGCGCCGCCAGGGGCAGCAGGATCGCCGCGCCGATGAGGGTGCGCCAGCCGGCCACCGCGACGGGCGAGAGCTCGACGACGGCGATCTTGATGAAGAGGTAGGGGATCCCCCAGATGACGGCCATCGCGGCGAAGAGCGTCCACGCGCGACGGGTCATCCGACCCGAGCTCGCCGCGGTGGTGTCCGTCGTCACGGCGCGAGCCTAGGGGCCACGAGGGACATCGCCCACGCGGGATTCGGACCGCGTGCCCGGGTGAGCGGCGCGCGTGAGACGGGGTCGGCGTGACCCGCGGCTCAGATGCTGTCGGCGCCGGTGTCGGGCAGGTGCCACTCGTGCGGGGCGACGAGGTCGTGGATCGCGTCCGGGCCCCAGGAGCCCGGCGTGTACGGGTGCAGCCGGGGTGGCGCTGCCAGCAGGGGCGCGGCGACCTCCCAGAGCCGCTCGATGCCGCGGGCGCGGGTGAACAACGTGCGGTCGCCGATCATGGCGTCGTGCAGGAGGCGCTGATAGGCCTCGAGCTCGTTGCGCTCGCCCTGCGCGGTCTTGTACTGGAACGACATCGGGGCCCGCCCGAGGACCATCTCCGGGCCGGGCTCCTTCGCGAGCATGTGCAGCGTCAGCCCGCCCGGCTCGGCGATCTCGAAGGCGAGCGCCGCGGGCCGGTGGTCGCCGCCGAACAGGTCGTGCTCGGGCTTGTGGAACAACAGCGTGATGACGCGTCGGCCCTGGGCGAGGTTCTTGCCCGTGCGCAGGTAGAACGGCACGCCCTCCCATCGCGGGTTCTCGATGCGTGCCTCGAGGGCCACGAAGGTCTCGGTCGTGGAGCCGGCGGCCACGCCGGGCTCGTCGAGGTAGCCGTCGTACTGACCGCGCACGACGCGACCCGGATCGACGGGGAGAAGCGACTCGAAGACCGCGAGCTTCTCGGTCGCGAGCGCCTCGCCGTGCAAGGCCTCGGGCCGCTCCATCGCCACGATCCCGAGCGCCTGGAACAGGTGCGTGACCACCATGTCGCGGAAGGCACCCGTGCCCTCGTAGAAGCCGGCTCGTCCCTCGAGACCGAGCGTCTCGGGTACGTCGATCTGCACGTGCGACACGTGGCGGCGGTTCCACACGGGCTCGTAGACGCCATTGGCGAAGCGCGCGGCCAGGATGTTCTGCACGTCCTCCTTGCCCAGGAAGTGGTCGATCCGGAAGATCTGCTCCTCCGCGAAGTGGCTGTGCAGCAGCTCGTTGAGCGCCTTCGCACTGTCCTCGTCGTGGCCGAACGGCTTCTCCAGGATGACGCGTGCCCGGGCGTCGGTGAGGCTCGTGCCGCCGAGCGCCGTGACCATCGGCGCGAACGCGAAGGGAGGCACCGAGAGGTAGTGCAGCAGGCGCGGCGTGCCACCGAGCTCGGTCGACGCGCGGTCGACCGCGGCGACGAGCGCGCCGAGGTCGTCGGACGTCGACACGGCGTAGGTCACGAGCAGCAGGAACGCGGCGACCTCCTCGTCGGTCGGCGTCGGGTGGGCGAAGCTCACGAGGGAGTCGCGGACGTGGTCGCGGAAGCCGGCCTCGTCGAGATCGACCGGGGAGCTGCCGATCACGCGGAAGCCGCGCGGGCTCAGGCCTACCTGGTGCAGCTTGAACAGGCCCGGCAGGAGCTTGCGCTTGGCGAGGTCGCCGGTGGCGCCGAACAGCACGACGACGTGGTCCTCGGGGACGAGGACGGTGCTGCTCGTGGACGTCGCGGTCATGGCTGCCTCTCGGACGGGACGCGTGTCGGGCCGGGGTCGAGCGACGTGCGGAGCACCCGCACGGCATGATCGTCGCACCGCGATGCCACCGGGCGCGCGCTCATCCCGGACACGTCAGGAGCACATCGTGGTGGACCTCGAGGCGGAGAAGGCGGCGGCCGCGCGCGCGGCCGCGGCGCTGGTCCAGGACGGCATGAAGGTGGGTCTCGGCACCGGCTCCACCGTGGCGCACCTGCTGACGGCGCTGGCGGAGCGCGGGCTGTCGGTGCGCTGCGTCTCCACGTCGCCGCGCACCGAGGACGTCGCTCGCTCCCTCGGCCTCGAGGTGGCGACCCTCGAGGACCTCGGCCGGCTCGACATCGCGATCGACGGCACCGACGAGGTCGACGACACCGGCTGGCTGATCAAGGGCGGAGGCGGCGCGCACACGCGCGAGAAGATCGTCGCCGCGGCGGCGGACCGTTTCGTGGTGATGGCCGACTCGACGAAGCCCGTCGCCGCGTTCACCTGGCCGGTGCCGCTCGAGCTGCTCGAGTTCGGCCTGAGCTCGACGATCTCGCTCCTCGGCGAGGCCCAGCTGCGCGACCTGCCGCGCAGCCCCGACGGCGGGGTGCTCGCGTTCTGGCGCGGCGACCTCACCGACCCCGCGGCGGCCGCCGCGTTCCTCTCGTCGGTGCCCGGGGTCGTCGACCACGGCCTGTTCCCGCCGTCGATGGTGTCCGACGTGATCATCGCTCGCGGCCCCGAGATCGAGCACCGCCGTCTCGCATAGGTCAGTGCGCGGGCTTCTCGTCGTGGCCGCCGAAGGCGCTGCGCATCGCGGAGAGCACCTTGCCGGTGAACGTGCCGAGGCCGCGTGACTCGAAGCGCTGGTTGAGCGACGCGGTGATGACGGGTGCGGGGACGCCCTCGTCGATGGAGGCGAGGACGGTCCAGCGGCCCTCGCCCGAGTCGGACACGCGACCGGCGAAGTTCTCGAGGTCGGGGGACTTCGCGAGGGCGTCGGCGGTGAGGTCGACGAGCCAGGAGCCGACGACGGAGCCTCGGCGCCACACCTCCGCGACCTCGGCGACGTCGATCTCGTACTGGTAGGCCCACGGGTCGCGCAGCGGAGTGGTCTCCGCGTCGACCTCGCCCTCGTGCAGCCCGGCGTTGGCGTGCTTGATGATGGAGAGGCCCTCGGCGATGGCGGCCATCATCCCGTACTCGATGCCGTTGTGGACCATCTTGACGAAGTGGCCGGCGCCGTTGGGACCGCAGTGCAGGTAGCCGTCCTGCGCCGTGCCGTCGGTGCGGGTGCGGTGCGGCGTGGGCTCGACGTCGCCGGCACCGGGCGCGATCGTGCGGAAGATCGGGTCGAGGTGCGTCACGACGGCGTCCTCGCCGCCGATCATGAGGCAGAAGCCGCGGTCCAGGCCCCATACGCCGCCGCTGGTGCCGCAGTCGACGTAGTGGATGCCGCTCTCCTTGAGCTGTGCCGCGCGGTGGATGTCGTCGCGGTAGTAGGAGTTGCCGCCGTCGATGATGATGTCGCCCTCGTCGAGCAGCGGCACGAGGTTGTCGATCGTCTGCTGCACGATGGCCGCAGGCACCATGACCCAGATGGCGCGCGGAGTCGCGAGCTCGCCGATGAACGCCTCGAGCGTGTGCGCACCGGTCGCGCCCTCGGCGGCGAGCGCGTCGACGGCGGAGGGGTTGACGTCGTAGGCGACGCACGAGTGGCCGTCGCGCATGAGCCGCCGGACGAGGTTCGCGCCCATGCGGCCGAGGCCGATCATGCCGAGCTGCATCGGGGTGCTGGTGGTCATCGGGATGCTCCTCTAGGAGTTCTGCGCCTTGAGCGCGCGGTAGCGACGGATCAGGGCGTTGGTCGACGAGTCGTGCGCGAGCTCGGGGTCGTCGGCGGAGGTGAGCTGGGGGAGGATCTCGAGCGCCATCACCTTGCCGAGCTCGACGCCCCACTGGTCGAACGGGTTGATGTCCCACACCGCGCCCTGGGTGAACACGATGTGCTCGTAGAGCGCGATCAGCGCGCCGAGCACGCGCGGCGTGAGGACCTCGGCGAGGATCGTGGTCGTCGGGCGGTTTCCCTCCATCACGCGGTGCGGCGCGACGTCGGCGGTCGCGCCGGCGGCGAGGACCTCCTCGAGGGTGCGGCCGAACGCGAGCGCCTTCGCCTGCGCGAAGACGTTCGAGTTCAGCGTGTCGTGGTGCTCGCCGATCGGGTTGAGGCTGGTGGCGAAGCCGATCAGGTCGGCTGGCACGAGCTTCGTCCCCTGGTGGATCAGCTGGTAGAAGGTGTGCTGCCCGTTCGTGCCGGGCTCCCCCCAGTACACCGAGACGGTCTGGTAGTCGACCTGGGCGCCGTCGAGGGTGACGTGCTTGCCGTTCGACTCCATCGTCAGCTGCTGGAGATACGCCGGGAACCGCGCCAGGTACTGGTCGTACGGCAGGACGGCGATCGTCTGGGCGTCGAACAGCTCGCCGTACCAGACGCCGAGCAGACCCATCAGCACCGGCACGTTCTCGCGGAGCGGAGCCGTGCGGAAGTGCTCGTCCATCGCGTGCGAGCCGGCCAGGAGCTCGGCGTAGGCCTCGGGACCGATGGCGATCATCGTGGAGAGGCCGATCGCGGACTCCATGGAGTAGCGGCCGCCGACCCAGTCCCAGAAGCCGAACATGTTCGCCGTGTCGATGCCGAACGCGGCGACCCGTTCGGCATTGGTCGACAGGGCCACGAAGTGCTTCGCGACCGCGGCCTCGTCGCCGAGCTCGGCCAGGGCCCAGTCGCGCGCGGTGGCGGCGTTGGTCATCGTCTCGAGGGTGGTGAAGGTCTTCGACGCGATCACGAACAGCGTGGTCTGCGGGTCGAGGTCGCGGGTCGCCTCGGCGAAGTCGGTGCCGTCGACGTTGGACACGAAGCGGAACGTGAGGGAGCGGTCGCTGTAGTGCTTCAGCGCCTCGTAGGCCATCACCGGGCCGAGGTCGGAGCCGCCGATGCCGACGTTGACGACGGCCTCGATCCGCTTGCCGGTGTGACCTGTCCAGCGCCCGTCGCGCACGCGGCTCGCGAAGTCGGCCATCCGGTCCAGCACGCCGTGGACCTCGACGACGACGTCGACACCGTCGACCACGAGCGATGCCTCCCGGGGGAGCCGCAGGGCCGTGTGCAGGACCGAGCGATCCTCGCTCGTGTTGATCCGGTCGCCGCGGAACATCGCGTCGCGCCGGGCCTCCACCTCCGACTCGGTCGCGAGCGCCACGAGCAGGTTCAGGGTCTCGTCGGTCACGCGGTGCTTCGAGAGGTCGACGTAGAGCCCGCAGGTCTCGTGCGACATGCGCTCCGCACGGCCGGGGTCGGCGGCGAACAGGTCGCGCAGGTGCAGCGGGGCGACGGCGGCGTGGTGGGCCTCGAGCGCGCGGAAGGAGGCGCGTTCGCGCAGGGGAGTGGTCACGGCCCGAGTCTGCCAGCAGGCCCTGCCGCGCGGTGCCGATGGCCCGGTGAACCGACTACCCAGAGCGTTCCGCCGACCACGTTAGGTGACCCTTAGAAGCGAGTGACGCCAGCGCTTCCTCGAGCGTTAGTCAACTGCACCGCTGTGTCTGTCCGTGTCTGGGGGCGCTCGATGAATAGACCGAGGACGGACAGCCCGCACGTCTGCGTCGGGGGCTGGGACGGCGACGGAGCCTCCGCGCTCGGGTGGCCGGCGGCCCCGCATCTTCCTCGTCCGAGCATCGCAGCGGGGATGGCGGTGCTTCCGCGGTCGAATTCGCCCTGATCGTTCCGATCCTGCTTGCGCTGGTGTTCGGGATCATCATCTTCGGCTCGCAGATCAGTCTCAACACGACCGCCAGGGATGCGGCGCGGTCGGGGGTCGTGAGCCCGCTGGCGCCAGCTGCCCCTCTGACCTGTCAGCAGATCCTGGACCTGGTGCAGTCGAGCACCACGAAGCTGTGGCTGGTCGGTCCTCGGATCGTCGTCACGATCACGGCCCGACGGGGACGACGTGCGCCGTCACGGGCACGAGCGCGACCTACTCGGGAGCGACCTCGAGCTATCGCTGCGAACGACGACGACGGGGCCGTGGCGATCCTCGTTGCCATCCTCTCGGTCGTGGCCAACGGCATCCTGGCTGACGCGAAGCAGGACAACCCGGACGGGTCTCGGCTCTACCGGCACGAGATCATCTCGGTGGGCAAGACCTGGTCCAGCGGCCAGCCCTGCGGTGGTGCTGCGGGCAACTGGAGCTGGCTGCACTGCGGAAGCGGGGCCAACGGGCTGGGAAACGGAATCGCGACGGGTCAATGCCCGGACACCCTCCAGTTCACCGGTAGTCCGCCGACCACGGCCATCGCGGTGACCAAACCAGGTCAGAACACCGGACAGATCAATGCCGCGATGACGACCCTGCCCCCTCTGGACAACGTCGTACCGACGGACTCGCCAACCGATCACCAGATGCAGGTCCAGTACGTCGGATACACACGATCACCGATCTCGGCACCACCTGCGGCATCGGCACGGCCTGCGATTTCGGGTTGTGCCGCACTCAGCTGGTGCGGTGACGAGTCGGCTGCCCGGACTCTCGTCGGCATCGGTGACGGTGTGCGGCCACCACGAGCAGCTCCGACACCGCGGCGGACCTGCCCGCGGAGCGGGCGGAGATCAGGACGTCCACGCCACCCGACTCATCACGTAGCCCGACCCGAGTCACCGACCTGCCCGTGGCAGGCCAACACTCCGGCGACGACGTCGGCGAGCCGGGTCGCCGTGCGCCGCTCGTCGCCGGCCGGCTGCATGACATGGCTCAGCACGGTCCGGACGAGCATGTCGATGACCGTCGCGCGGGTCGCTGCGCTCGCGCCGACCGCGTAGGCCCCGATCCGTGCCTCGACGACGGACGTCGCCGCCTCGATGAGCGAGGACGCGCGCGTCGTCAGGGGCGGGAGGAGCTCGGTGTCGGCGCCGGTCGTCCCCGTCACGGTGGCGCGCAGCAGGGCGCTGTCGGCGGCCCGCTCGAGGACGCCCTGGACGGCTGCCCGGAGCGCCGCGTCGAGGGCGCGCGGGTGCTGGTCGAAGCCGTGCTCGACGACGGCGAGGAACCGACCGAGCTCGTCGAGCACCACGGCATCGGCGAGGTCGGACCTGGTCCCGATCTCGTTGTAGACGGTCTGCCGGCTGACGCCTGCGCGCTCGGCGAGGGAGCCCATCGTGATCGACGACCAGCCCGAGTCCGTGACGAGGTCGACCGCGGCGTCGAGGATGCGCTGCCGGGTCGTGGACGCCGCGACGGCATGCGTCGTGGTCATGCCTCGACCGTGCCGACGACCTCGAAGCCGGCCTTGTCACGGACGCCGCAGTCGGGGCAGATCCACGAGTCGGGCACCGCCGACCACGGTGTCCCGGGCGGGAACCCCTCGTGCAGGTCGCCGCGCGCCTCGTCGTAGACGTAGCCGCAGCCGGTGCACCGCGCGACCTGCCCCGGCCGCAGCGCGGCGACGGCGTGGCCCTGCGTGGCGGCCGCCGAGGTCGGGATCGGCGTGGTCGGCGTGGGAGCGGCGTAGGCGGTGAGGACCTTGCTCCTCTTGCGTGGGGAGATGTTCGCGAGCGACGCGTCGCCGGAGTAGTGGGCGACGACCCGCGGGTCCATGACGCGTCGCCAGAGCGCTGGTACGAGAGCGATCAGGATCATCCCGGCGTAGCCGGTCGGCAGCGAGGGCGCCTCGTCGTAGGTGCGCAGCGCCTGGTAGCGCCGCGTGGGGTTGGCGTGGTGGTCGCTGTGCCGCTGCAGGTGGTAGAGCAGCACGTTGGTCGCGATGTTGTTGGAGTTCCAGCTGTGCCGCGGCTCGACGCGTTCGAAACGTTCGTGCCCGGGAGCGCCGACCCGCTGGCGGAGCAGGCCGTAGTGCTCGAGGTAGTTCACCGCCTCGAGAAGGGTGAAGCCGATGACGGCCTGCAGCGCGAGATAGGGGACGACCGCGAGGCCGAGCCACACGACGACCACGCCGAAGAGGACGACACTCATGAGCCACGCCGTCAGCACGTCGTTCCCGAGCCGCAGCGCCGACTGCTGGCGACGCGCGAGGCGCTTGGCCTCCAGACCCCACGCGCTGCGGGCTCCGCCGACGACGGAGCGCGGCCAGAACTGGTAGAAGTTCTCGCCCATCCGGCTGCTCGCCGGGTCGACCGGAGTCGCCACGCGCACGTGGTGGCCGCGGTTGTGCTCGATGTAGAAGTGGCCGTAGAAGCTCTGGGCGAGCGCGACCTTCGCGAGCCAGCGCTCCACCGGCTCGCGCTTGTGCCCGAGCTCGTGCGCGGTGTTGATGCCGAGCCCGGCGATGAACCCGATCGTGACGGCGAGGCCGACGCGGTCGACGGTCGAGAGCTCGCCGCGCACCAGGTAGGCGAGGGCCACGAGGAACCCGGCGTACTGCAGGGGCAGGAACAGGAAGGTGATCCAGCGGTAGTAGCGGTCCGCCTCCAGCGCGTCGATGACCGCGTCCGGGGGATCGCTGGGGTCGAGACCGACCACCAGGTCGAGCAACGGGATCAGGCCGAGGATGACGATCGGGCCGATCCAGAGCCACACGGCGCTGCCGGACGTCGCGAACCCGGCGACCGCGGCGAACGGCAGGAGGGGCATGAGCAGCGCCACCGGCCAGAGGTGCCGCTTGCGGTCGCGCCACGTCACGGCCGGACCCGCTGTCGCATCGCCCATGATGGCTCCTCCGAGGTGTACAGAAGAGAACCATATGTAAAGCAGTTCGGCAATGACCCGGTTGGCGGCAGGTCATCCTGACCGCACCTGCTCGGACGGCTCAGGTGCGGCTCTCGCAGGCCGCGTCGGTCGAGCGCCGCGCCTACGATCGCTGGCAGCGCGACGACCGAGGAGGACGACCGTGACCCAGCACCTGCTCGAGCACGAGCGCATCGGCACGGGGCTGAAGGGCGCCGTCGCCCACCGCGTGCGCCACCGCTCCCACGACCTGCACGGGCGCCCGACCGAGTCGTCGGGTCTGGTGATCGCGCCGTCGGAACCGGTTGCGGACCGCCCGGTCCTGTCGTGGTGCCACGGCACGACCGGCCTCGGTGACGCCGCGTGCCCGTCGACGCAGCCGGACCCGGCGGGCGACCTGCGGACCTACTTCGAGCCCGGGTCGACGCAGCAGATCGACTACGGCGTGCCCGGTGCGCAGGACTGGATCGACGCGGGCGGGGTCGTGTGCGCGACCGACTACCAGGGGCTCGGGACACCGGGGATGCATCAGTACTCGGTCAACCGGACCAACGCCATCGACGCGATCACCGTCGTCCGGGCGGCGCAGGAGCTGCCGGTCGGCGCGGGCGTCCGCCTCGGACTGCCCGCGGCCTGTGTCGGGACCGCGCGCGACTGGCTGACGGCACGCCTCACGGTCTGAGAACGACGGATCGATCGAGCACGCCACCGGTCTCGCCCCGAGCAGGCAAGAGGGCCTCCGTCCTGCTGGTTCGCAGGAAGGAGGCCCTCTCCGTGGTGTCCGAGGGGGGACTTGAACCCCCATGCCCTTTCGGGCACTAGCACCTCAAGCTAGCGCGTCTGCCTATTCCGCCACCCGGACACGTGCTGCGCTCGGGCGGACCCTCGCGGAGCAACGCGGAGATCATACAAGAGCGAGGACTCGACCACGAAACCGGAGAGTGGGGGAGGATGCACGGGTGACCGAGACCACCGCTTCCCTGCTCCCGGAGCCGCTGCCCGACGCCGAGGGCGAGGTCGTCGAGCTCGTCTCCGACCTGCTCCGGATCGACACCAGCAACTATGGCGACGGAACAGGACCGTGCGAGGCCGAGGCGGCCGAGTACGTCGCTGGACGCCTGAGCGACGTGGGCCTCGACCCGGAGCGCTACTCGTGCGGCCCGCGACGCGACGGCGTCGTCGTGCGGATCCCCGGCAGCGACAGCAGCCGCGGGGCGCTGATGGTCCACGTGCACCTCGACGTCGTGCCGGCCCGCGCCGACGACTGGTCGGTCCCGCCGTTGGCGGCGGAGATCCGCGAGGACCTCGGCGTACCCATGCTCTGGGGACGCGGTGCGGTCGACATGAAGGACATGTGCGGCATGACCCTCGCGACGATCCGCTCGTGGGCCCGTGCAGGTGTTCAGCCCGAGCGCGACATCGTCGTGAACTTCCTGCCCGACGAGGAGGCCGGCGGTCGCATCGGATCGCACTGGCTCGTCGAGAACCGCCCGGAGATGTTCGAGGGGATCACCGAGGCGGTCGGCGAGGTCGGCGGCTTTTCGATGACCGTCCGCGACGACCTGCGGCTCTACCTCGTGCAGACCGCCGAGAAGGGCATCGGCTGGCTGAGGCTCACGGCGGCGGGCCGCGCCGGTCACGGCTCGATGCTCAACGACGAGAACTCGGTGACGGCGCTGTGCGAGGCGGTCGCGAGGCTCGGGCGTCTCGACCTGCCCGTGCACGTGACTCCCGCGGTGCGCGACTTCCTCGCAGTGCTCTCGGACGTGACAGGGACGCCGCTCGACCCGGATGACATCGACGGCACCCTCGCGAAGCTCGGGCCGATGGCCACGCTCGTGGGTGCGACGCTCAAGAACACCGTGAACCCCACCATGCTCTCGGCGGGCTACAAGGTGAACGTGATCCCGGGGGAGGCGACGGCGCACCTCGACACGCGCTTCCTCCCGGGCCACGAGGAGGAGATGTTCGCCGCGATCGACGAGGCGCTCGGGGACCGGGTGACGCGCGAGTTCGTGAACCACGACATCGCCGTCGAGACGACCTTCGACGGTCCGAGCATCGACCTCATGGCCGCCGCGCTCCGTGCGGAGGACGAGCACGCCGTCGCGGTGCCCTACATGCTCTCCGGCGGCACCGACGCGAAGGCCTTCAGCACGCTGGGCATCCGCTGCTACGGCTTCGCCCCGCTGCAGCTGCCGCCGGACCTCAACTTCGGCGCCCTCTTCCACGGCGTCGACGAGCGCGTCCCGCTCGACGCGCTCCGCTTCGGCACGCGCGTCCTCGGCCGCTTCCTCCGAGCCTGCTGACCGCACGTCGCTGACGTAAGTGTCAGGCTGGAGTGCCCCAGGTGCGCAGTTCGGCCAGTGACGTCCGGGCTACGCCGTTCGGACGGCGCGGAGGACCTTGCGGCGCAGCCAGACCCGGCGACGGCCGTCGGGGTAGAGGCGCAGGCGCGCGAGCTCCCAGGAGCCGTGCTCGGCCATCTCCGTCAGCGCCGCGCGTGCGGCATCGCGCTTCGTGCCGCGCGGCAGGGTGATCTCGCGGTACTCCCACGTCGAGGCTCGGGTCGCCGACATGAGGACATTCTGCGCCGTCGTCGCGCCGTGTCGCACTCGACCTGCCGTGCGCCTCAGGTCTGGAGGAGGTCGGCGAGCCGGGTGCGTCGGGGGCGGTCGGTCGTGGACGTCAGCCAGGTCGTCAGGGCGGCGGGGGTGGAACCGTGGACGACGGAGACGTGGTCGACGCCCGCGGTGAGACCGGCGTAGGCGAGGGCACGCGTGCTGGTCGGGACGGGCTGCCCGTGCAGGACGAGCACGGCCGCGCGCCAGGTGTGCGCGAGCGGGCCGCCGAGGGCCACGACGTCGGTGCCCTGCGCACCTGCGTCGTCGAGGGCACGGCGTACGACGTCGACCTGGAGGCTCCCGGGCGCGAGGAGCACCACGACGTCGGAGCCCGAGGCCGAGAAGGCGCGGGGGATCGACGCGGTGACGAGCTGCGTGACGCGCACGACCGCCTCGTCGGGGCTCGTGACGGCGACGTCGACGACGGACCTGTCGTCGGGCGAGGTCGAGAACCAGCGGCCGGCGGCGACGTCGTGCCGGGCGCGGGCCAGCGCGGTGCGCGGCGGAGGCGGGTCGGCCTGCAGGACGGGGCACGCGCCCGACGCCGCGACGTCGAGCGCGACGGCGCCGACGACGGCGCCGAGCGGCAGCGCGTTGTCGAGGGCGATCGCGAGCACGGCGTCCTCGGGCAGGTCCTCGACGGCGGCGAGCACGGTGTCGAGCCCGGCGAGGTGCGCGTCGTCGACGACGACCGAGGGCACGCCCGCGCCGAGGGCCATGCCGAGGGCCCGGCGTCGCGCCTCGGGGTCCGGACCCACGACCACGGCGAGACGGTTCTCCTCCGCGAGGCCGAGCAGCCCGTCGGCGAGCAGCTCCTCGGACTCTGCGACGTCGATCAGCGCGAGCGCAGCCGCGCCGTGCCACTCGACCTCCACGACCGAACCCTCGGCGAGCGCGGCGTCGATGTCGTCGCGCGAGCAGGTGCGCGCCACGACGTCGGGCGGGAGCACGGTGTGCCCGGCGCGCGACGCGGCGGTGAGGAGGTCGGCGACCGTGCTCAGCGTCGGCTCCCGGCGGTCTCGGGGTAGCCGCGGTCGGGAGCGGACACCTCGTCGAGCGCGAAGACGATCTCCTCGGGGAGGGTGAGCTCCTCGACGGTCAGAGCGCCGCGCAGCTGCGCGGCGGTGCGGGCACCCACGATGGGTGCGATGACCCCCGGACGGTCGCGGACCCAGGCGAGCGCGACCTCGAGCGGGGCCACGCCGAGGCCTTCGGCCGCGGTGCAGACGGCGTCGACGATGCGCCGCGCGGAGTCGGACAGGAACGGCGAGATGAACGATGCGAAGTGCGACGACGCGGCGCGGGAGTCCGCAGGCGTGCCGTGGCGGTACTTGCCGGTGAGGACGCCGCGGCCGAGCGGCGACCACGGCAGGATGCCGAGGCCCGAGTCGAGCGCGGCGTCGACGACCTCGCGCTCGATGCCGCGCTGCAGCAGGGAGTACTCCATCTGCGTCGAGACGAGCGGCGCGGCGCCGGGCTTCGCGCGCTGCGTCCCCGCGGCCTTCGCCGTCTGCCACCCGGAGTAGTTCGAGATGCCGGCGTAGCGGACCCTGCCGGAGGCGACGGCCAGGTCGATCGCCGAGAGCGTCTCCTCGAGCGGCGTCACCGGGTCCCAGGCGTGCAGCTGCCAGAGGTCGACGTGGTCGACGCCGAGCCGGGTCAGCGACGCGTCGAGGGCGGAGAGCAGGTGGCCGCGCGAGGCGTCGAGCCGGCGCTCGGTGCCCGGGCGGGACACGGCCTTGGTGGCGATCACGACCGAGTCGCGACCGACCTCCTCGACGAGCGCGCCGACGAACTCCTCGGACTGCCCGTCGGCGTAGACGTCGGCAGTGTCGACGAGGGTGCCGCCGGCCTCGACGAACGCGAGCAGCTGGTCGCGCGCCTCGTGGCGGTCGGTGTCACGTCCCCACGTCATCGTGCCGAGCGCGAGGCGCGAGACGAGCAGGCCGGATCGGCCGAGCGGACGGAGCTCCATGTCGCGAGACCCTATCCGGGCCGGGGGACCGAGCGCGGCTAGGCTCCGCGAGGGTCCTGGGACGACGTCCCGGGCACGACCACCGGCCCCGCCGGTGAGGAAGAGGTGGCGGCATGCGGCTGGGAGTCAACCTCGGCTACTGGGGCGCCGGCAACGACGCCGAGAACCTCGACCTGGCCCGCGAGGCCGACACCCTGGGCTACGCCGTCGCCTGGGCGGCCGAGGCCTACGGCTCGGACGCCGCGACCGTCCTGTCCTGGATCGCCGCCCAGACCACCTCGATCGACGTCGGCTCCGCGATCTTCCAGATCCCCGGTCGCACCCCGGCCCTCACCGCGATGACGGCAGCCACGCTCGACAACCTCTCCGGCGGCCGCTTCCGCCTCGGGCTCGGCGTCTCCGGCCCGCAGGTGTCCGAGGGCTGGCACGGCGTGCGGTTCGACAAGCCGCTGGCGCGCACCCGCGAGTACGTCGACATCGTGAAGCTCGCGCTGAGCCGCAGGAAAGTCGCCTACGACGGGGAGTTCTTCACCCTGCCGCTGCCCGACGGCCCCGGCAAGGCGCTCGTCCTCACCGTCCACCCGACGCGGGCGCACATCCCGATCTACCTCGCCGCGATCGGACCGAAGAACCTCGAGCTCACCGGCGAGATCGCCGACGGCTGGCTCGCGATCTTCTTCGCCCCCGAGTCCGCGGGGGAGCACCTCGCGCACATCGCCGCCGGTCGCGCCAAGGTCGGCAGGACGATGGAGGGCTTCGACGTCGTGCCGACCGTCCCCGTGGTGATCGGCGACGACGTGCAGGCCTGCGCCGACGCCGTCCGGGCCTACAGCGCGCTGTACATCGGCGGCATGGGCAGCCGCGACAAGAACTTCTACAACCAGCTGGCCGTCCGCATGGGCTACGACGCCGAGGCCGCCGAGGTGCAGGAGAAGTACCTGGCCCGCGACTACGACGGCGCTGCTGCCGCGGTCCCGTTCGAGTTCATCGACCGCACGTCGCTCATCGGGCCGCGCGAGCGGATCCAGGCCCGGCTCCAGGCGTACGCCGACGCCGGCGTGACCACCCTGACCATCGCCACCTACGCCGGCACGCTCGACGAGCGGCTCGCCACGCTGCGGACCATGGCTGAGGTCCTCGACGCCTCGGGACTGGCAGACTGACGCGGTGAACTACTTCGAGGCGATCCTCCTCGGCATCGTCCAGGGCCTGACCGAGTTCCTCCCGATCTCCTCGACCGCGCACCTGCGTATCGTCCCGGCGTTGTTCGGCTGGGGCGACCCCGGTGCCGCCTTCACGGCTGTGGTGCAGCTCGGCACGATGGCCGCGGTCCTGCTGTTCTTCTGGCGCGACCTGTGGCGCATCGCGAGCGCGTGGGTCCGCGCCCTCTACCAGCCCGAGCCGCGCGGCACGCTCGACGCCCGGCTCGGCTGGTACCTCGTCTACGGCACCATCCCGATCGCGGTCCTCGGCCTGGTGTTCAAGAACCAGATCGAGACCGGTGCGCGCGACCTGCGGATCATCGGCTGGGTGCTGATCCTGTTCGGCATCGCGCTGTGGCTCGTGGACCGCGCCTTCCCTCAGCGCAAGACCATCGCCGACCTCAACCTCCGCGACGGCGTGCTCTACGGCCTCGCCCAGGCGCTCGCCCTGATCCCCGGCGTCTCGCGCTCGGGCGCCACGATCACCGCCGGACGCGCACTGAGCTACACCCGCGAGGACGCGGCGCGCTTCTCGTTCCTGCTGTCGGTCCCGGCCGTCGTGCTCTCCGGGCTCTTCGAGCTGCGCAAGATCGGCGGTGAGGGCGGCACCTCGTGGGGTCCGACGATCGTGGCCACCGTGGTCGCCTTCGCCGTGGGCTACGCCGCCATCGCGTGGCTGCTGCGCTGGCTCACGAGCCACTCGATGCTGGTGTTCGCGGTCTATCGCATCGCTCTCGGTGTGATCGTGCTGGCCCTGGTCTACGGCGGCCACCTCGCCGCGACGTGATCGCGGCCACCTCGCCGCGCGACCTGGTCGCGCGGCACCTGAGGCCTACAGCCAGCCGCTGCGCTTGAAGGCGCGATAGAGCACGCCGGTGATGAGCAGCATGAGGCCGATCACCCCGAAGTAGCCGTACTCCCAGTGCAGCTCGGGGATGTTGTCGAAGTTCATGCCGTAGATGCCGGCGATCATCGTCGGCGCCGCGGCCAGCCCGACGTAGGCCGAGATCTTGCGCATGTCGTCGTTCTGCTGCACCGCCTGGCGCGAGCGCGCGGCCTCGAGCACCGTCGCGAGCAAGATGTCGTGCTGCGTCGACAGCTCCTGGACTCGCAGCAGGTGGTCGCCGAGGTCCCGGAAGTAGGGGAGCAGCGTCGTGGGCAGGTCCGGCAGCTGCTCGTGCAGCAGGTTCTCGGCCACGGGTCGCAGCGGGTCGATCGCGCGTCGCACCTCGAGGTTCTCGCGCTTGAGCAGGTAGATCGTCGCGGCGTCGTCGGTGTGGTCCGCCGAGAACACGCGCTCCTCCACCTCCTCGATGTCGTGGGCGAGCTCGTCGACGACCTCCTGGTAGCCGTCGATGACGACGTCGAGGATGCCGTGCAGCACGGCGAGCGGCCCCAGGGCGAGCATCTGCGGGTCGTCCTCGAGGTCGGCGCGGAGCCCGGTGAGGTCGCCCGGGTCGCCGATGCGGACCGAGAGCACGAACGAGCGCCCGACCCAGACCGCGATCTGGCCCGTCTCGACGTCGGAGGTCGACTCGACGTAGTCGAGCACCTTGAGGACGGCGAACACCTGGTCGCCGGCGATCTCGATGCGCGGGCGCTGTCCGATCGACATCGCGTCCTCGATGTGCAGGTCGCCGATGCCGAACACACGCGCCGCGAGCTCGGTCTCCTCGAGCCCCGCGTCGCGCAGGCCGAGCCAGACGAAGCTGTCGCTGCCGCCCTCCTGGGCCTCGGCCCACATCCGCTCGAGGACCGGCACGTCGGCCGCACCGAACGAGGCGCCGGGCGTGAGATGGCCGTCCGTGCGCACGTGAGGGTTGCCGTTGACGTACACCCCGATTCCGCGGATCACCACCCCATCGTGTCAGCAGCGGCGCGATCTGGGCCGTAGGGTCGCGGCGTGGCCACCGTCATCCTCGTCCGGCACGGTCGGACCGCCGCCAACGCGACCGGTGTCCTGGCCGGCTGGACGCCCGGCGTCCACCTCGACGACAAGGGCCGTGAGCAGGCGGCCGCAGTCGCAGCTCGGCTCGCCGTGGTGCCGCTCACCGCGGTCGTCACGAGCCCGCTCGAGCGCACGCGCGAGACGGCCGAGGCGCTCCTCATCGGTCGTGACCCCGCGCCGCCGCTCGAGGTCGACGACCGGGTCGGCGAGTGCCGCTACGGCGACTGGACGAACCAGCCGCTGAAGACCCTCGCCAAGGACCCGCTCTGGAAGGTCGTGCAGGCGCACCCGAGCGCCGCCGTGTTCCCGGGCGACGAGGGCGAGCCGATGGCCGCCATGGCCGCGCGCGCCGTGGGCGCCGTCCGCGACTGGAACGCGCGCCTGTCGGTCGGCGGGGTCGATCCCGTCTACGCCGTCGTCTCGCACGGTGACGTCATCAAGGCCATCACGGCCGACGCCCTCGGCATGCACCTCGACGCGTTCCAGCGGCTGCAGGTCGACCCCTGCTCCGTCACGGTCATCCGCTACACCGAGCTGCGTCCCTTCGTGCTGCGCACCAACGACACGGGCGGCGACCTGTCGTCGCTCGTCTCGCCGCCGAAGGCGAAGCGGCGCAGCAGGAAGGCGTCGTCGGACGCCGTGCTGGGCGGGGGAGCGGGCGCCTGACCCGTCGTACCGGGCCCGCTCGCGAAGGCGGGCGTCGACGGGCCGGGATAGGGTCACAACGTGGCACGCCAGGTCTTCCTCTTCGACCAGCCGGAGCGCTTCGTCGCCGGCACCGTGGGCCAGCCCGGCGAGCGGCAGTTCTACCTGCAGGCCCGTGACGGTGCTCGCGTGGTGTCGGTCGCGCTCGAGAAGCAGC
>JADGOZ010000066.1 GCA_017882705.1 Candidatus Nanopelagicales bacterium | reverse complement strand
TGCCTCGACGAGGCCCTTCAGGATCGAGGTGAAGAACCCGAGACCGTCGGTCGTCGGACCGGTGAGCGCCTCCACGGCGTGCTCGGGGTGCGGCATGAGTCCGACGACGTTGCCGCGGCCATTGCTGATGCCGGCGATGTCGCGACGGCTGCCGTTGGGGTTGACCTCGAGGTAGCGGGCGACCACGCGGCCCTCGCCCTCGAGCTCGTCGAGGACGGCCTCGGAGGCGACGTAGCCGCCCTCGCCGTTCTTCAGCGGTACGACGATCTCCTGGCCGACCTCGTACTCCGAGGTCCACACGGTCGCGTCGCTCTCGATGCGCAGGCGCTGGTCGCGGCAGACGAAGTGCAGCGAGTCGTTGCGCACCAGCGCGCCGGGCAGCAGGTGCGACTCGCACAGGACCTGGAAGCCGTTGCAGATGCCGAGCACCGGGAGGCCGCCGTTGGCGGCGTCGACGAGCGGACCCATGACCGGGGCGAACCGGGCGATGGCGCCGCAGCGGAGGTAGTCGCCGTAGGAGAAGCCGCCGGGGAGGACCACGGCGTCGACGGCGTGCAGGTCGGCGTCGCCGTGCCAGAGGGCGACGGCCTCGCCGCCGGCGACGCGGACCGCGCGCGCCGCGTCGCGGTCGTCGAGCGAGCCGGGGAACGTGACGACGCCGATCCTCACTGCGTGACCTCGCGGATCACGTAGTCCTCGATGACCGGGTTGCTCAGCAGCGAGGCGGCGAGCTCGTGCACCTGCGCGAGCCGGGCGTCGTCGACCTCGCCGTCGAGCTCGAGCGCGAAGCTCTTGCCCTGCCGGACGGAGGTGACCCCGGCGAGGCCGAGGCGACCGAGCGCACCCTCCACGGCCTTGCCCTGCGGGTCGAGGATCTCGGGCTTGAGCATGACGTCGACGACGACGCGGGCCACGGCGCGCTCCAGGAGAGTGGTGTCTGGCGGTACGCCGCAGTCTATCGGGCGCCGGACACCGGACCGGACCGACTGCCCCGACGCGCGCGCACGCGCCCCCACAGCTCGTGGTCAAGGAGTGATCGAGGCGTCGCCGAAGACGGCCTCGCGGAGCGCGGACCAGGACCGGGCGTCACGCGCGGCCAGCAGGCCGCGCCCGGGCGTCCCGGGTAGGTACGCGGACCCGTCGAGGCGCCGCGCCGCGCCGCCGGACTCCTCGAGCAGGAGCGACCCGGGCGCGTGGTCCCACGGGTTCGAGCGCCAGAACACCGCCCCGTCGGCGCCGCCGTCGAGCATCCGGACGTAGCCGACGGCCGCAGAGCGCGGCGGCGCCTGGCTCAGCGTGGCGGCCGACTCGGGTCGGATCCTCGCCCGCACCTCGGGCGGGATGAACTTCACGGTGATCCAGGCGCGCAGATCGTCCGGGTCCGCGACCGGCTCGACGGTGACATCGACCCGTGCGCCATCGACGATGGTGCCCCTCCCGCGCACGGCGACCGCCAGCCGCTCGCTCACCGGGAGCCAGATCCAGGCACCCGTCACGACGCCGTCCTCGACCAGCGCCACCATGACGCCGAAGTCGGGGCTCCCCTCGACGAAGTTGGCCGTCCCGTCGACGGGGTCGACGAGCCAGTACGCCGAACGCCCCGACAGGTCGACGAGCAACGACGGGTCGGCCGCCACGGCCTCCTCTCCGATCACCGGGACGTCCGGCAGGAGCCGGCGCAGTCCTTCGCCGATGATCTGCTCGGCCTCGATGTCGGCGACGGTGACGACGTCCGCGGGGTCGTCGAGCGTCACCTTCCTGCGGACGTCGGCGGCGGCGAGCCGGCGCCAGCGCGGCAGGATCGCGCGGTCGGCGGCGTACCTCACCAGCTCCGGGACCTGCGCCTCGCCCAGGCCCTCGGCGCGCGTCCGCATCAGCCGAGGTGGGCGGTGCCGGTCTCGGGCGGGTTGGCCTGCCAGGCCGCCCAGGCGCTCGCGGTCATGGCGTCGAGGCCGCGCGCGGCGGTCCAGCCGAGCTCGGCGCGGGCGAGGTCGACGGAGCCCACGAGCCGCGGCGGGTCGCCCGGCCGGCGGGCGGTCACCTCCACGTCGAGCTCGAGGCCCAGGGCCGTGGAGACGGAGGCGAGGACCTCGCGCACCGACGACCCCACGCCGCGCCCGATGTTGTAGGCGGAGAACCCGGGCTCGCCGGCCTCGGTGCGGGCCGCGGCCGCCACGTGGGCGTCGGCGAGGTCGGCCACGTGGATGTAGTCGCGCACGCACGTGCCGTCCGGCGTCGGGTAGTCGTCGCCGAAGATCTGCGGACGCTCCCCGCGGGTGTAGGCCCGCAGCACCATCGGGATGAGGTTGAACGCCCCGACGTCCCCGAGGTCGTCCCCACCGGCACCGGCCACGTTGAAGTAGCGCAGCGCGACCACGGACAGGCCGGCAGCGACCGCGAGGTCGCGGCCGATCCACTCGCCGACCAGCTTGGTCTCGCCGTAGGGCGACACCGGCAGCGTCGGGGTCGACTCGAGCACGAGGTCGACGTCCGGAGAGCCGTAGACGGCGGCCGACGACGAGTAGACCAGGCGCGAGACCCCCTCGGCCACCATGGCCTCGGTCAGGGCCAGCGCCCCGCCGACGTTCTGCCGGAAGTAGTAGTGCGGTCGCTCGACGGACTCGCCGACCGCCTTCTTGGCCGCGAGGTGGATCACGCCGGTGACCGCGTGGTCGCGCAGGACTGCGGCCACCGCGTCGCGGTCGCAGACGTCGGCCAGCACCAGAGCGACGCCGGCGGGCACCTTGCGCGGAAGCCCGGTGCTGAGATCGTCGAGCACCACGACGTCGCGACCCGACGACTGCAGCGAGCGCAGCACGTGCGCCCCGATGTATCCGGCCCCGCCGGTGAGCAACCACGTCATGCAAGCACCCTAGAGGTGATCAGTCACCACGTGAGCCGCCACAGAGGCGTCAGGAGAACTTCTTCCCGGTGAGGCGCTCGTAGGCCTCGACGTACTTCTCCCGGGTCTTCTCGACGACCTCGTCGGGGAGCGCGGGCGGTGCCTCGCCGGAGTTCCTGTCCCAGCCGCTCGCGGGCGAGGTGAGCCAGTCGCGGACGTACTGCTTGTCGTAGGACGGCTGCGCGTGCCCCGGCTCCCAGGTCTCCTCGGGCCAGTAGCGGCTCGAGTCGGGCGTCAGCACCTCGTCGGCGAGCACGGTCCGGCCGTCGGCGCGGATGCCGAACTCGAACTTGGTGTCGGCGAGGATCAGGCCGCGGTCCGCGGCGATCGAGGCGGCACGCTCGTAGGCCAGGACCGTGAGGCGACGCAGGGTCTGCGCCTCGTCCTGGCCGATCGCGGCGACGACCTCGTCGAAGGTGACGTTCTCGTCGTGGTCGCCGAGCGCGGCCTTGGTGGCCGGCGTGAAGATCGTCTTGGGCAGCTTCGAGCCGTCCTTCAGCCCGGGCGGGAGGTTCACGCCGCAGATGGACTTCGACTCGCGGTACTCCACGAGGCCGGAGCCGGTGAGGTAGCCGCGGGCGACGCACTCGACGGGGAACATGTCGAGCTTCGTGCAGACCATCGCGCGGCGGGCGACGGCGTCCGGCACGCGCGTGGAGATCACGTGGTTCTCGACGATGTCGGAGAGCCGGTCGAACCACCAGAGCGACATCGCCGTCAGGATGCGTCCCTTGTCCGGGATCGGCGTCGGAAGGACCCAGTCGTACGCCGAGATCCGGTCGCTCGCGACGAACAGCAGACGGCCGTCGGGGTCCTCGTACAGGTCGCGGACCTTGCCCGAGTAGACGTGCGTGTAGCCCTCGGGCAGGGCGTAGTCCGGGGCCGGGGTCTGCTGCGGTGCGGCGTCGCTCACGAGGCGGACTCTATCCGTCTCTAGAGGATGGGCTCGGGGGCGTAGACGGCGGCGTCGGGGCGTTCGGCGACGAGGTGCTCGATCTCGTCGACGACGGCGCTGACCTGGGCGCGGGCGGCGCCGGTGAACTCGATCGGCTCGCTCACCAGCTCGTCGAGCTGGGCGCGGGTCAGGCCCAGGCGTGGGTCGGCGGCGAGGCGGTCGAAGAGGTCGTTGTGCTCGATCCCCTTCTCGCGCATCTCCAGGGCCACGGCTACGGCGTGCTCCTTGATGGCCTCGTGCGCGGTCTCGCGACCGACGCCGCTCTTCACGGCGGCGATGAGGACCTTCGTCGTCGCGAGGAACGGGAGGTAGCGGCGCAGCTCGCGCTCGGCGACGGCAGGGAACGCGCCGAACTCGTCAAGCACGGTCAGGAAGGTCTCGAGGAGTCCGTCGATGGCGAAGAAGGCGTCGGGCAGAGCGACCCGGCGTACGACGGAGCAGAAGACGTCGCCCTCGTTCCACTGGGCACCGGCCAGCTCGCCGACCATCGACGCGTGGCCGCGCAGGATCACCGCGAAGCCGTTGATGCGCTCGCACGAGCGGCTGTTCATCTTGTGCGGCATGGCCGACGAGCCGACCTGGCCGGCCTTGAAGCCCTCGGTGACGAGCTCGTTGCCGGCCATCAGGCGCACGGTGGTCGCGAACGACGACGGGCCGGCGGCGAGCTGCACCAGCGCGGACACCACGTCGTAGTCGAGCGAGCGCGGGTAGACCTGGCCGACGCTGGTGAAGACGTGGTTGAACCCGAGGTGCGCGGCGACGCGGTCCTCGAGCTCGTCGAGCTTGTCGCTGTCGCCGTCGAGCAGGTCGAGCATGTCCTGCGCCGTGCCGACCGGGCCCTTGATGCCGCGCAGCGGGTAGCGCGCGATGAGCTCCTCGAGCCGACGGTGCGCCACGAGCAGCTCGTCCGCGGCGCTCGCGAAGCGCTTGCCGAGCGTGGTCATCTGCGCGGCGACGTTGTGCGAGCGGCCGGCGATGGCGAGCTCGTCGTACTCGATCGCCTGCGCGGCCAGGCGCGCGAGAACCGCGACCACCTTGTCGCGGGTGACGTTGAGCGAGCTCAGGATCTGCAGCTGCTCGACGTTCTCGGTGAGGTCGCGGCTGGTCATGCCCTTGTGCACGTGCTCGTGCCCGGCGAGGGCGGAGAACTCCTCGATGCGCGCCTTCACGTCGTGGCGCGTGACGGCCTCGCGGTCGCGGATCGAGCCGAGGTCGACCTGGTCGACGACGGCCTCGTAGGCCTCGATGACGCCGTCGGGCACGTCGATGCCGAGGTCGCGCTGGGCCCGCAGCACGGCGATCCAGAGCCGGCGCTCGAGGACGATCTTGTGCTCGGGCGACCAGATCGTCGCCATCGCCGTGGAGGCGTAGCGGGAGGCGAGGACGTTGGGGATCGTGGGCGTGCTCGGCATGCGGGACCTTCGGTCGTGACGGGCGGCGGCGGGGCCCCATTCTCGCAGGTCCGGTGCCCCCGGCCCACCTCCCGACGGCCGGCCGCGCAGTGTCAGTCCGTGATCAGTCCTGTGATGGTGCCGAGCAGGCTGTCGACGTCGAAGTCCGAGGTCGGCGCGTCCTTGACCACGCGACCGAGCCGGAGGACGACGACACGGTCCGTCACCTGCAGCACGTGCGGGAGCGTGTGCGAGATGAAGATGACGCCGAGGCCCTGCTCCTTGGCCCGCTGGATCACGTGCAGGACCTCGCCGGCCTGGCGGGCGCCGAGGTGGTTGGTCGGCTCGTCGAGGATGATCACGCGACTTGCCCAGGCCACGGCGCGGCCGATGGCCACCGCCTGGCGCTGACCACCGGAGAGCTGCGCGACGGAGCGGCCGGACGCCGGCACCGCGATGCCGACACGGTCGAGGTCCATGTGCGCCCGGGTGTCCATCGACTTCTGCGCCAGGAAGCCCATCTTGCCGAGGATGCCCGGCTTGAGCTCCTCGCGGCCGAGGAAGACGTTGGCGCTCACCGACAGGTGAGGTGCGAGGCCGGAGTCCTGGTAGAGCGTCTCGACGCCCGCCTGGATCGCGTCGTGCGGCGAGCTCCACTCGCGCTCGACGCCGTCGAGGAGGATCTGACCGCTCGTCGGCTGGTGCGCGCCGGAGAGGCACTTGACCAGGGTCGACTTCCCCGCGCCGTTGTCACCGACGAGGCCGACGACCTCGCCCGCGTGCAGCTTCATGCTGGCGTCGTCGAGGGCGACCACGGCGCCGTAGCGCTTGCAGAGGTTGCGAACCTCGTAGATGACGTCTCCGCGCTCGGTCATGACGCACCACCCTCCGACTTGCGCAGCGCCTGCAACGTGGCGGCGACGGCGATGAGTACGGCGACGACGACACGCTTCCACGACGGGTCGACGCCGACGATGATCAGACCGCTCGTGACGGTCGTGAGGATCAGCGCGCCGAGCACCGTGCCGGACACGCGGCCCACACCGCCGGCCAGCGCCGCGCCACCGATGACGACCGCGGCGATGGCGTCGAGCTCCATGCCGTAGCCGGAGGTGGGCGCGCCGCCGCCGAGGCGGAGGTAGAAGAAGAAGCCGGCGAGGCCCGCGAGGAACCCGGACAGCATGTAGATCTTGACGATGTGCCGCTTGACGTCGATGCCTGCGGCGCGCGCGGCGAAGGCGTTCGAGCCGATCGCGTAGGTGTAGCGGCCGAACCGCGCCTTGTGCAGGAAGGCCCACATCACCGCGACGACCACGATGACGACGAGGACCGGCTTGGAGAACGGGCCGATCCAGGGGACCGAGAGCATGATGCCGCCGGCCGGGCCGCCCATGATCGGTGCGCCCTTGGTGAGCACCAGCGACATGCCCGATGCGGCGCCGAGCGTCACGAGGGTGGCGATGAAGGGCACGAGCTTCGCGTAGTTGATCAGCAGCGCGTTGATCAGCCCGATGAGCGAGCCGACGACGACGCAGACGAGCACGCCGATGAGCAGCGTGGGCGTCGAGGCGACGCCGGCCGTCGTGAGCGCCTTCATCGCGAAGGCCGCGATCACGCCGGAGAAGCCGACGTTGGCGCCGACCGAGAGGTCGATGCCGGCGCTGATGACGACGATCAGCTCACCGAGCGCGATCAGGACCAACGGGCCCCAGTCGGCGAAGATGTTGCCTGCCACGTCGACCGAGAAGAAGATCGGCGACTTCAGGGAGAAGCCGAGAACCATCACGAGCCACACGATCAGCAGCAGGAGCTGCTGGTTGGCGAGCGCGCTCTTGAGCCGGCTGGTCGGGGCCACCACCTGGGTGACCGGCGAACTGGGCTGCTTCACGTCCGTCGTTGCCACGTGCCCTCCTCGGTGTGTGGCCGCGAGCCTCGGCCGTGCCGGGCTCTGGATGGAGATGTCGAGCGGTGGGCGCCGGCCTTCGCGGTCGGCGCCCACCGACGAGCATGTCGCGTCAGGCGACGTAGGTGTACTTCGTCAGGTCGGCGTCCGTCGTGTTCTTGTCGAGCACCACGTTCGGGATCACGACCGCCTTCTGGATGCCCGAGGTGTCGGCACCGCTGAGCTTGGTGCACAGCGCGTCGACGGCCTGACGTGCCTCGGTGGCCGGGTCCTGCGCGATGAGTGCGGTGAAGACTCCGGTCTTGATCAGCTTGACGTTGTCCGGGTAGGCGTCGTAGCCGACGAGGGCGACCTTGCCGGTCAGGCCCTTGGCCTGGAGCGCGGCGGCCGCGCCCTGGCCGTTGGTGCCGTCGATGGCGAAGATGCCGTTGAGGTCGGGGTACTTGGTCAGCCAGTTGTTGACGTTGGTGTTGGCGACCTCGGGCTTGGACTGCGAGTAGGCGACGTCGACGATCTCGATGCCGGGGTACTTCGCGGCCACCGCGGCCTTGAAGCCCTCGAGGCGGGCGACGTTGGTGGTCGCGGTCTCCGAGGTGAGGCCGACGACGACCTTGTACTTCGTGCCGTCCTTGTAGCCGATGCCCGTGGCGATGGCGTCGGCGGCCTTGGCGCCACCGTCGGCGTTGTCACCGGTGATGAAGGTGAGCACCTGGCTCTGGTCGGTCACGTGCGTGTCGACGTTGGCGACGACCACACCGGCCGCGACGGCCTTGACGACCTCGGGCTGCAGCGCGTCGGGGTCGGTCGGGATGAGCACGAGTCCGTCCGGCTTCTGCGCGAGCACCTGGTCGACGACCGGGATCTGCGTCGCGGGCGAGTACTCCTTGGGGTCGCCCTGCCAGATCAGCTCGGCACCCTGCTTGGCGGTCTCGTCGGTGGCACCGACCTTCATGGCCTGGAAGAACGGGTCGGACTCGGCGCCCATGACGAACGCGATCTTCTTCCCGTTGCACGAGGCGGCGGCCGCGGAGCCGGAGCCCGAGGAGGCGGCGACCGTGGAGGAGGAGTTGGAGCTGCCGCAGGCGGCGAGGAGGAGCGACGCGACGCCGGCGACGGCGACGACGCCGGCCATCGAGGTGGTGGATGCACGCATGAGGGAGCGGTCCTTTCGGCAGGGCCGCGTGAACCAGTTTCACCGGCCTGACAACGTTGTCAGCAAGTTCTAGAGCCTCTGTTACGTTCATGTCAATAGGCTGTTGCCGATGGACACAGACGTTGTGACAACGTTATCTTCACCCGACCGCGCAGCGACCGGACTGCGGACGGACCAGGAAGGGCGTGACCGTGGAGGGCTCGGCGTCTCGCTCTCGGCCGACCATGAAGGACGTCGCCGCCCTCTCGGGCGTGAGCATCAAGACGGTCTCCCGCGTGGTCAACGACGAGCCCGGGGTCTCCCCCGACCTCGTCGAGCGGGTGACCGAGGCGGCCCGCAAGCTCGACTACCAGCGCAACCTCACCGCGAGCAGCCTCCGCCGCGGCGACGGGCGCACCCAGACGATCGGGCTCCTCCTCGAGAACGTCGCGAACCCGTTCTCCTCCTCGCTGCACCGTGCGGTCGAGGACGTCGCACGCGAGCACGGCGTCATCGTGTTCGCCGGCAGCGTCGACGAGGACCCGAGCAAGGAGCGGGCGCTCACGGCCGCCTTCGTCGCACGGCGCGTGGACGGCCTGATCGTGGTGCCGACCGGCAGCGACCAGTCCTACTTCGCCAAGGAGCGCGACAACGGGACACCGGTCGTGTTCGTCGATCGCCCGCCGTCGCTCCTCGACGCTGACTGGGTCGTGACCGACAACATCCGGGGCGCCGACGAGGCCGTCACCCATCTGCTGGCGCACGGACATCGGCGGATCGGCTACCTCGGCGACCTGTCGACCATCCGCACCGCCATCGACCGCCACGCGGGCTACTCCCAGGCCCTGTCGCGCGCCGGCATCGCGGTCGACCCCGCGCTCGTGCGACGCGACCTGGGCACCAGCGAGGAGGCCTATGCCGCCGTCGAGGACCTGCTGAGGATGCCCGACGCGCCGACCGCGATCTTCACCAGCCAGAACCTGATCACGATCGGTGCGCTGCGCGCCCTGCGGAGCGCCGGGCTGCAGCGCGCCGTCGGGCTCGTCGGCTTCGACGCGCTCCCGCTCGTCGACCTCATCGACCCGGGCGTCACCCTGGTGGTCCAGGACGTCGTAGGGCTCGGCCGCAGGGCGGCGACGCTGCTCTTCGCCCGCGCTGCGGGCGACGACCGACCGTCCCAGCACCAGGTGCTCGCCCCCGCGCTGGTGGTCGGCGGCACGGGCGAGATCCTGGGGCCGTACGCCGGATAGCCGGTCGGAGAGGTCCAGCCCCACCGGCAGGGTGCCGGCGACCACGGACCCTCGACGCCGGCGATCCACACGCGCGGGTGAGTGTCCCCAGGTCACGGGCAGGGGGTGCGGCCGACGGGGATCCCGGTGCCGCCCGGGCAGGCGTAGAAGGTGGCCTTCGACGGACCGACGGTCCAGGCGGTGACGACCGGGTCGCGCGAGGTGCCCGGAGGGTTGAGCTCGGACACCCGCTGGAAACCCCGACGCCGCGGACGTCGCGTGGACCTGGAACCAGACGGCGACGTCGGCCACCGCGGGGTCGATCGAGGCGTAGGTCATCGCGGACCCGTTCGAGTAGTAGAGCGAGCGGTCGGAGATCGCCGCGCCGACGCCGTCGAGACAGGCCTGCTGGTTGGCGGGCTTGGTCAGGTCGGTCTCGCAGTCCGGGATCGACACCGGCGCCCAGGCGACGGGACCGCGCGGCGCGAGCGCCGGGGAGCCCAGAGCGCGCCCTCGACCGCTGGCTGGAACGCGTTCAGGTAGGCGTTCACGAGCGAGCGGCGGACACAGGCGTCGACCGACTCGGCCTGCGAGGCTCGGCGCCAGTGGACGTAGAGGCGGGTGAGCGCGTCCTGGACGACGTCCTCCGCGCGGTCCCAGTCGCCGCACAGGAGGTAGGCCGTGCGCCGCAGGTGGGCCCTGCGGGCGGCGACGTAGGACTCGAAGTCCGGGGGCGTGCC
>JADGOZ010000004.1 GCA_017882705.1 Candidatus Nanopelagicales bacterium | reverse complement strand
TGCCGTAGGCCGCGACGCACGCGGGCTCGACGACGGCACCCTCGAGGTCGGAGACCGTGTCGGGCAGCGTCGAGACCTGGTACTCCTTCAGCACGGCGTACTGCGCGAGGCCCCCGGTCTCGGCCGACAGCCCGGTGCAGGCGAACCGGATGCAGAGGTGACCGAGCCCGCGGCGGCAGAAGTCGCACCGTCCGCACACGATGGCCGGCATGATCGCGACCCGGTCCCCCACGCGCACGTCAGTGACGTCGTGCCCGATCTCGATCACGCGGGCCGAGAACTCGTGGCCGAGCGTCTGCGGGATCGTGACGCCTGTCAGCGGGTGCGGCGAGGTGGGGGTGACGATCGGACCGACCATGTACTCGTGCAGGTCGGTGCCGCAGATGCCGCACCACAGGACCTCGACGAGGACCTCGTCCTTCTCCTTGACCTGCGGGACGTCGACGTCGTCGATGCGGATGTCGGACTTGCCGTGGAAGCGCGCTGCACGCACGGGTGGCTCCTGGAGTGGGTGACGGACGGACGAGTCAGACGACGGTGCGCGCTCCGCGCACCTGGCTGTAGATGACGGCGGCAGCCACGATGAGTGCGCCCTGGAAGAAGTACTGCCACGACTGGCTCAGGTTGAGGAACACGGTCGCGTTGAGGACCTGCACGATCAGACCCGCACCGAGCAGCGTGCCGATGAACGTGCCACGGCCACCGAGCAGGCTCGTGCCGCCCAGGACGACGGCGGTGATGCTGCTCAGCGTGTAGCCCACGCCCTGAGTGGGGTCGCCGATGCCGAGCTGGGACAGCAGGACGATCGAGCCGAGGAAGACGAACAGGGAGCACACGACGTAGGCGAGGATCACGGTGCGGTCCACGCGGACGCCCACGCGACGCGAGGACTCCTCGTTCGACCCGACGGCGCGGATCTTCAGACCCCAGGGCGTGTAGCGCAGGGCGTACTCCATCGCGAACGCGACGACCACCAGCAGGATGAACGACACCGGGACGGGCCCGATCTTGGTCTTGATCAGCCCTGTCACGTCGGCGGAGATGGTGCCTCCGGGCGAGTCGCGCAGCAGGAAGCTCAGCCCCTGCAGCGCGATGTAGGCGGCGAGGGTCGACGCGACCGGGGTGAACTTCGCGTACCTGATGAGGCTGCCGTTGATGGCACCGACGCCGGCCGCTGCGCTCGCCATCAGCACGAGTCCCAGCAGCATGGCGGTGAACGCCTTGTCGGCATTGAGGAAGAACGACCCGATGACCACGAGGAAGCCGGCAAGCGGACCGACCGACAGGTCGATCCCGCCGATGAGAAGCGCCACGGTCTGTCCGAGGGCGATGAAGCCGAGGGCGGCGCACGACGTCATCACGGACGTGATGTTGAACGCCGAGAGGTAGCGGGAGTTGTGTGCCAGCACGTAGGCGCCGAGCGCGAGCATGACGAGCGCGAGGATGAGCACGGGGGCGTAGTCGCCCTGGAGGAAGCGGCCAACGCGCGTCGAGCTCGCGGCGGACGTGGAGGACGCCTGCTGCTTGGTGTGCCCCGTCGCGCGCACCGCCGAGTGGATGAGTCGTTCCTCGCTGACGTCGTCGCCCTCGAACGTGTCGACGACCGACCCGCGCGACATGACGAGCACGCGGTCGCAGAGCCCCTCGAGCTCCTTCGCGTCCGACGACGCCACGACGATGGGTACGCCGTTCGACGACACCTCACGCAGGATCCGGTAGATCTCCGCACGCGCCCCGACGTCGACGCCCTGGGTGGGCTCGTCGGCCACCAGGATCGCCGGCTCGGAGAGCAGCGCACGCGCAAGGACGACCTTCTGCTGGTTGCCGCCGGACAGCGCGGACACCACGGTCTCCTGCGACGCCGTCTTCACCGCGAGGGACGACAGCTCCCGCCCGACGCCGTCAGTCTCCTTGCGACGGTTGAGGAACAGTCCGCTCTTGAACTTCTTCAACGCTGAGATCGCGGCGTTCTCCCGCACGGAGAGCGTCATCATGAGGCCCTCCGCGTGCCGGTCGGCCGGGAGATAGGCCGAGTAGCGACGGAGGTCCTTCGAGGAGTGCTCGGCCGTCCCGATGCTCACCGAGCCGCTGAACGGCTCGAGGCCGGCCAGTGCACGGAGCAGGGCGCTCTGGCCGTTGCCCACGATGCCGGAGACTCCGATGATCTCGCCGCGGTGAGCGGAGAACGAGACGTCGGAGAAGCCGTGGCCGTCGAGGTGCGAGACGGACAGCAGCTGGTGGTCCGCCTCCTCGACCGCGTGCTTGGGCGGGAAGGTCGACTCGAGCTGCCGGCCGACGATGAGCGCCAGCAGCTCGTCGTCGGTGATGCTGTCGACCGCCGCACTGCCCCGCAGCTTGCCGTCGCGAAGGACGGTGACCCGCTGAGCGAGCTCGCGCACCTCGGCGAGGCGGTGCGTGATGTAGACGACCGCCGTCCCGTGGGACGCGGCGCGACGGACTCGCTCGAAGAGGAGGTCGACCGACTCGGGCCCGAGCGGGGCGGTGGGCTCGTCGAGGATGAGGAGCGACGGGCTCACGACGAGGGCCTTCGCGAGCTCGAGCAGGTGGCGCTGGGCCACGCTCAGCGCACCGACGCGATCGTCGAGGTGGGCGCTCGAGCCCACGTCGTCGAGCATGGCGCGCATCGTCACGGCCTGCTCGTCCGCCTTGCCGAGGAACTCGGCGGGGACAGCGACGCGGATGTTCTCCGCAACGGTCATGTCCGGGAGAACGGCGGGGTGCTGGTGGACGATCGCGATGCCCAGCCGGGTCGCGTCACCGGGTGTGAGCCGCTCGATGAGCTGGCCTCGCACCGTGATCGTGCCGTTGTCGGGGGCGGTCGTTCCGGAGGCGACCCCCATGAGGGTCGACTTGCCCGCGCCGTTCTCGCCGAGCAGTGCGTGGACCTCGCCGGGACGGATGTCGAGCGAGACGTCGGACAGGGCAGCGACCCCGTCGTAGTTCTTGCTGATCCCGGTCAGGACCATCGTCGACTCGGCGACGACCGTCGTGGTGTCCTCAGTCACGAACCCATCCCTCATTCCGCGTGGCGCGGTTGGTGCTGATCGTCGGGCGATGGTGATGCGGACCGGTCGACCGGGTCTCCCCGGTCGACCGGTCCGCGACCAGCTACTTCAGCAGCTTGGCCTGGTCCGCACCGGACATCTGGGCCGAGAGGTAGATGTCACCGGGCAGGTCGCTCTTGCAGGTGACCGGGTTCGGCGTACCACTGACCGAGTCCTCGAACACGGGAGCCTCGAACTGCTTCGACGACGGCGGAGTGCCACCCGTCGCCTGGGCGACGGCCCAGTCGACGGCGAGACGCGCGTTGTCGTTGCCGGTGGCGACGGTGAAGAGCTTGAAGTCGGGGTTCTTCGCCTTGTGCGCCTCGTAGAAGCACGAGAGCACGTTGCCGTCCGACGTCACGAGAGCCGGGATGGAGCGGTTGCTCTTCTCGAACTCGGGCAGGGCACCGACGAGCGACGGTCCGAAGTCGGACACGATGACGTCGATCTTCGGGTACTTCGCGATGGCGGCGCTCAGCACCTGCTGGGTCTTGGCCGGGTCCCAGTTCGTCACCTCGAACGGCGACTGACCGATGAAGGTGTACTTGCCCGGGGTCAGCGTCGACTGCAGGCCCTTGAGCTCGTCGACTCCCTGGCTGTTACCGGCGGGGCCGGACAGGAACAGGATGTTGCCTCCGTTGGGCAGGTTCTTGTTGATCCAGGTCGCCCAGTTCTTGCCGTCGGTGACGAAGTCGGCACCGACCCAGACGGTGTAGTCCTTGCCGTCCGTGCCGCCCGGGTTGACGCGGTAGGGCACCGTGACGACGCCGGCCTGGTAGGCGCTCTGCAGGGCCGGGAGGATCGCGCTGCCCGCGTCCGGGAAGACGACGAGCGCGCCGACGCCCTTGGCCACGAGGCCTTGGATGTCGGAGATGGCCTTCTGGGTGTCGCCCTGGCCGTCCGCGTACGTGAAGTCGGTGACGCTCGGGCACTTGGCGATCTCGTCCTTGGCCGCGGCCGTCGTCACGAGTCGCCAGCTGTTGCCACCGAAGCCGTCGGTGAGGCCCAGCGTCGTCTGCTTGGAGCCGCACCAGGCCGGCGCGCCGGCGACGGCACTGCCCGACGCGGAGCTGGTGGACGAGCCCGCGGGCGCGCTGGAGGAGGAGCTCGAGCTCCCGCAGGCGCTGAGGAGCAGCGCCGCGGCGCCCGCAGCCGCCATGAGGCGGAGGGCGGTGGTGGGTCGGGACATGCGGGTGACCTTTCTTGTCGCGTGACGTGCCGGGGGCGAAACGAGCCGTTCGACGTACCGGGGTGGCAGAGGAGCCGGTGGATCAGGGTGTTGCTGGCACTGGGGTACGACCCCCGGACAGCTTCTTCCGGAGGGCGCCCCAGTCGATGGTGTAGAGCGCGACGCCGATGGCGAACGCCGCAGCCTGCACCAGCGTCTTGACGGCGAAGTTGACGCCGAGGGCGAGCACGAACTGGTCGAGCTGGGTGAGGAACAGCGCGGCCAGCGCGGTCGCGACGAGGTTGCCGCGGCCGCCGAGGAGGGACGTCCCGCCGAGCACGACGGCTGCGACGGACGCGAGGAGGTAGGCGTCGCCCTGGTAGGCGGTGGGCTTGTTGAGGATGCCCGCCAGCAGGAGACCGCCGAGCCAGTAGAGCGACTGTGCCGCGACGTAACCGCCGGCGCGGTGCCGCTGGACCTTGAGTCCGGTGGCCCAGGCAGCCCGACCGTTCGAACCGACCGCCTCGAAACGACGGCCGGCGACGGTGCGCTTCACGAGCAGCGTGGTCAGCGCTGTGGCGGCGACCGCGAAGTAGACGGCGTTCGGGATACCGAACGACGTGCCGCCGGCGATGTTGGCCAGCAGGTCGGTCGTCTGACGCGGGGTGCCGCCCGAGACCGCGAGGACGGCCGCGTAGAGGAGTGCGTTCGTCCCCAGGGTGGCCACGATGGCGTTGAGGCCGAGCCGACCGATCAGGAAGCCGTTGACGACGCCGACCAGCAGCGCCACCACCAGCGCGGCGAGAGCGGCGGGCAGGACCTTGGAGTCGTCGCCGTACGCCTCGTGGGTGATGATCACGATGACCAGCGAGACCGAACCCGGGACCGACAGGTCGATGCCGCCCTGCATGACCACGAGCGTCTGTCCGAGCGCGACGATCGCCAGCACCGAAGCGAACGGGAGCATCGACTGGATCGCACCGGAGCTGACGCTGCTCGGCGCGACGAGGAACCCGGCGGCGAAGAGCCCGACCAGGGCGACGAGGACAGTGACGAGCCCACGCGACACAGGGCGCCGACCGCGGGGTGCGGCGGCGACTGCGGTGTCGGCGGTCATGGTCATTGCGTCTCCTCGTCGGGCGGTGAGGTGCGAACCGTGCGGCGTTCGGGAAGGCTGACCTGTGTGTCCTGGGCCACAACCCAGGTGTTGCGCAGGACTGTACAAACGCGACGTGTCGTTCACAAGGGGTTGACAGTAGAGAAACGCTGCTGTGACCTGACTGTGATCAGAGCAGGGGGTCGGCCACGGCGTCGACACCCGTGGCGAAGCGGCTCAGGTCGGCCATGTCGCGCCGCCCCATGCCGGCGTCCACCGCGCGGCGGACGCTGGCCAGGGCCTGCTCGGTCACGGGAGCCGGCTCGCCGTGCGCGCGTGCATGCTCGGTGATGAGCCGGAGGTCCTTCTCGACGAGCGCGAGGCTCATCGCCACCGGGGTCCCCGGATCGAGGAAGGCCGGGCGCTTGTACTGGACGAAGGGCGCACCGACGACACTCTCCTGGAGCACGGAGTACGCGGCTTCCCTTGATATCGAAGAGTTCTCGGCCAGGCGCAGAGCCTCGGAGACCGCGGCGTTCAGGTCGTGGACGACGAGGTTGACCGCCAGCTTCATCACCTGGCCGGCGCCGACCGTCCCGACATGCAGGACCTTCCGGGCAAAGGCGGACAGGACCGGCTCCGCGGCCTGGACGGCAGCGCTGTCCCCTGATGCCATGACGAGCAGCGTGCCCGCCATGACGGCGGGGACGCTGCCGGAGACCGGCGCGTCGACGAACCGGATGCCGGCGGCCGACAGCGCACCGCCGAGCGCCTCCGCGGACGCCACGCCGCTGGTGCCGAGATCGACGACGACCGTGCCGGGAGCCAGCGCCGCCAGCACCGCAGTGTCAAGCAGCACCGCACGCGTGACGTCACCGTCGGCCAGCATGGTGAGGACGACCTCAGCTCCGGCGACGGCGTCGGCCGGGCTCCCTGCAGCTCGCAGCCGCTCGGAGCCGACCCCGTCGACGAGGTCCGAGACCGGACCCGGCGAGCGGTTCCACGCAGCCACCGAGTGCCCCGCCGAGACCAGGCGCCGCACCATCGCGGCGCCCATGCGGCCGGTCCCGAGGACCGCGACGTCAGCCACGACGCGGATCCACGAGGATCTTGCCGCCGACCGTGCCGGCGACGAGCGGCTCGAGACCGGCGGCCACGACGTCCTCGAGCGGAACCGTCGTGACCCCGAGGGCGCCGGACAGCGGTGTGCGGGTGAGCAGGTCGAGCGCCTTCGGCAGATCGGTGCCGCACACGTGCGCGACGGTCGTGACCACGTCGACCTCGCGGAGCACGACGTCGGAGAGAACCAGCTCCTGCGGGGTCTTCACCAGGCTCACCAGCAGGACGCGTCCGCCGCGCGCGGCGAGACCGAGCGCCCTCGCGGCCGCGCCCGGAACTCCCGAGCTCTCGATCACGACGTCGACGGGATCCGGCATCAGGTCGCGCAGGTCGTCGAGCGTGCTGTCGCGACCGATGAGGTGGGTCTCGGTCGCGCCGAGCGCGCGCGCGGAGGCGAGCCGTCCCGGGTCGATGTCGACCACCGCCACGGGGCCGTCGTGCCCGTCGAGTCCCGCGAGGATGAAGGTTCCGATGGCCCCGGCACCCAGGAGCACGACCCTCTGCCCGGGTGCGATCTCCGCGCGGTCGACGCCGTGCAGGCCGACGGCCAGCGGCTGTGCGAGCGCGGCCTCGAGATCCGCACAGCCGTCGGGGATCTCCACGAGCGTGGAGGCGGGCGCCGCGACGAGCTCGGCGAGGCCGCCGTGCGTGGAGAGTCCGAGCGTGTAGTAGGACGCGCAGAGGTTGGTCCGACCACGTCGGCACCAGGCGCATCGGCCGCAGGACACACCGGCGCCGGACGCGACGCGCTTGCCCACCCAGTCTCGCGCGTCGGCGCCGGCGTCGACCACGGTGCCGATGAACTCGTGCCCGAGAGTGGTGGGGCCGACGTGGCCGCTGCCGGGGTGCGGCTTCTCGAGCGGGACCATCATCGGTCCCTTGCTGTACTCCGTGGCATCGGTGCCGCACAGGCCGTTGTACGTGACCTCGATGACCACGTCGGCGGCGCCCGGCACTGGCTCGGGTCGGTCCTCGACCCGGAGGTCGTGCGGAGCATGGAGAACGCCTGCGCGCATGACGTCGTACCCCGTCTCAGAGCGTCGCGGACGACGTGATGTGGACCTTGACCTGGGACTTGTCCTCGAGGACCGCGCCGATCGCCTTGTCCGCGTCGCCGAGCGAGTAGGTCGACGTCACGAGCGGGCTCAGGTCGACGCCGCTGCGCGAGAGGAACGCGAGGGTCTGCGGCCAGACGCCGGGCGAGCCGATGATGCCGCGGGCCTGCAGCTCCTTGGACTGGAAGAGGCCGAGCTTCGCGGGCGCGCTGCCGCCGACGTCGATGCCGATGTAGACGAGGCGGGCGCGGAAGCCCGCCACCTCGAGCGCGTCGGCCATGGCCGACGGCTTGCCGCTGGCCTCGATGACGACGGACGCACCCTGGCCGCCGGTGAGTTCCTGCACCTGTGCGAGGAACGTGTCGGCCGTCGGGTCGACGACCTCGTCCGCACCGAGCTGCCTGGCGAGATCACCGCGCGCGGCAGACGGCTCGGCCACGATCACGCGCGCGCGCTTGCCGGACGCAGCGGCGACGACGCCGAGACCGATGGGCCCGGCCCCGAGCACCACCACGGTGTCGCTGGCGTCGAGGTTGTCGGCCCGCACCGTCGCGTAGTAGCCGCAGCTGAACGGCTCGACCAGTGCGCCCTGCGTCCAGCTCACGTTGTCCGGGAGCTTGTGCAGCCAGGACTCCTTGGCCACGAAGAACTCGGCGGCCGCACCGCTGATGCTGAACCCGAAGTGCTCGACGCCGATGACGCACTCTCCGACGACGCGGTCGCCGACACCGAGGTTGCGGACGCCGCGCCCGGTGCGCACGACCTCGGCGGACCACTCGTGACCCGGGATCACGGGGTACTCGAACGGGATGATGTAGCGACCGGCGAGCAGCTCGATGTCGGAGTGGCAGATGCCGACGCTGCGGCTGGCGAGCAGCACCTCGTCGTCGGCGATCTCCGGGATCGCCAGCTCGTTGACGGCGTACTGGCCGGGTGCGACGAACTGCAGGGCACGCACGGGCACCTCACGAGGGTGGGGCGGACCGAGGGTCCGCTCGGAGTGGACAGAGCGCGGTCGCGCGGGATGTTCACGAATACTGAACGCCGTCGCGGGCACTGTCAAGGGTTGCTGCGAGGTTTCCGCGCATGTCCGCCGGGCGCGCGCCCCGCCGTCAGGACTGCGGGTGGCGCACGAACCAGATGCCGCGCGCGGGGATGTCCCCGAGGTTGCGGAACAGGTGCGGCTGCGAGGAGTCGAACCCGAGCGCCTCGCCGGGGTGGAGCATGAAGACGTCGAAGCCGACCGTGATCTCGAGCTCGCCCTCGAGCAGGAACCCGAACTCCGATCCGGCGTGCTGGAGCATGCGGTCGTCGTTGGTGGAGCTGCTGTGCGGCGGGTAGATGATCTCGATGAAGTCGAGGTCCGTCCCGGTGTTGTCGACGAGGCGCTCCCACACGACACCGGTGTCCATCTCGAGGCGGGACCGTTCCCCGGGACGGCTCACCGAGACACGCGCCTGTCCCGCCTCTCGCGGGAACGCGTCGACCGGGGAGCTGAAGTCGGAGCGGTTGAGCGCGTGACCGGACTCGTCATCGACTCTGACCGGCCCACGCACGGCCGCCAGAGCCGGCACCGGGAGCGCCTCGGCGACGCGGGGCCCGTCGACGGAGAAGAGCTCGTCGATCGAGACCTCGAGCAGCTGGGCGATCGAGTAGAGGGTCGCGACCGACGGCTGGGACTTGCCGTTCTCCAGCTGGGACACGAACGACGGTGATACGCCGAGCTGGCGCGAGACCTCGCGCAGGGACAGACCGGACCGAAGCCGAACGTCGCGCAGCCGTGCGCCGAGATGGACCATTTCGGCCACCGAGTCCCCGCTTCCGATAGTTGGACGACCAGGCGGCACGCTACCCGGCGCAGCGGGCTTCGCCGGTCGCAACCCGGCCATCAGGCCGGTCCTTCGCGATCGACCCGTCCCGTCACGACAGCTCCCCCTCCACCGGGCGGGCGGCCGGCGCCACGCAGGATGTCCGACGAACGTTAATCAACACTTGACGGGGTGTCCAGTACGAGGCACCATCCAGTGCGCGTGGGTGTTCAGTCCCTCCCCGCGCCCGCAGCCACGGCATCCGGCCGTCCCCCTCGTCCTCAGGAGCCTCCATGGACCGCACCGCCCTCGTCGTCGGAGTCACCGGGATCGCCGGCCAGAACAGCGCCCACGCCCTGCTTCAGAAGGGCTTCCGCGTCGTCGGGCTGTCCCGCTCGGCCAAGGACCCCGTGCCTGGCGTGGAGCACGTCTACGCCGACGTCCTCGACACCTCGTCCATCGAGGCCGCCGTCGCTGGCAAGGGGATCACCGACCTGGTGTTCACGACGTGGCAGCGTCAGGACACCGAGGCCGAGAACATCGCGGTCAACGGCGCGATGCTGCAGAACACCGTCGACGCGCTCGGGAACACCGCACAGCTGCAGCACGCGGTGCTCGTGACCGGGCTCAAGCACTACCTCGGGCCGTTCGAGGCCTATGCGAAGGCACCGGCCGAGACTCCGTTCCGGGAGAGCCAGGAGCGGCTGCCGTTCGACAACTTCTACTACACGCAGGAGGACATCCTCTTCGCCGCCGCGGAGCGCCAGGGCTTCACGTGGTCGGTGCACCGCCCGCACACGATGATCGGCTACGCCCTGGGCAACGCCATGAACATGGGCGTGACCCTCGCGATCTACGGCAGCATCTGCCGCGAGACGGGCGAGCCCTTCGTGTTCCCCGGCGGCCCGCAGCAGTACAACGGCGTCACCGACATCACCGACGCGCGGCTCCTCGGCCGCCACGTCGCGTGGTCGGCCACCGCGCCCGAGGCGCGCAACGAGGCCTTCAACACCGTCAACGGCGAGGTCTTCCGCTGGCGCCAGATGTGGAAGCGCGTCGCCGAGGGCCTCGGCGTCGAGGCCGCGGAGTACTCCGGCGAGCCGACGCCGCTCGAGGACCGCATGGGTCACGCCGACGACGTCTGGGCCCGCCTCGTCGAGCGCGACGGGCTCGCGCCGTACAAGGCGACCGACCTCGCGTCGTGGTGGCACACCGACGCCGACCTCGGTCGCACCGTCGAGACGTTCGCCGACATGGGCAAGAGCCGCAAGGCCGGCTTCCTCGACTACCAGGACTCCGCCGACTCGTTCCTCGACCTGTTCGCCACGCTCCGCGAGAAGAAGATCATCCCGTCCGTGTGACCGGGGGCGCTCGGTCCCCGGTCGCCCCCGCACGCCGGGTGCGGCAGCACGGGACCCGGCCTACGCTCGCCGCGAGGTGAGGAATGAGCGACGACGGACGGCTCGAGCTCGACGACGGCGGTCTGCCCCTCGACTCCCCCTCGGGCCATCGCGTCGACATCCCGCCGGAGTCGTGGTCACGCCTGGGACGCCTGGTCGACGCCTGCCTGACCGGCGGGTCCGTGACGTCCCGCTCGACGCGGCGGGTCGTCATCGCTGGATTGATCATCGTGCTCGTCACCGCGCTCGTGATCTCCACCCGCACGAGCGGATCCGTGCCGACCGCCGCCGACGTGCACGGTGTCTCCGCACGCGTCGTGCCGCGCGGTGAACCGTCCGCGTCGCCCCGGATCCTGGCGTCGTACGCCGTGAGCTCGCGACCCGGCTCCGCCGCGGTCCGGATCGTCGGCGTCCGCGGCGCCGGCATCGTCGCGGCGGACGAGACCCGGTCGAGCGTCGGGACGCAGTCGTTCCTCGTCGAGCCGGACTGCGACCGGGTGCTCGGGCCGGGCGCGGGGGCGCGGTACGAGCTGCTCCTCGCGAGCGGTGACACCGGAGGGCTGTCGAACGCCACCGGTGTTGCGGGGTTCGCCGGCGCCGACGCACTGACCGACGCCGCGGTCCAGGCCTGCTGGGCGTCCGCCGCGACGCACGGCCTCCGGGCCGTGTCGGTCACCGCACAACCCGGGAGTGGGCCCTGGACAGCTCTCGACGTCGTTCTCGGCAACGGTGCGGGAGTCGCCATGTCGGTGACGGCGGTGGACGTCGCGAACGTCGACACGCTGGCGATGGCGGACTCCCGCCGCATCGAGCCGGGGGCGACCGCGACCGTCCACGTGCGCCTTCCCATCGCTCGCTGCAGCGGCGGCACCGGCGGCACGACGCCGCCGGTGCTGACCTGGTCCGTAGGACCTCGTGGCGACGCTCCCTCCGCCTTCGCGACGACGTCGCTCACACCGGCGCAGACGGCGACGATCGCGGCGGCCGCGCGCGCCCGCTGCGGACCACCGCCCGTCGTGTCGGTGCGGGTGCTGGCTGCGGCGAGCGTCCATGACCCGCGCCCGGCCGACGAGCGCGGAGTCTCCGTCACGTTGCGGGTCCGCGTGACGAGCAGTGCGCCAGGTGCGCTACTGATCGGCGACGACACCAGCGTGCTCACGTCGGACGCGAGGCCGGTGTTCTCCGGCAGCACGCTCCGACCCGGCTCGACGCCGCGCGATCTCGAGATCGTGTGGCACACGCGGTGCGGCTCGTCGGTCGACGCGAGCGAGCTGCCCGTCAGCACGTCGGTCGACGCCCTGACCTACGCCTGGGCGGTGCCGATCACCGGCGCGTCGCTGCCCGCGCTGCGCGCGGCCGCCTGCCGCTGAGCGGGCAACCTGACCGAGCGGTCAGACGAGGATCCGCGCGGGGTTCTCCAGAAGCTCGACGAACACCTGCATCCACTGCGCTGCCATCGCGCCGTCGACGGGGCGGTGGTCGACGGACAGGGTGACGTGCATGACGGTTGCGACCGCGAGGGCGCCGTCGACCACGACCGGCTCGGGCCGCGCCGCGCCCACCGCGATGATCGCGGCCTGCGGGGGGTTGATGATCCCGGCGAACTCCTCGGTGCCGAACATCCCGAGGTTCGTGACGCTGATCGTCCCTCCCTCGAGCTCGCTCTGCTGCAGCTTCTTGTCCTTGGCCCGCACGATGAGGTCCTGCGTCGCCGTGACGAGCTGGTGCAACGACAGCCGGTCGACACCACGCACCACCGGGGTGACGAGGCCGTTCTCCGTCGCCACCGCGACCGCGACATCGACCTGGCTGAAGTGCCGGATCGCGTCACCGGTCCAGATCACGTTGAGATCCGGGACGAGCGTGTGCGCGCGCCCGACGGCCTTCACGACGAGGTCGTTGACGGACACCTTCGGACCGCCCCCGGAGTTGATCTCCGCGCGGAGCGCGAGGAGTCGATCCACCCGCGCGCTGCCACGCAGGTAGAAGTGCGGGGCCGTCTGCTTGCTCTCGGTGAGACGGGCCGCGATGGCGTTGCGGAGCCTGCTGTTCGGCACGTCGACGAACTCCGCCGCTCCCACAGCGGCGGGAACCGGAGCCGCCGCGGGACGAGAGACAGCCGCAGGTGCGACGGGCGGTCGGCTCGCGAGATGGCCCTCGACGTCGCGACGCCGGACCCGACCGCCGGGGCCGCTGCCGGTGAGAGCACCGAGGTCGACGCCGGCGTCACGTGCGAGCTTGCGCGCCAGCGGGCTCGCGAAGACGCGTGACGACGCCTCGGACGGGGTCGTCTCAGCGGCCGCCGTCGAGGCCGTGCCGGGGACAGCGCTCGGGGCTGCGTCGGCGGCCGGCGTGGAGCCCATTGCGTCGACGCCGATCTGGGCGAGGAAGGCGTCGACGTCATCGACGGTCTCGCCGACCGCCGCGTAGACGGCGATGGGCGAGCCGACCTCGACGTGGCTTCCGTCGACCACGAGCTGGCGCAGCATCACGCCGGCCGTCTCGGCCTCGACGTCGACCACGGCTTTGTCGGTCTCGACCGTCACGATCGCCTCGCCTGCGGCGAACTCCGCGCCGACGGCGACGTTCCAGGTGGAGAGGACGGCCTCGGTCGCACCAGCCGCGACCTCGGGCATGCGCAGCAGCTCAGGCACGACCGTCTCCCGTGATCTCGCGGAGCTTGGCGGCCACTTCCTCGCTGCGGGCGAAGGCGGCGCGCTCGAGCACCTTGCTGATGCTCGGCGACGCGGTGCCACCGGTGACCCGCTCGATCGGGGCGTCGAGCCAGTCGAAGAGGCGCCGCTGGATCTCGTCGGAGAGCCAGCCGCCGTACGACGTGCCGACCGCTCCCTGCTCGACGATGAGCACGTTGTTGGTCTTCTTGATGCTCTCGCTGATCGTGCCCCAGTCGATGCTCGCGCGGTCGAGCCAGCGCAGGTCGATCACGTCGGCATCGACACCGGTCTCCTCGACCGCGGCGAGGGTGTAGCCCGTCATCACGCCGTAGGTGAGGATGGTGAGCGCCGATCCGCTACGCCGCACTGCCGCCTTGCCGACGGGCAGGTAGTGGTCGAAGTCCCCGTCGAGAGCCTCGCCCGACGACGCGTAGAGGTCGACGTGCTCGATGACCACGACCGGGTCGTCGCACGCGAGGGCGGTGTTCATCAAGCCGACGTAGTCGTAGGGCGTCGAGGGCGCCACGATCCGCCAGCCCGCCTGGGTGGCGAAGACGCCGGCGGGATCCATCGAGTGCTGCGAGCCGTAGCCCGTGCCCATCGCGACCTTGCTGCGCAGCACGAACGGCACCGTGCCGTCGCCGCCGAACATGTGGCGCGCCTTGCCGATCTGGTTGAACAGCTGGTCGGCCGCGACCCACATGAAGTCGGCGTACATGAACTCCACGACCGGGCGGAAGCGGCCGTCGAGGGCCATGCCGCCGCCGAGGCCGGTGAAGGCGTTCTCGCTGATCGGCGTGCCGAGCACGCGGTCGGGGAACGCGTCCTTGAGGCCGCGGGTCGCGCCGTTGGTGCCGCCGTTGAGACGGTGCACGTCCTCACCCATGACGACGATGCGCGGGTCGGTCTCGAGCCGGCGGCCCATCACGCCGGCGACCGCGTCGATGAACTTCGTGTCGACCAGACGGCCAGCGTGGTCGGACTCGTCGCTGAAGGTGATGCCGTCGAGCTCGCTGAGGTCGCCGCGCACGCCGGTGTCGACGAACGCGGGATCCGGCCACTCGTCGGCCTTGATCTGGCGCTCCTTGGGCTTGCCGCCGGGCTTCGGCTCGAGGATCACCTCACCGAGCTCGGCCATGAGCGTCTTCGCGCGCGTGATCGTGACGTCGACCTCGTCCTGCGTGAGGATCCCGCGGCGCACGAGGTGGCGCGCGGTGGCGTCGATCGGGTCGCGCCCGCGCCACAGCGCCTCCTCCTCCTTGGTGCGGTAGCGGAACGCACTGCCGGGGAAGGGGCCGTTCTGGTGGAAGTAGCGGTAGACGTCGGCCTCGATGACGGTCGGTCCGTGGCCGGCGCGCATGTGCGCGAGCGCCTCCTGCATCGCGAGGTGGACGGCGAGCGGGTCCATCCCGTCGACCTTCCAGCTCGGGATGCCGAAGCCGGGACCGCGACCGGAGAGCCGGGGCTCGGCCGTCACCTCGGCGACGTGGGTGGACACGGCGTACTGGTTGTTCTCGATGAAGAAGCAGATCGGCAGCTTCCAGGCGCCCGCGAGGTTGAACGTCTCGAGCGTGGAGCCGATGTTGGTGGCGCCGTCGCCGAAGTAGGTGACGGACACGGCGTCGGTGCCCGCGTGCTTGTGCGCCCAGGCGGATCCCGCGGCGAGGGGCACGCCGCCGCCGACGATCGCGTTGGTCCCGATGGCCCCGGCCTCGAGCCACTGCAGGTGCATGCTGCCGCCGCGGCCGTGGCTGAAGCCGCGGTCGAGGCCGCAGATCTCGCGCAGCGTGCGCAGCAGCGCGTCGCGCACGTCCTGCGGGAGCTCCCCGGTCGGGTCGATGCCCTCGGGGTGCAGGTGCGACAGCACCTTCGCGAGGAACTGGTGGTGGCCCCGGTGCGAGCCGTTGACCGTGTCGCGCGACGTGAGCGTGATCGCCGATCCGACGGCGCCGCCCTCCTGGCCGATGCTCGAGTGCGCCGGGCCGTGGATCAGGCCTTCGCCGGCCAGTTCGAGGACGAACTCCTCGAACGTCCGGATCAGCACGAGCTGGCTCAGGATCGCCGTGAGCAGCGCCGGCTCGGCGGCGTCCCAGTCGGCCTCGGTGACGACGAGCTCGACCCAAGGGGCGGCCGGGTCGATCTGCTGGTGCGTGGGCATGGGGGCCTCCTGCGCGGACTGCTGTCAGCGCGATGGTGACAGAGGTTGGATCCAATGACAAGCCCTCTTGTGGCGATCCACGCTGACATGGGATCCTCCAATGGCACTTTCGGATCCAATGAGGAGTTCACGATGGGCATTCCCGGACTGGCACGGCTCGACCACATCGGGTTCACGGTGCCCGACCTCGAGGCGGCGCACGCCTGGCTCGTCGACGTGCTCGGCTGCGAGTACATGTACTCGCTCGGGCCGTTCGCAGCCGAGGACGACTGGATGACCGAGCACATGAACGTCGACCCGCGCACGGTGATGCGCCAGCTGCGGTTCTTCCGCTGCGGTGGACAGGCGGTGTTCGAGGTCTTCCAGTACGAGGCGCCGGAGCAGTCGACCGACGTCCCCCGCAACAGCGACGTCGGCGGCCACCACGTCGCGCTCTACGTCGACGACATGGACACCGCCGTGGCCTACTTGCGCGACTCAGGCGTCACCGTGCTCGGCGATCCGACCGCCAGCAAGAGCGCGTCCGAGGGGCAGCGCTGGGTCTACTTCCTGTCCCCGTGGGGGATGCAGTTCGAGCTCGTCTCCTATCCTCACGGCAAGGCGTTCGACCACAACCCCTCCCTCTTCGCGTAGGCGGCTCCGGTGACACTCGACAGCACGGTCGATGCGCCTGCCGCACTGCCCGAGGGCGTCACCAGCCTGCGGATCGCCACCGCGCTGAAGGACGCGATCCTCGCCGGCGACATCGCGCCCGGCGAGTGGCTGCGCCAGGACGAGATCGCGAGCCGCTTCGGCGCGAGCCGCCTGCCGGTGCGCGAGGCACTCCGGATCCTGGAGTCCGAAGGGCTCGCGGAGTCCTCGCCCAACAAGGGCGCACGCGTCCCGACCTTGAGCCTGCGAGAGGTGCACACCTACTACCGGATGCGCGAGCGGCTCGAGCCGCTCACTCTCATCGAGAGCCTCCCCCACCTCACCGACGCCCAGATCGACCACATGGAGTCGCTGCAGGAGGAGATCGAGCTCAACACCGACGTCAGCCACTTCCTCGTGCTCGACCGCGAGTTCCACATGACGTCGTACGCCGGGTGCCCGAGCGACATGCTGCTGTCGACGACGGTCCGGCTGTGGAACTCCACGCAGCACTACCGCCGAGCGTTCATGCTGCTCGCGGGCAACGACCGCGCGGCGATCGTCAACGACGAGCACAGGCTGCTGCTCGACGCGGTCCGGCGGCGCGACCCCGAGGACTGCGAGCGCTTCCTCGAGGGTCACATCCGGCGCACGCGCGTCGCGCTCACCAGCCACCCGGAGCTGTTCGCCTCCTAGCGCGTCCTTGCGGTGCTGCGGACGCTCAGGGGCCGACGAGCAGCTCGAGGTTGTGCGGACCGGCCTCGAGGTCGCCGTGCTCGATCCGCGCTGCGATCTCGTTGATACGGCGGTTCACCGGGGCCTCGCCGCCCAGCCGCTCCGCCTCCCTCGCCACGAACCCGTTGATCTCGTCGACCTCGCTGTGCCGTCCCTTGCGCCAGTCCTGCAGGATCGTCGTGAGGGTCGTCGGCAGCGTGTAGTGCGCGAGCACGGCGTCGATCAAGGTGTCGACGTACTCGTCGGGGTCGTCGGTACCGACGTCCTTCAGCCCGAGGATGGGCACCAGGGCGTGACCGCGCGCGATGCCGGTGCGCACGGCCTCACGGCCGGCGACTCGCACTACGTCGAGCATCCCCGGCAGGCGGAACGCCCCGGACAGCGGGAGGTCCACGATCGCCGAGGTCGCGAGCTCGGTGGCGTTGAGGACCAGCTTCATCCACTTCGCCGACTCGATGTCGTCGACCACCTCGACCGTGCCGGCCGACCGCAGGATCTCGGCCGCCCGCGCCGCCGACTCGTGCGCCACGGCGTTGCGACCGCCGAGCGCGAACCACGAGCTCTCCGGCGGCGTGTGCCGCTCGACGACTCCGGGGTCGAACATCGCGGACGACACCTCGAGGACGCCGCCGACCGCGCGCTCCTCGCCCACGATCGACTCGATGTCTCTGAGGGTCATACCGTTCTGCAGGCCCACGAGCGCGCCGTCGGCAGCGAGGTGCGGCCGGATGAGCTCGGTTGCCCAGCGTGTGTCGTAGGCCTTCACGAGGAGGAAGACCAGGTCGTACGGCTCGCGCAGCGTCGCGACCTCGCACAGGTGCATCACCCGGACGTCGGTGACCTCGGCCCGGTCCGGCATCTCCACGCGGATGCCGAAACGACGCATCGCCTCCACGTGGTCGGGCCACTGCTCGACGAACGTGACGTCGTGCCCCGCGCGCACCAGGTCCGCGCCGACACCGGCGCCGTTGGCGCCGGTTCCGACCACCGCGATCCTCATCGACAGATCCCTCTCGTCATCGCACCGAGCTCGCTGAAGCGCCGGAAGTCCTTGCGCCGTGCTAGATCAGGACCATGCCGCCGTCGATCATGATGACCTGACCGGTGAGGTAGTCCGAGTCGCTCGACGCGAGGTAGAGCGCGGTGCCGAGGATCTCCTCCGGCTCAGCCGCGTGCCCTCGCAGGATGCCCTCACTGAACTCGGCCGTGGCCTGCCCCGGCACTTGCGAGTCACCGATGTCCATGAGGTCCCGGTCGAGGGTGATCCACAGCGGCGTCGCGACGACGCCCGGGGCGAAGGCGTTGCACGTGATGTTGTGCTCTGCGAGACCGCGGGCCGCGGCCTGGGTGAGGGCGTTCACTGCGAACTTGCTCGCGCAGTAGGGCGCGAAGCTCGGGTAGCCCTGGCGTCCGGCGATCGACGACGTGTTGATGATCTTGCCACCGCCGTTCGGGATCATCCGCCTGGCGCCCTCCTGGATGCCGATCAGCGTGCCGAGTGCGTTGACGTCCATGATCGCGTGCCAGTTCTCCTCGGTGACGTCGAGGAGGTGCAGCGGCTTGTTGAAGCCAGCGTTGTTGAAGAGCACGTCGAGGTGCCCCGCGTGCTCGAGGAACGCGTCGAGGGCGGCCACCACCTGGTCGCGCTTGCTCACGTCGGCGGAGAGAGCGACCGCGGAGCCGGACTCGGCGAGGATCTCGGCGACGACGGCGTCCGCCTTGGCCCGGTCGAGGTCCAGGACTCCGACGAACGCGCCCTCGCGGGCGAGCCCGAGGGCGAAGGCGCGGCCCATGCCGCTGCCCGCGCCGGTGATGACGATGCCCTTGCCGGCCACCCGTCCCGCCATGTCCGCACCTCCTGATGAGCTGGCCGGTCCTCCCGGCCTCAAGGCGCTGACAGTAACCACGACTTAACACCTGCGTCCAGCATGGCCTCACACCCGCGTGCGTGCGACGGGCGCGTGCGAGGGCGGGTTCAGCGACCGGTGTAGCGCAGGATCCCGGCGTAGAGGCCGGTGGCGACCTTCTGGCGCCCCGCGGCCGACATCGCGCGCGCGGCGTCGGCGGCGTTGCGCATGTTGAGCGTCTCGACCGTCACGGTGGGGACGTTCGACATGTTGATCGCGCCGGTGTCCTTGCGGACCTGGATCGTCTTCGACAGGTAGGTCGAGCGCGGCAGCCCGGCCGACACCATGCCGGAGACCATGGCCGCGGCGAGCTTCGCGGAGCCGGCGTAGATGTCGTCGGTGTAGCCCTTGTAGTACGCCGGTGCGATCACGTGGAACCCGCGGCCGGTCGACGGTCCGCCGTCTCCGTGCACCTGCACCATGAACGCGGCCTTCTCCTGCGACGGCAGGGCGCCGCGCGCGCCGACGCACGGGCCGTAGGTGGCCGTGGTGTTGCGGTCGCGCGTGACGACGACTGTCGCGCCCTGCGCGACGAGCAGGCGGCGCAGCCGCGCGACCACGTCGAAGGTGTAGGTCGCCTCGGGATAGCCGGCGTTGGTCGCCGTACCCGTGGTGTTGCAGGTCTTGGTGAGCCCGACCCAGTAGGTCTTGTTGATCGCGCTGATGTGCGACCCGTTACCGATGTCGTGGCCCGGGTCGAGGGCGATCACGAGGCCGGAGAGGCGGCCCTTCTTCGTCGGTGAGAACTCCACGGGCTTCGGCCACGCCGGGTTCCATGCGGCAGACGCGTGGGAGTAGCCGTTGGGCCACCAGCGAGGTGCCACCGGCACACGGTGACCCCCCTCCCACGACGTCGGGACCGGACCAGCGGCGAGCGGGAGGACCGCGGCCGCCGGGAAGGCCGACGTCGTACGCACCGATGCCGTGGTGACGGCCCCGGTGGGTGCCGGCGTGGCGGACGACGAGGCGACGACGACGGCCGGCACCACCGCCGCGAGGAGCAGGACAGTACCGGCCGTTGTCAGACGCATGGTGTCGACGTTACTTCGCCTCGATGATCTCGCGCATCAGCCGTGCGGTCTCGGACGGTGTCTTGCCGACCTTGACCCCGACGGCCTCGAGGGCTTCCTTCTTCGCCTGGGCCGTGCCGGAGGAGCCGGAGACGATCGCGCCGGCGTGGCCCATGGTCTTGCCCTCGGGCGCGGTGAAGCCGGCGACGTAGCCGACGACGGGCTTGGTGACGTGGTCCTTGATGTACGCCGCGGCGCGCTCTTCCGCGTCGCCGCCGATCTCGCCGATCATCACGATCGCGTCGGTCTCGGGGTCGGCCTCGAACGCCGCGAGGCAGTCGATGTGGGTGGTGCCGATGACCGGGTCGCCGCCGATCCCGACGGCCGAGGAGAAGCCGAGGTCGCGCAGCTCGTACATCATCTGGTAGGTCAGCGTGCCCGACTTGGACACCAGGCCGATGCGACCGGCCTTGGTGATCGTGCCGGGGATGATGCCCGCGTTGGACTTCCCGGGGCTGATCAGCCCGGGGCAGTTCGGGCCGACCAGGCGCGTGGTGCCGGAGTTCTCGGCGTACTGGTAGAACGCCGCGGTGTCGTGGACCGGGATGCCCTCGGTGATGACCACGACGAGCGGGATCCCGGCGTCGACGGCCTCGATGACCGCCGCCTTCGCGAAGCGCGGCGGCACGAACACCACGGAGACGTCGGCGCCGGTCGCGGCCACCGCTTCCTGGCAGGAGTTGAAGACCGGGATGTCGCGACCCTCGGCCGTGACGGTCTGGCCGCCCTTGCCCGGGGTGACGCCCGCGACGATGTCCGCGTGCGACCCGAGCATGAGGATCGTGTGCTTGGTGCCCTCAGAGCCGGTGAT
>JADGOZ010000065.1 GCA_017882705.1 Candidatus Nanopelagicales bacterium | reverse complement strand
GTTGGACTGGCGACGCTCGTCGAGCCGGTGCAGCTGCCACCGGGAGAGCAGCACGAACGACGGCACGATGACCAGGACCAGGAACCCCAGGGCCAGCCACCGCGGCTGCCGGAGGAATCCGTACCCGTTCATGGTGCGAGGGTAGGTCAGCGCCCGCGGCCGAGGGACCGGCGGCCCGGCCGGACGACCAGACGGATGCCCTCGTCGTCGCTCCGCTCGCGCCCGGCGTTGGCCATCACGACGGCGACGTAGGGCAGGAACACCGCACCGCCCGCGCAGAACCAGCGCCACGGCGACGGCGTGACCACCGCTCCGAGCACGCAGGCCGTGCGGACGGCCATCGACCACAGGTAGCGCCGGATTCGGCCGGCCTGCTCCTCCGACAGCGGCACACCGGCATCGGTGATGCGGTGCACCTCGGGGTCGGGGACGGCGGTCACGCGATCACGGTACGTCGCCCTCGCGCACCCGGCACCTGCAGGTGGCGGCGGATCCGACCAGGGCATGGGCCAGGATGGGCCCATGAGCAACCGCACCTATCGCGTCACCGAGATCGTGGGCACGTCCGACAAGGGCGTCGACCAGGCGATCAAGAACGGCATCTCGCGCGCCAACGAGAGCCTCCGCCACCTCGACTGGTTCGAGGTCACCGAGATCCGCGGCCACATCCGCGACGGCGAGGTCGACCACGTCCAGGTCGGGATGAAGGTCGGGTTCCGCCTCGAGGACGCGTGACGCGCGTCTCCGGCCCGGGTCCCGGCGTCCGTGAGGTCGTCGTCACCGATCTGGAGATGACCGACCCGGGACAGCTGCGGCCGGGGGCGCCGCCGCGCGTGGAGGCCACCTTCGTGCGTGCGGGTCGCCCGGCGCCCGAGTTGTCGCGGTTCTTCTACCGCGCGGTCGGCGGGGACTGGTACTGGCTCGACCGGCTGAACTGGACCTACGAGCAGTGGCGCGCCTGGGTCACCGCCCCGGGTCACGAGCTGTGGACGTGCTGGGTCGACGGCGTGCCCGCGGGCTACGTCGAGCTCGACCGTCGGCCGGACGGCTCGGTCGAGGTCGCCTACTTCGGTCTGCTGTCCGAGTTCGCCGGGCTCGGCCTCGGCGGGTGGCTCCTCACCCGCGCGGTCGAGCGCGCGTGGGAGCTCGAGGGCACCCGGCGCGTGTGGCTGCACACGTGCGAGCTCGACTCGCCCGCCGCCCTCGCCAACTACCGGGCGCGCGGTTTCGTCCCGAGCGGCACGTCCGTGGAGTACTGGGACACCCGCGCTCCCTCGCCCGGACCATGGCGGGGCAGCCGCTGACGCTCAGCTCGCGAGCGACACGGTGGAGAAGTTGAAGTCCCGTACGACGAGCGGCGGCATCGCCGCCCGGTTGAAGTAGTCGCCCATCTCCCGCGCCAGCGTCCCCACCGACGCGCCGGCGTCCGCGACGCGGCCGAGCACCGCGACGGGGGAGTCGTTGAACCGGAAGTTGGTGACGGCCCCCACGACCTCGCCGCCACGAACTTGGTAGACGCCGTCGCGGGTGAGGCCGGTGAGCAGGAGCGTCTGCGGGTCGACCACGCGGTTGTACCAGAGGCAGGTCACGAGCAGGCCGTCGTCGGTGCGGGCCACGACGTCCTCGAGGCTGCCCGAGGCTCCGGAGACGTCGAGCCGCAGGTTGTCGACGCCCGGACGGAACGGCAGTCCGGTCTCGAGCGCCGTGAAGCGTGTCGAGATGAGGTTCGCCAGCACTCCGTCGCGGATCCAGCTCACCGCTTCCGCGGGGAGGCCGTTGTCGAAGACGCTGGACGCGCCCGAGGACCCGGTGGCCGCCACGAACGGCATGGCCTCGAGCCCGGGCATGAGGGGGTCGCTCCACAGGTGCACGCGCGGGTCGCCCACCTGCTCGCCGACTCGGGTGCCCCCACCTGCGCTGCTCCAGACGCTCTGCCCGTCGGCCGCGTCCCGCGCCACCGACGACCAGTAGAGCTCGATCATGAGGTCGGACACCGCGCTCGGCGTCAGGACGGCCGTGTGCCGACCCGGCGCCACCTCGACCCTGTTCGCCTGCCAAGCCAGTCCCTGGCGCAGCTCGCGGTCGACCGCGGCGAGGTCGAGGCCCGCCAGACTGCGCCCGGCGCGACCCGCCCAGGTGGACCGGCTGCGGCCGTGGCTCTTCGCCGTCAGCTCCAGCCGGCCTTCGGGGTCGACGAAGCGGAGCCGCACGCCCGTGCTCGTCCCGAGGTAGTACGTCGTCACGGCCTGCTCGGCATAGCCGAAGTGCTCGATGCCGTCGGCGCGTCCGGCGGCGAAGACCTCGCCGATCTCCGGGGCGAGCACGGCGAAGTCGGCGCTCGTCGCCACGACCGGTCCGTCGGACCAGTCGGGGGAGGCGGCGATCCCGGTCACCAGGTCCGCCGCGTCCTCAGCGGGGCCGGCCTCGACGGCCAGCGCCTCGGCGCGGCGGACGAGAGCATCGACGCCGTCGGGGTCGGGGTCGTTGAGCGTGATGGAACCCGCAGCGACCCCGCCGGGGACGTCGACCATCGCGACGACCGACACGCTCGTCGCGACCGTCTCACCGTTGGTGGTCAGAGTGGTACGGGCCCAGCGCAGGTTGGCCACGCTCGTGCTGCGGACGAGCACGACGCAGGCACGCGACCCGGACGCCGCCAGGGCTCGCTCGACGATCTCCTGCGGCGTGCTCATCGGCCGGCCTCCTGTGCGCTGTTGAGGACGTTGACCGCCTCGAACGCCGCGACGGGAGCGCCGTGCGACACGGCGGCCACCTGGCCGGGCTGGCCCTTGCCGCAGTTGAAGGCGCCGCCGAGCAGGTAGGTCGACTCGCCGCCGACCGCTCGCATCGAGCCCCAGAAGTCGGTGGTCGTCGCCTGGTAGGCGACGTCCTTGAGCTGCCCGACGAGCCGGCCGCCCTTGATCCGGTGGAAGCGCTGGCCGGTGAACTGGAAGTTGAAGCGCTGCATGTCGATCGACCAGGACTTGTCGCCGACGATGTAGATGCCGTCCTCCACGCCGCCGATCAGGCCCTCGAGATCGGGCCCGTCCGGAGCGGGCTGCAGGGAGACGTTGGGCATCCGCTGGATCGCGGTGTGGCCCGCGCTGTCGGCGTAGGCGCACCCGTTGGACCGGGGCAGGCCGAACTCGGCAGCCATGCTGCGGTCGAGCTGGTAGCCCACCAGCACGCCGTCGCGGATGATGTCCCAGCTCTGCGCGGCGACACCTTCGTCGTCCCATCCGACCGTCGAGAGGCCGTGCTGCACGGCGCGGTCGCCCGTGACGTTCATCAGCCCCGAGCCGTACTGCAGCGTGCCGAGGACGTCAGGGGTCGCGAAGGACGTGCCGGCGTAGTTGGCCTCGTAGCCCAGCGCACGATCAAGCTCCGTGGCGTGACCGATCGACTCGTGGATCGTGAGCCACAGGTTCGTCGGATGGATCACGAGGTCGTACCGTCCCGGCTCGACCGAGGGCGCGAGCGTCTTCTCGTGCAGCAGCTCCGGCAGCGCGTCGAGCTCGGACTGCCACTCCCACGCGCGCGCACCGCCCACGGTGACGGCGGCACCGGTGACGTACTCCCAGCCGCGACCCGCCGGGGGAGCGGTGGTGGACATCGTCTCGAAGGAGCCCGTCGTGGCATCGACGGCGATCGCCGTCACGTCGCTCTCGAGCCGGACGCGCTGCTGAGTCGTGCGCGTGCCCGCGAGATCTGCGTAGTGCACGCGCTCCTTCACCGCGCGCAGCGTGACGGTGGAGTGCGACACCGCGGCGTGGCCCAGGACCGCGGCGCTGCGACCGGAGAGCAGGTCGAGCCGCTCCGCCTCGGGCACCTCGAACGGATCGACGTCGTAGGACGAGACCCAGGTGCCGACGTGGACGGGCTCGGGCGCCAGCTCGACCCGGATGGTGCTCAGCGGGGCGCTGATGCGGGCGAGCGCGACCGCCCGATCGGCGAGCAGCCGCGCGGTGCCGACGTCGACGCGGTCCGAGGCCGCGAATCCCCAGCACCCGTCGACGACGACGCGCACGGCGAGGCCGCAGTCGTCGTCGAGCACCGAGCCCTCGAGCCGTGCGTCGCGGATCCGCGTGTACGACGTGAGGATCGAGACCACGCGGACGTCGGCGTGGCTGGCACCGAGCTCACGCGCCCGCGAGAGCGCGGCGTCCGAGCACGCATCGAGCGGCAGTGCCAGGAAGTCCTCGTCCACGGCCCGGGTCACTCGTGCGCCCCGTCGAGCCGCGGGTCGAGCACGACCTTCCCGGTGGTACGCCGTGCCCGCATGTCCTCGTGCGCGTGGCGTGCCTGCGAGAGGGGGTAGGTGTGCCCGGCGAGGGGGCGAAGGCGTCCTGACGACACCTCGGCGACGAGCTCGCGCAGCGGTGCGGCGACCATGGCGAGGACCCGGTCCTCGCGCATGCAGTCCATCAGCCAGAAGCCGATGACCGAGTGCGACCCGACCATGAGCGCCGACGGGGTGAGCGGCGTCGGCGGTGTCCGGGACGCCATCCCGAAGGTCACGAGCCGGCCGAACGGCGCGAGCGCGTGCATGCTGCCGTCGAACGTGCCGCCGCCGACCATCTCGAAGACTGCGTCGACGCGGTGCCCGCCGTTGGCCTCGCGCAGCCGGTGCGTCACGTCGTGCGCGGTGACGTCCGGATCGAGCAGGACGCCCACGTCGGCGCCGAGGTCGGCGGCGAGGTCGAGCTTCTCCTGCGACGACGCCGTGGCGATCACCCGGCCGGCCCCGCAGTGCTTGGCGAGCTGCACGGCGAGGTTGCCGACACCTCCCGCGGCGGCGTGGACGACGACGCTCTCGCCGGGCTGGATCCGCGCACGCGTCCGCACGAGGTGCCACGCGGTCAGTCCCTGCACGAGCAGCGACAGCGCCGCCGCGTCCGGGACGTTGCCGGGCACGTCGAACGACAGGGCCGAGCGGACGACCGCCAGCTCGGCGTAGCCCCCGCCCCGGCTCACGAAGCCGCACACCCGGCGCGGGCGTCCGCCCGGCTCGACGACGTGGCCGACGACCTCGGCGCCCGGGACGAACGGCAGGCTGCTCCCGGACAGGTACGTGTTCTCCGCCTGGTGGGTGTCGGCGTAGTTGACGCCGGCGCCCGTCACCTCGACCAGCAGCTCGTCGTGGTTCGGGACCGGGTCGGTGAGGACGGCCGGCTCGAGGACCTCCGGGCCCCCGAACTCGCGCACCTGGATCGCTCTCATGCCACGACCCTAGACCGCCCCGTCGCGGCGCGGGGTTCGGCCGTACCGGCCGGTAACGGATAGCGTCACGGGGCGCCCCGGAGCACGAGGCGCGAGCCGAGGACGACAGGAGGACGCCGTGAGCCGCGTGGTTCTGGTGACCGGGGGCAACCGCGGGATCGGGCTCGCCATCGCGCAGGCGTTCGTCGCGGCCGGCGACCGGGTCGCCATCACGGCCCGCTCGGGCGAGCTCCCGGAGGAGCTGGCCGGCACCGACGTCCTCGTCGTGCAGGCCGACGTGACCGACACCGCGAGCATCGATGCCGCGTTCGACCGCATCGAGGGCGAGCTCGGCCCGGTCGAGGTGGTCGTGGCCAACGCCGGCATCACCCGCGACGGCCTGATCCTGCGGATGAGCGACGACGACATCTCCGCCGTGCTCGACACCAACCTCGTGGGTGCGATCCGCGTGGCACGGCGCGCCGCCAAGGGCATGGTGCGGTTGCGTCGCGGCCGCCTCGTCTTCGTCTCCAGCGTGGTCGGCCTGCTCGGTTCCGCGGGGCAGGTCAACTACGCCGCCTCCAAGGCCGGCCTGGTCGGCGTCGCCCGCTCGCTCGCCCGCGAGCTTGGCAGTCGCGGCATCACCGCCAACGTCGTCACCCCCGGGTTCGTCGACACCGACATGACGGCCGTGCTCAGCGACGACCGCCGTGCCGAGATCACCGGCGCGGTGCCCCTCGGGCGCTTGGCCTCGCCCGCGGAGGTCGCGGGCACCGTCGTCTTCCTCGCCAGCGACGCGGCCGCCTACATCACCGGAGCCGTCATCCCGGTCGACGGCGGCCTCGGCATGGGTCACTGACCGCAGCACCAGAAGGGCTGACCATGGGAATCCTCGAGGGCAAGAACCTCCTCGTCACCGGTGTCCTCACCGACCAGTCGATCGCGTTCCACGTCGCGAGGCTGGCGCAGGAGCAGGGGGCGAACGTCGTGCTGTCCTCGTTCGGCCGCGCGCTCTCGCTGACCAACCGCATCGCCGGTCGGCTGCCCACCCCCGTGCCCGTGGTGGAGCTCGACGTCACCGATCCTGAGCACCTCGCCGCCCTGCCGGAGCGCCTGTCCCAGTACGTCCACCGCATCGACGGCGTCCTGCACTCCATCGGCTACGCGCCCGAGGCGGCCCTGGGCGGCAACTTCCTCAACACCGAGTGGGAGGACGTCGCGACCGCGGTCCACGTGTCGGCTTACTCCCTGAAGTCCCTCACGATGGCGGCCCTGCCGCTCATGACGGGGGAGGGGCGCACGTCGTCGGTCGTCGGACTCACGTTCGACGCCACCGTCGCATGGCCGAAGTACGACTGGATGGGCGTCGCGAAGGCGGCGTTCGAGTCGACCTCGCGCTACCTCGCCCGCGACCTCGGCTCCCAGGGCGTGCGCGTGAACCTCGTCGCGGCGGGCCCGATCGGCACGATGGCGGCGAAGTCGATCCCGGGCTTCGAGGAGTTCAAGACGATGTGGGACGCCCGCTCGCCGATCGGCTGGGACGTCCAGGACCCGGAGCCGGCGGCGCGCGGGTGCGTCGCGCTGTTCTCCGACTGGTTCCCGAAGACCACCGCGGAGATCATCCACGTCGACGGTGGCGTCCACGCCATCATGGGCTGACCGAGCACCCCGCTCGGCCACCTCGTCCGGCATGCACTCCTGATCACGTCACCAGGGCGTCGCGCGACCGTCTCGGCGGTCGGGCATGCTGGGGTCGTGCCCAGGACGTCACGCCGCAGCTACGCCAGCGTGGCCGTGCGACCGCTCAGCTACCACTCGCGCAACAACCGCCGGATGGTTCTGGCGCTCATCGCGCTCTCGTCGGTCATCGTGGTCGGCACGGTCGGCTACGTCATCCTCGGCATCGACGTCCTCGACGCGCTCTACCAGACCGTCACCACGGTCACGACGATCGGCTTCCGCGAGGTCGTGGCGTTCGACGCGCGGCTGAAGATCTACACGATCGTGCTCGCCCTGCTGGGCGTCGGCACCGTGCTCTACACCCTGACGATGACCCTCGAGCTCGTCATGGAGGGCCAGCTCGGCAACCTGTGGGGGAGACGACGCATGCAACGCGACATCGACGGCTACGAGGGCCACGCGCTGATCTGCGGCTGGGGCCGCGTCGGACGGGCGGCCGCGGAGCAGATCGCCCGCACCGGCCAGAACGTCGTCGTCATCGACAAGGACGAGGACCGGCTCAGCACCTGCGACTTCCCCCACGTCATGGGCGACGCCACGGACGACGAGGTGCTCCGCGCCGCGGGCATCCGTACCGCGCACACCCTCGTGGCCGCGCTCGACAACGACTCGGGAAGTGTCTACGTCGTCCTCACCGCTCGCACCCTGAACCCCGCGCTGTTCGTCATCGCACGTTCGCGCACCGACGACGCCGAGCCGAAGTTCGTCCGCGCCGGTGCCGACCGCGTCGTCAACCCGCAGCGCATCGGCGGCAACCGCATCGCCGCGTTCGCCGAGTCGCCCGACGTCGTCGACTTCCTCGACGTCGTGATGCACGACGGGGGGCACGAGTTCCGCCTCGTCGACATCGAGGTCCACGACGGCTCGTCGCTGGTCGGCTCGACGATCGCCGACACCAGGGCGCGCGAGGGCGGCGGGGCCATCCTGCTCGCGCTGCGCAACGACGGCCGGTTCACGACCAACCCCGACGCCGCGACCGTGCTCAAGGTGAGCGACGTCCTCATCGTCGTCGGCACCGACGCCCAGATCAACGACCTGCACCGTCGGGCCCGGACATGAGCCGACGTCTCGTCGTGCTGCGGCACGCGAAGTCGGCGTATCCGCCGGGGGTCGTCGACCACGACCGGCCCCTGGCACCCCGCGGCGTCGCCGACGCGAAGGCCGCCGGCGCGTGGATCCGCGACCACGTCGGCGCGCTCGACCACGTCGTCGTCTCCAGCGCTCGGCGCACGCGCGGCACCTGGACCCTCGCCGCAGCGGTGATCGGACACATCGGCGCCGCCGGCTACGACGTCGACTCGCCCGGGCCCCTCACGGTCGACCCGCGCGTCTACGAGGCCTCCGTGAGCACGTTGCTCGAGGTGCTGCGCGAGCTCCCGGACCGCGTGGGCACGGCGTTGCTGGTGGGTCACAACCCCGGATGCGAGGACCTCGTCGACGCCCTCGCCGGCGACGCCGAGCCCGACGCAGCCCGGCGGCTCGCGGTGAAGTACCCGACGTGCGGGATCGCCGTCCTCGACCTCGACGTCTCGTGGGGTGACCTGGCTCCCGGCGTCGGGCGCCTGACGGAGTTCGTGGTTCCGCGCGGGGATCCCGTCACCTGACTAGCGCACCGGGGGAGCGGGGGTCGGTGTGCCGGCCTCGAGGTCGGCCTGCTCGACCTCCTCGCGGGTGATGCCGAGCAGGTAGAGCACCGGGTCGAGGAACGGCACCGTCAGCCCCGTGTCGGCCTGCGCCCGCACGACCGGCTTGGCGTTGAAGGCGATGCCCAGCCCTGCGACCGAGAGCATGTCGAGGTCGTTCGCTCCGTCGCCGATCGCGATGGTGCGGTCGAGCGGGATGCCGTCGAGCGCCGCGAACTCCACGAGCGCGGCCGCCTTCGCCGCCCGGTCGACCACGGGCCCGACGACCCGACCGGTGAGCCGGCCGTCGACCACCTCGAGCACGTTGGCGCGCGCGTGGTCGATCCCGAGCTCGTCGGCCAGCGGATCGACCACGGCGCTGAAACCGCCTGACACGACCGCGATCCGGAAGCCCAGGCGCTTCAGCGTGCGCACCATCGTGCGAGCGCCCGGCGTGATCCGGACGTCTCCCCGCACCTCGTCGAGCGCCGCGGCGTCGACGCCCGCGAGCAGGGCGACGCGCTCGTGCAGCGACTGCGCGAAGTCGAGCTCGCCGCGCATCGCCCGCTCGGTGATCGCCCGCACCTGCTCCTCGCAGCCGGCGTGCCGGGCGATGAGCTCGATGACCTCGTCCTGGATCAGCGTGGAGTCGACGTCCATGACGACGAGGTGCGTCCCTCGGCCGCGCAGACCCGCACGCTGCACCGCGACGTCGATGCCGAGCGCGGGAGACGCCTCGGTGAGCGACGTACGCAGGAGCTGGTGGTCGGCGCCGGAGACGGTGAGCTCGATGGCGGTCACGGGGTACGCGGCCGTCCGGACGATGCGGTCGATGTTGCCGCCGCGCTCGGAGATGAGGCGCGCGAGACCGGACAGCGCCTCAGGGAGCAGCGGGTGTCCGAGCGCCGTCACCAGGAGCCGCCCGCGCCGGCGCGGTTCGTGCTCTGCGGCACCGAGGGTGACGTCGACGTCCATGCCGAGCCCGGGCGCGATCTCCCGCGCCGTGCGAGCCGCGTCGTCGAGCACCAGTGCCGCACCGTGCTCGAGCGATGCGGCCGGCCCGACCAGGATCCCGAGCGTGAGCCGTCCGCGGATGACGACCTGCTCGACGTCGAGGATCTCGACCTCATGGGCCGCGAGCGCGGCCGTCAGAGTGGCGGTGACACCGGTGCGGTCGGGGCCCGTGAGGGTGATGAGCAGGGTGCGCGGCGTGTCGTCGGCGCTCATGGTGGGACGAGCCTATCGAGCCGCGTTCGTCGCCCGGTCCTCGGCCGCTGCCGAGTAGGCAGCGCAGAGGGCGTATCGCGCGGCCGTGCGCAGCGGACGCAGCGCAGCGTCGCGGCGCAGCACCTCGGACCCGGTCACCGCGCCGCCGTCGCTCTCGGCGGCGATGTCGAGGACGCCGAGCAGTCGCGACGCCGTCGCGACCAGCCGCTGCGCACGCGCGGGCAGGGTCGCGGGCAGGTCGATGTCGCGCAAGGACCGGTCGAGCCTGCGCAGCCTCGGCGCGACGTCGTCGCGCCCGCGGGCGACATCGAGCGCGGCGAGCTCGTCCGTGGACGCCGCCATGCTCTCCAGCAGCCCACGCTCGGCCTCGGCCAGCGTCGGAAGACCGGCAGGCGCGGGGGCGAACTCCACCGTGGCGACGTCCCACCGGACCACGTCCCCGGAGCCGTCCGTGGCCGAGCTGATCGCCACCAGGGCGTACGCCGGCACCTCGGGCGGTGCGACGCAGACGACCGCGGCCCCCGCGAGGATCGCCACCGACGTGAACGAGGTGGGGCCGGGGAGGCCTGTCGGGTCACCTGCCTCGGGCAGCACGAGCCGCAGCCCGGTGACCCCGTGGGCCCGCAACCTGCCGAGCGCGATCGAGACGGGCACGGGGGAGTCCTCGCCGGGCACTCCGACCACGCGGTGCAGGGCGTCGGCGCCCACGGTCGCGGCGTCGGCCTCGTCAAGGCTCACCGCGCCCGCGAGATAGGCCGCACCCCACGCGGTGAGGGCGCCGGCACGTCGAGTCTCAGGCACCCCGCAACCTTAGGACGCGTCGGCGACTCACTAGTGTTCGGCACGTGAGCGACGTCCTGCGGTTTGTCGACGTCGACGTGGTGCGGGGCGGCGTCCCGATCGTGTCGAAGGTGTCCTGGGACGTCGCCGAGGGCGAGCGGTGGGTCGTCCTCGGTCCGAACGGAGCCGGCAAGACCACGATCCTCGCCCTGGCGGCCACCCTCATCCACCCGACCCGCGGCAGCGTCGAGATCCTCGACGAGCTCCTCGGACGGACGGACGTCTTCGAGCTGCGCCCGCGCATCGGCCTCGCGAGCGCGGCGCTCGCGGAGCGGATCCCGGCGCACGAACGCGTGTCGGACGTCGTCGTCACCGCCGCCTACGCCATCACAGGCCGTTGGCGCGAGGGGTACGAGGGCGGCGACCACGGTCGCGCCGCCGCGCTCCTCGAGCAGCTGGGCGTCGGCGGGTTCGGCGACCGGACGTTCGGCACGCTCAGCGAGGGCGAGCGCAAGCGGGTGCAGGTCGCACGCGCCCTGATGACCGACCCGGAGCTGCTCCTGCTCGACGAGCCGGCGGCGGGCCTCGACCTCGGTGGACGGGAGGACCTCGTACGCCGACTGGGCGAGATCGCCGTCGACGACGAGGCACCCACCACGGTGCTCGTGACCCACCACGTCGAGGAGATCCCGGTCGGCTTCACCCACGCGCTCCTGCTGCGCGCCGGCGGCGTCGTCGCTCAGGGGGAGATCGCCGACGTGCTCACGGCGGCGAACCTCACGACCACGTTCGGTCTCGAGCTCGACGTCGAGCGACGCGGCGACCGCTGGTCGGCGCGCGCCCGCTGACGCCGCTCGGGGCAATCACCACGGCACCCGGGGAGTCAGGACATACGATCGGGACATGGACCCGTGGGTGTGGTGGTTGGTCGCGACCGGTGTGCTCGTCGTCGCCGAGATCCTCACCACCAGCCTGTTCTTCATCCTCATCGCCGGAGGCACCGCGGCGGCCGCGCTCGTGGCGGCGCTCGGCGGGAACCCCGCCCTGCAGGTCACGGTGTTCGCGCTCGTGTCGCTCGCGCTGGTGGTCGGCGTACGTCCGATCGCGCAGCGGCACCTGCGGACACCCACCAAGATCCGCACGGGTGTGGCAGCTCTCGTCGGGGCCGAGGCCGAGGTGCTCGCCCCCGTCACGGGCAAGGACGGTCGCGTGAAGCTCTCCGGCGAGATCTGGTCGGCCCGCGCGTACGACGGCGAGAGCGAGTACGAGGTCGGCTCCCTCGTCCGCGTCGTCGAGATCTCCGGAGCGACGGCACTCGTCGCCTGACCGGTCGGCAGGAAGAGGGACACCATGGGAGACATCTCGGGGGGAACGGTCGCAGGCCTCATCATCGGTCTGCTGGTCGTCCTCATCGTGCTCGTGACCATCGCCAGGGCGGTGCGGATCGTCCCCCAGGCACGCGCCGGCATCGTGGAGCGCCTCGGTCGCTACAACCGCACTCTCGTGCCAGGGCTCTCCCTGCTGATCCCGTACATCGACCGGCTCAAGCCGCTCGTCGACATGCGTGAGCAGGTCGTCTCCTTCCCGCCGCAGCCGGTGATCACCGAGGACAACCTCGTCGTCAACATCGACTCCGTCATCTACTTCCAGGTCACCGACCCGAAGGCCGCGATGTACGAGATCGCGAGCCCCATCACCGGCATCGAGCAGCTCACGGTCACCACGCTGCGCAACGTCATCGGCGGCATGGACCTCGAGAAGACGCTGACCTCGCGCGAGGAGATCAACAACGCGCTCCGCGGTGTCCTCGAGGAGGCCACCGGCAAGTGGGGCATCCGC
>JADGOZ010000064.1 GCA_017882705.1 Candidatus Nanopelagicales bacterium | reverse complement strand
TGGTGGCGGCGCTGGCCGGCCTCCGGGCCCGGATGACGGGTCCGGACGGCCCGCGCGGTCCGCACGGGCGCGGCGGCCACGGACCCCGGTGGGGCGGGCCGATGGGTGGCGCGCCGTGGGCGGCCTGGGCGCAGGGCGGTCCCGGTCGCGGCTGGCCCTTCGGCCCTCCCGGTGGTGGCGGGCAGCGCCCGCGCGCCGCGCGCGGCGACGTCCGCGCCGCGATCCTCGCGCTCCTCGCCGAGGAGCCGCGGCACGGCTACCAGATCATCCAGGACATCACCGAGCGCAGCGGCGGGCAGTGGAAGCCGAGCCCGGGGTCGGTCTACCCCGCGTTGTCGGCGCTGCAGGACGAGGGGCTCGTCGACGACGAGAAGGTCGAGGGCCGCCGCGTCTTCTCCCTCACCGCGAGCGGTGCGGTGCACGTCGAGGAGCGCGCCGAGGAGCTCGGGGCGGTCTTCGACGGGTTCGAGTCGGAGTCCGAGCCCGACGACATGACCGATCTGCGCCAGCTGCTCCTCGGCGTCGGCGGCGCCGCGGTGCAGGTCGTCACGACGGGCACGCCCGAGCAGGTCGCGGCCGCACGCACGGTGCTGCAGGCCGCGCGTCGGGACCTCTACCGGATCCTCGCCGAGGAGGACGGGTCATGAGCGAGCGCGTCATGCGGGCGTCGGACCAGGACCGCGAGGAGGCGATCCTCGCGCTCTCCGACGCGTTCGCCGACGGCCGGCTCGACCACGCCGAGTTCGATTCCCGCATGACGTCGGCCCAGGGAGCGACGTACCTCCACGACCTCGACCCGCTGTTCGCGGACCTGCCGTCGCGGACGGGCGGGGTGGACGTCGCGCCGCGCGCCGCCCTCCCGGGGCACCTGCCGCGCCGGCCGCCCGTCGTGCCGTTCCTCGTGCTCGCCCTGGTGACGACCGTGCTCGTCGCGACCGGACACGTATGGGTCCTGATCCCGCTGTGGTTCTTCGGCTTCTCCGTCGCGCGCCGGATGGCGTGGCGTCGCCACGCGATGGGCTACGCCGCGATCCCCGCGCACCCCGGACCGCACGGGCATCACCGCGCCCGTCGCTGACCGACCGCCTACGCTGCGCGCATGAGGCTCACGAAGGCCGACGTCACCGTCGCCGTCCAGACCGGACTCGCACGCACCCTCGACTCCGTGCCGGTCGCTGCTGCGAGGCGAGCGACCGGGGGGCCGGTCGTCGTCGACGGGCAGACGCTCGACCCGCACCTGGCCATGGTGCTGAAGTTCGAGGAGCGGTTCCGTCCCTCGCCCGCGGGCCGCACGGTCGAGCAGCAGCGCCAGGCGATCCGGGAGAGCTCCCGGATCGCGGGCGGACGACCTGTCCCGATCGGCCCGGTGCGCGACCTGACGGTCGACGGCGCGGCCGGGCCGTTGCGTGCACGCCTCTACTCACCGCTGCCCAGCGGCACGAGGCGGCCGCTCCTGGTCTTCTTCCACGGCGGTGGCTGGGTGGTCGGCGACCTCGACACGCACGACCAGCCCTGCCGCCTGCTCGCGCGCTACGCCGACGTGCACGTGCTCTCGATCGACTACCGGCTCGCCCCCGAGCACCCCTTCCCGGCAGCGGCCGAGGACGCCGTCGCCGCCTTCGCCTGGGCGGTCGCGCACGCGGCCGAGCTCGGTGCCGACGCGTCGCGGGTCGCCGTGGCGGGCGACAGCGCGGGCGGCAACCTCGCGGCCGTGGTCGCGCAGGTCACCCGCGACACCGGCGTGCGGCAGCCGGTGGCACAGCTGCTCCTCTACCCGGGTGCCGACGGCAGCGTGTCGCGACCCTCGAAATCCCTGTTCGCGGAAGGGTTCTTCCTCACCCGCAAGCAGATGGACTGGTACTGGGACACCTATCGCGGCGACGCGCCGTCGACGGACCCGCGGCTGTCTCCGCTCCTCAACCCGGACCTGTCCGGGCTCGCGCCCGCCGTCCTCACCACGGCGGCGTTCGACCCGCTGCGCGACGAGGGCGAGGCGTACGCCGATGCGCTCCGCGCGGCCGGCAGCACGGTCGTGCTGCGCCGTGCGCCCGGACTCGTGCACGGATACTTCTCGATGACGGGCATCAGCCGCGCGTCCTTCGCCGAGTCCCTCGCCGTCGTCGGTGCCTTCGCCGCGCTCCTGGACACGGCGTCCTAGGTCGTCGACCGCTCGCGGGTCAGAACTTCACCTGCGGCGGGCTCGTCTGGCCCTCGGGAGCGGCGTAGAACACGCGCTTGGCGACCCCGGCCACGCCGGCGAACAGCATCGACGGGAAGGTCACGACCGCGGTGTTGAGGCTCGACACCGCGTCGTTGTAGTACTGGCGCGCGAAGGAGAGCTGGTTCTCCGTGTCGGTGAGCTGCTTCTGCAGGTCGAGGAAGTTCGTCGACGCCTTGAGGTCGGGGTAGTTCTCCGCGACCGCCATGACGTTGACGAGCGACTTGTCGAGCGCGGCGCTCGCCTCGGCCTTCTGCTCGACCGTGCCCGACGCCGCAGCCTTCGTGACGGCGGCACGCGCCGCGGTCACCTCCTCGAACACGCCCTTCTCGTGCGATGCGTAGCCCTTCACGGTCTCGACGAGGTTCGGGATGAGGTCGGCGCGGCGGGTGAGCTGGACGTCGATGCCGCCGAGCGCCTCCTGCGCCTTGACGTCGAGCGTGCGCAGCCTGTTGAAGGCCGTGATGCCGAACAGCACCAGGGCGATGATCACGACGAGCAGCACGATGAGCACGATCATGTCCGGAATCTCCTGTCAGGCCTGGTCGGCCGGTTGTCGAGCCTCACCACGAACCACCACCTCCGCCCCCTCCTCCACCGCCGCCGCCGCCCCCTCCGCCGGAGGAGGACTGCGTGGCGGAGTAGGCGGAGATCGACGACGAGACGGCGCTGTCGAAGCTGTCGAACGAGCTCGAGAAGCTCGAGGACCCGTGCCCGCTCAGAGCGTAGGCCGGGTACCAGGTCGGCACCGGGGGCTCCTGGTGCGTGGCCGTGCGGTACTTGTCGGCCCATGCGTCCGCCACGCCGAACGCGGCCGCGTAGGGGATGTAGGCCAGCCACAGGTCCTGGCGCGCGGCGTAGTCGAAGCGGTCCTCGGCCGACGGAGTGCTGAGCAGCCGCTCGAAGCCGCCGGCCTGCGACCACGCCTGGCGGCCGACGGCCGTGCGCCGGGAGCCGACGCCCGGACGCATCACGTAGTAGGCGCCGACGAGGGCGAACAGCACGAACGGGAGACCGAGGACCGACGACGGCGCCCAGGCGATGCACGCGAACGCGGCAGCCACGCTGACGATCACCCCGAGCTGCACGAGCCGCTCCCCGCCGGCACGGCTGGTGAGCCCGGCGCCGCGCGCCCACGTCGCGGTCGTCCCGCCGATGCCGGCCTTGGCCGACTGCAGGACCTGGCCCGCGGGAGCCGAGCCGTCGGCGAGGAAGACCGCGCCGGGCACCGTCACGCCGAGGGAGGCGGCGACGGACTGCGACACCGCGTCGATGTCGGTCCACTGCTCCGGTGTCCCGGTGCCGGTGATCTGCCAGGAGCTCGTGCCGGTCTGCGTGAGCGTGACGACGCCGCGCTCGGCGAGGTGCAGCATCGTCGCGACGAGGGACTCGCTCGGCACGGCCTCGCGCACGAGGTAGACGGTCTGGACCGGGCCGAGGCCCTGCGGCGGTGCGTACATGACCGGGAAGCCGGGCTCGTCCTCGAGCGTCGTCCGACCCAGCAGGGCCGCGAGAACCGCCGCGAGCGCCGCGATCAGCAGCACGAGGAGCAGCGGGACGACCGACGTACCGAGAAGGGGGTCGAGGGCGACGGGCCACGGGACGTGCACCTGGCCGGGGGCGGGGCTGTCGAGCGAGGCGCGGAGGTAGACGCCGCTGCGCGGCGGCAGGGCGGCGGCGGAGACGTCGACCGTCGTCGTGCCGGCGCCGCCGACGGTGCACGGCAGCCCGACGCCGGTGCCCTCCGTCGAGCACTGGGCGAGGCCGACCGAGGAGGGGAGCGTGACGGTGACGGCCGCCTTCTCGATCTGCATCTCCCAACCACGCGCCACCACGTCCCATGCGAAGACCGAGCCGGGTGTCCCGGTCGCGTCGCCGTCGCTGCCCGTGAACGTGCCGGTGGCTGGGCGGTAGGGGGAGATGGCACCCGGGATCGTGTAGGTGATGACGTACGTGTGCGAGCCGGCTTCGAGGGTCTCGTTGGGATTGCCGATCTTGGCGACGAGGAAGGTGTGCCCCTTCTGCCACGAGGTCGTGTACATCTCGCTCGCGCCGTCGCGCGTCACCGACCGGATCGTCGGGAGGTAGCGGACCGAGGAGTCGGCGGCGTCGGTGACGTCCCAGTAGCGGAAGATCCCGTGACGTCCGTAGGGGAACGAGCCGGTGACGGTCTCGGTCGCCGAGAGGACGCCAGCGGCGGTGACGACGTAGTCCGCGTGGTAGTCGGTGACCGTCACCGGGTCGGACGCGGACGTCGAGGATCCGGTGCCGAGCCCACCGATCACCGGCCAGAGCATCGCGACAGCGAACGCGATCGCCAGCACGATCACGACACCGAGGTGTCGCGACCTCCCCGAGCTGCGTGCCATGTGCGCACCCCTCCCGTACGCCGTCATCCTGTCGTCTCCGTGCGCTTCGGCGTCAGCGCCGCGCGGGTGGTCCGCCCTGCGGCGGTCGCGTGTCTACGCACGGACACGACCTCGACACGTAGCGGCGCGTCCACATGGCCGAAACACGCTCGTCCTAGCGTGAGCACCACGGCCCCGCAGGTGCCCCAGCACCACGGGGCCGGCCCACGTCCCCGGCCCGGTGGGGTGTCGACCGACCCGGACGGCGGAGGATCAGCCGCCGGACTTGCGCCGGAACTCGCGCTTGTTGGCCTCGGCCGCGTGCTCGCCGCGCGCGGGGCCGGAGTTCTGGCCGCCGCCGCCCGAGGTGTGGTGCGACGCCTTGCTCTTGCGCTCGAGGGCGTCGCGGAACTTCGCCTTCTGGTCCTCGGTGGGATCGGACTGAGTCTCTGACTGCTTCTTCTCGGTCATGGCGTGAGTCTCCGTTGCTCGTCGTCGCCCCCAGTCTCCACCCCTGACGACGAGGTCTCCACCGCGTACCCCCTGTGCGTGCCATGACGCGAGCGTGCGCCGGGGGACGCACCGTCGTCATGACGTGTGTCGACGCGTGGCATCGTGCATGCATGGACCGTGGGGGAGCTGACGCCAACCCGGTGCTCGACGGGGTGGGCGACGAGGTCGCGGCGCCCCCGGCGCCCAGGTCGTTGCTCGGCGGCATCGCGATCATGCTCACCGGAGCGGTCAGCAACCAGACCGGTGCGGCGATCGGGGCGCACGCCTTCCCGTTCATCGGGCCCGCGGGCGTGGTCGCGGTGCGACAGATCGTCGCTGCCGCGTCCTCGTGCCCGTGGCGAGACCGCCGTTCCGGCGGATGACGTGGCACCAGTGGTGGCCCACCCTGCTGCTGGCCGCGGTCTTCGCGACGATGAACCTCTCCCTCTACACGGCCATCGACCGCATCGGCCTCAGCCTCGCCGTCACCCTCGAGTTCCTCGGGCCGCTGTCGGTGGCGCTCGTCGGATCGCGCACCCGGCTCGACCTGCTGATCGCGGCTGCGGCCGGGTTCGGCGTGTGGGTGCTGATCCAGCCGGGGCCTACGAGCGACTGGCTCGGCCTCGCGCTGGCCCTCGTGGCGGCCGCGTGCTGGGCGTCGTACATCGGCCCAACCGGATGCTCGGGTCGCGACTGCCCGGCCTCCAGGCGCCGGCGGCCGCGACGTCGGTGTCGGCACTCGTCTACCTGCCGGTGCTCGTCGTGCTCATCCTGAACGGCAAGCTGCAGGGCGCCGCGCTGCTCTACGCCGTGTGCGCCGGAGTCCTCTCCTCCGCCGTGCCGTACGCCGCCGACCTGATCGCCCTCAGGCGGGTGCCGCAGCGCTTCTTCGGCGTCTTCATGAGCGTGAACCCGGTCATCGCAGCGGTCGCCGGCATCCTGCTGCTCGGCCAGGTCCTCGACCCGCACGAGTGGTTCGGCATCGCCATCGTCGTGACCGCGAACGCTCTCGCCGTAGCCACCTCCCGCTGACGTGGCAGTGGCAGACTGGAGCGGTCACCTGGACCGGGAGGTCACCATGTCAGGGACATCCAAGAGCGCAACCGCCGGAGCGGGCGGGGGCGGAGCCGTCTACGGCCTCGGGCTCATCGGCGCGTTCCTCTTCTACTGGCAGAACGCGGACGGCTTCTGGCTGCACGTGTGGTCGTTCTTCGAGGCGATCCTGTGGCCGGCCTTCGTCGTCTACGACCTGCTCCTGCACCTGCACTGACCGCGCCACGCTCGTCCGACCGACGATGCGATCGATCGGTCGGACGCCAGGAAACGACATCGGTTCGACGCGGTCGTGGACTGGTCCGGTGCGGTCGCCTCGCAGGGGCAGGGCCGACGCCTCGGCGCGCGTCCCCCCGCTCGCCCCCCACGGTCGGGGCGTCGGCCCAATGCCCGGATGGTGGCAGCGATGCCAGAAGCGCGGCCATCCCCCGTTCGGCGGATCCTCGGGCTGCACCGCGCCAGCGCGTTCCGGTGCGGCGCGGGTACTAGTACCAAGGTCGAATACCCGATGGTGGGGATGTCGCCGTAACGTCAGAGATCCTCGACGGTCCTCCGACCCCCCCCGAGGCAGTCGACGCCACCCCGAGCGCCGGCGACAGTGGCCCCCGGCCGGGCACCCCCACGGCACGGCCGGGGGCGTGTCGCGCGATCGAGGTCACACGCGCGAGGTCGACGTCGCGGCACGCAGATCGTGGCCGTGCGGACAGCGCGCGGCTGCGGGTCGTGATGCCGTTGCTGTCAGCCTGGCTGCCAAACGATCTTGCTTGCCGCTCCGTCGCAGGTCAGGTGCGCCCGGAGGGACTCGAACCCCCAACCAGCCGGGTA
>JADGOZ010000063.1 GCA_017882705.1 Candidatus Nanopelagicales bacterium | reverse complement strand
CTCGATGTTGCGCGCGGCACCGAAGAACCGCTTCGGCGGGTAGAGCGCGGCGGAGTCGACACCGCCCGAGAGGATGCGACCGCTCGCGGGGGCGGAGAGGTTGTAGGCGCGCCCGAGGCGCGTCATCGAGTCGAGCAGGACGACGACGTCGTGCCCGAGCTCCACGAGACGCTTGGCCCGCTCGATCGCGAGCTCCGCGACCGTGGTGTGGTCGTCGGCCGGCCGGTCGAAGGTGGAGGCGATGACCTCGCCCTTGACCGAGCGCTGCATGTCCGTGACCTCCTCGGGGCGCTCGTCGACGAGCACGACCATGAGGTGGACCTCGGGGTTGTTGACCGCGATCGCGTTGGCGATCGCCTGCAGCACCATCGTCTTGCCCGCCTTGGGCGGCGAGACGATGAGGCCACGCTGGCCCTTCCCGATCGGGGCGACGAGGTCGATGACACGCGTCACGAGGTTGTTCGGCGTGGTCTCGAGGCGCAGGCGCTCCTGAGGGTAGAGCGGCGTCAGCTTGCTGAACTCGATGCGGTTGCGCGACTCCTCGGGGTCGGCACCGTTGACGGTCTCCACCTTGACGAGGGGGTTGAACTTCTGCGCCTTCTCACCGTCACGCGGCTGGCGCACGGTGCCGGTGACGGCGTCGCCCTTGCGCAGACCGAACCGCTTGACCATGGCGAGCGAGACGTAGACGTCGTTGTGCCCGGGCAGGTAGCCGCTCGTGCGCACGAAGGCGTAGCTGTCCATGATGTCGAGGATCCCGGCCACGGGGAGCAGGACGTCGTCCTCGCTGACCTCGACCTCGGCCTCGAAGCCGCGCGGCCCGCGCGGTCCGCGGTCGCCGCGGTCGCGGTTCTGCCGGTTGCCTGGACCGTCGAAGCGGTCGTTGCGGTCACGGCCCCGGCGCCGGCGGCGCGAGCGACCGCCGCCGTCGTCGTCGTAGTCGTTGCGGTTCTGGCCGCTCTGGTTCTGGCCGCCCTGCGGGCGGTCGTTCTGGTTCTGGCCGCCCTGCGGGCGGTCGTTCTGGTTCTGGCCGCCCTGCGGGCGGTCGCCGCGGTCGTTCTGGCGATCGTTCTGCGGGCGGTCGCCGCGGTCGTTCTGCGGACGGTCGCCGCGGGGCTCGCGCTGGCCGTCGCCCGCGTCGGTGCGCTCGGGGCGCTCGCGACGGGGGCGGTCGCCGCGCGGCGGGCGCTCGGCGCGCTCCGCGACGCTGCCGCCGTCCTCGGCTGCACGGGCCGGATGCTCGTCGGCCTGGGTCACGGTCGCGGACTCGGCCGGCGCCTGGGGCGGACGCTCGGCGCGCTCGCGACGCGGACGCTCGGCTGCCGGGGGCACCTGGCGCGTGCTGATCGCCGAGATGAGGTCGGCCTTGCGCATGCCCGAGGCGCCGGGGATGCCGAGCTGTCCGGCGAGCGACTTGAGCTCGGGCAGCAGCATCGACGAGAGGCCGCCGGACTTGCGCGGGGTGGGGCTGTCGGTCTGGGTGGTCTCGGTCACCGAGTGAACCTTCTTCGAGACGAAGGGAGAACTCGCGCGCCGCTCGGGACGAGGGTGCGCGGTGACGATCCCGTCCGACGCTCCGGGACCGGAGGCGACGAACGAGGGATCTGGGTGCGTCCTGGGGCGGCGCAGGAGAGGTGGCTCCGGATGGAGGTGGAGTCCCCGCCGAACGTCCCCGAGATCGGGGGGTGCGGGCCCAGGTGCGTGAGCAGCGTAACACCCCCGGCGCCGAGGGAGTGCCATGCGGGTGGCGGGTCAGCCCTCGAGTGCCACCACCCGTGCACCCGCCGTGTCGACCTCGAGGACCGACGTGACGAACCGGGCGCCCGCGAACCCCGCGATGCTCGGCGCGGTCGCGGCGTCGGTCAGCGCGAGGACCGTCGGTCCCGCGCCGCTGACGGCCGCGGGGATGCCGGCGGCGCGCAGCTTGGCCACGAGATCGGCCGTGCGCGGGTACGCCGGACGGCGGTAGGGCTGGTGCAGGCGGTCATCGGTGGCCTCGAGGAGCAGATCGGGCCGCGTCGTCAGAGCCGGCACGAGCAGCGCGGTGCGTGCCGCGTTGAACGCCGCGTCCGCGTGCGGCACGGTCTCGGGGAGCAGCGCCCGGGCCTTCTTGGTGGGTACCGACGTCGACGGCACGCAGACGACGGGCACGATCGAGGCCGCCGGGGCGAGGCGCAGCACGTCCACGTCGCCGGACGCGCGGGTCCACGCTACGACGGCCCCGCCGTACAGGCAGGCCGCGACGTTGTCGGGGTGGCCCTCGAGCACCGTCGCGAGCTCGAGCAGCGCGGGGTCGGGCAGCCGCTCGTCGCCGCCGACGACGAGCGCACGGGCCAGGAGCAGCCCCGAGATGATCGCCGCGGCCGACGAGCCCAGGCCGCGACCGTGCGGGATCCGGTTGGCGCACACGAGATCCACGCCACGCGGTCGACCGCCCAGGGCGTCGAACCCGCGCAGCATCGCCTTGGCGACGAGGTGGCGGTGGTCGCGCGGGACGGAGTCGGCGCCCTCGCCATGGACGTCGACGCGCACCCCGGCGTCGTCGGACACCTGTGCCACGACGTCGTCGTAGAGACCGAGAGCGAGCCCGAACGCGTCGAAGCCGGGACCGAGGTTGGCCGACGTCGCGGGCACGCGGACCCGCGTGGGTGCGGCCCGGAACATCGGGCGGCTGCTCGGAGTGGCCATCAAGCGAGGCCCAGCTCGACGGCGGCGATGTGGGCGTCGACCGGCACGCTGACGGGCTTGGGCGCCCCGGCGATGGCCCACTCCGGGTCCTTGAGGCCGTGACCGGTCACCGTGCAGACCACGCGCTGGCCCGCGTCGAGACCGCCGGCCGCGTGCACCTGGAGGAGCCCGGCCACCGACGCGGCGGAGGCCGGCTCGACGAACACGCCCTCCTTCGACGCGAGCAGCCGGTAGGCGGCGAGGATGGCGCGGTCGGTCACGGCGTCGATGCGACCGCCGGACTCGTCGCGCGCGGCGAGGGCCTGGTCCCACGACGCGGGGTTGCCGATCCGGATCGCGGTCGCGATGGTCGAGGGGTGCGTGACGGGCGCACCGTTGACGATCGGCGCCGACCCGGCAGCCTGGAAACCCCACTCGCGCGGACGCTTCGTGGAGACGCCGTCGGAGGCGTACTCGGTGAAGCCCTTCCAGTAGGCCGTGATGTTGCCGGCGTTGCCGACGGGCAGGCAGTGGATGTCGGGGGCGTCACCGAGGAAGTCCACGATCTCGAACGCCGCGGTCTTCTGGCCCTCGATGCGCGCCGGGTTCACCGAGTTCACGAGCGACACGGGGTAGTGCTCGGAGAGCTTGCGCGCCAGGGTGAGGCAGTCGTCGAAGTTGCCGTCGACCTGCAGCAGCCTCGCACCGTGCACCAGCGCCTGGGCGAGCTTGCCGAGCGCGATCTTGCCCTGCGGCACGAGCACCGCGCAGAGCATGCCCGCCTTGACGGCGTAGGCCGCGGCCGACGCCGAGGTGTTGCCGGTCGACGCGCAGATGACCGCCTTGGCCCCCTCCTCCGCCGCCTTGGAGATCGCCATCGTCATGCCGCGGTCCTTGAACGACCCGGTGGGGTTCTGGCCCTCGACCTTGAGGTGGACGTCGCAGCCGGTCAGCTCCGAGAGGTAGCCGGCGGACACGAGCGGCGTGCCGCCCTCGCGCAGCGTGATGACGGGGGTCTTGTCGCTCACCGGCAGCCGGTCGCGGTACTCCTCGATCACGCCGTGCCACTGGTGCGTGCCCACGGTGACGTGCCGGCTCATCGCTCGCCCTCTCCTTCGACGCGCATGACCCCGACGACCCGACGAACGGAGTCGCTCGACCGCAGCCGCTCGATCGTGGCGGCGAGGTCGGAGTCCCGCGCGGTGTGCGTCCGCACCACCAGCCCGGCGTCGTCGCCGTGGCCGTCCTGCCGCACGTTCTGGATGCTCACGCCGTTGTCGGCGAAGGCCTGCGCGACGGCCGCGAGGACACCGGGCCGGTCGGACACCTCGAGGTTGACGTAGTAGCGCGTGACGGCGTCGCCGACCGGTCGCACCTCCAGATGGGCGTACGTCGACTCCGCGGGGCCACGCGAGCCGGCGATCCGGTGCTGCGCCACCGCGACGATGTCGCCGAGCACGGCCGACGCCGTCGGAGCACCGCCGGCACCGCGGCCGTAGAACATGACCTGGCCGGCGGACTCCGCCTCGACGAAGACGGCGTTGAACGCGCCGCGCACGCCCGCGAGCGGGTGGGTCCTCGGGACCATCGCCGGGTGCACCCGGACGACGAGTCCCTTCTCGTCCTCGGAGAGCTCGGCGACGGCGAGCAGCTTGATGACGAAGCCCATCTCGCGGGCGGCGGCGACGTCCTGCGCGGAGACCGTCGTGATGCCCTCGCGGAAGACGTCCTCGAGCCGCACGCGGGTGTGGAACGCGAGACCGGCGAGGATCGCCGCCTTGGCGGCGGCGTCGTAGCCCTCGACGTCGGCCGTGGGGTCGGCCTCCGCATAGCCGAGCGCCTGCGCCTCGGCCAGGACGTCGGCGTAGTCGGCACCGTTCTCGTCCATCGCCGAGAGGATGAAGTTGGTCGTGCCGTTGACGATGCCGAGCACGCGACGGACCTTGTCGCCGGCGAGGCTCTCGCGCAGCGGGCGCAGCAGCGGGATCGCGCCGGCCACGGAGGCCTCGTAGTAGAGGTCGACGCCGTGCTTCTCGGCCGCGGCGTGCAAGGTCGCGCCGTCCTCGGCGAGCAGCGCCTTGTTGGCCGTGACGATCGAGGAACCGGCCGCCATCGCCGCGAGGATCAGCGACCGCGCCGGCTCGATGCCGCCCATCAGCTCGACGACGACGTCGACGCCGCTCGTGGCGAGCGCCTCGAGGTCGTCGGTCAGCAGCGCCGAGTCGATCCCCTCGCGCTCCTTCGTGGTGTCGCGGACACCCACGCCCACGAGGCGCAGCGGGGCGCCCGCGCGCGCGGCGAGGTCGTCGGCGGACTCGCGCAGGAGTCGGGCCACCTGGCTTCCCACGGTGCCGCCGCCCAGGAGGGCGACGGTCAGCTCGCGGTGCGCCGGATCCGGCGTGGTCATCGGGGTCCCTCCCAGGGGAAGCGTGCGGTGCTTAGCCTGCCATCCGGGGCGAGGCGGCTGCAGGTCGGTGTGCGGTGCGGGCTCGACGGGTCAGGGCGTCAGCCCCGCGTCGAGGGCGAGCAGGTCCTCGGGCGTCTCCCGCCGCAGGACGACCGACGCGCGGCCGTCGCGGACCGAGACGACGGCCGGCCGCGGGACGGCGTTGTAGTTCGAGGCCATCGCACGGCAGTAGGCGCCCGTCGCGGCGACCGCGAGCAGGTCGCCCGGGGCGAGGTCCCCGGGAAGCCAGCAGTCGCGCACGACGATGTCGCCGCTCTCGCAGTGCCGGCCGACCACGCGACTGAGGACGGGCGCGGCGTCGGAGAACCGCGACACGAGCCGCACGGTGTACTCGGCGTCGTACAGCGCGGTGCGGATGTTGTCGCTCATGCCGCCGTCGACGCTGACGTAGTGGCGCGCGTGGCCGGACCCGAGGTCGACCTCCTTGACGGTGCCCACCTCGTAGAGCGTGACCATCGACGGTCCGACGATCGCACGCCCCGGCTCGACCGCGAGGCGCGGCAGCCGCAGGCCGTACGCCGTGCACTCGCGCACCACGATCCCGCGGAGCAGGTCGGCCATGGCCGACGGCTGCATCGGGTCCTCACCGTCGAGGTAGGCGATGCCCATGCCGCCGCCGAGGTCGAGCTCGTCCACCTCGAGGCCGTGCTCGTCACGGATCCTGGCGGCGAGGCCCACGAGGCGGTGCGCCGACACCTCGAAGCCGGCGGTGTCGAAGATCTGCGAGCCGATGTGCGAGTGCAGGCCGACGAGTCGCAGCGACGGCAGCTTCACGATGCGGCGCACGGCCTCCTCGGCCGCTCCCCCGGCCAGCGAGAGGCCGAACTTCTGGTCCTCGTGCGCGGTCGCGATGAACTCGTGCGTGTGGGCCTCGACACCGACCGTGACGCGCACCAGGACGTCGGCGACCACGGCCGCGCGCTCCGCGGCAGCGGCGAGCCTGACGATCTCCTCGAACGAGTCGACGACGTAGCGACCGACCCCGTGCTCGAGCGCGAGCTCGAGCTCGGCGACGCTCTTGTTGTTGCCGTGGAAGGCGATGCGGTCGGCCGGGAAGCCGGCGCGCACGGCGGTGAGCAGCTCGCCGCCCGAGCAGACGTCGAGGTTGAGCCCCTCCTCCGCGACCCAGCGCGCGACGGTCGCGGAGAGGAACGCCTTGCCGGCGTAGAACACGTCGGCGGGGACCTCGGAGTCGTCGTAGGCAATGCGAAAAGCGGCTGCGCGCGAACGGAAGTCGGCCTCGTCGAGCACGAACAGCGGCGTGCCGAACTCGGCCGCGAGGTCGCGTACGTCGACCCCTGCGATGCTCACGGCGCGAGCGGCGAGACCGCCGTCGACGCCGCGAGACGCGCCGGTGGGCCAGACCCCTGCGGCGAGCGCGTGCATCGCCTCGGCGTCGGCCGGGAGAGGCGGTGCACCGGCGGGGGCGAGGATCTCGCCGTGGCGCGGTCCGGCGGGGTGGGCGCGCATGCCGCTACATCCGCTCGGGAGCGGTCACGCCCAGCATCCCCAGGCCGTTGGCCAGGGTCTGCCGAGCGGCGGCGCAGAGCCAGAGCCGCGAGACGTTGATCGGCTCGAGCTCGGCGTCGGCCATGGGCAGCACGCGGCAGACGTCGTAGAACTTGTGATAGCCGTTGGCCAGCTCCTCGAGGTAGCGCGCGACGCGGTGCGGCTCGCGCAGCTCCGACGCCGTGGCCACGACTCGAGGCAGCTCGCCGATGAGGCCGAGCAGCGCCGTCTCCCGCTCGTGCGTGAGCAGAGACAGGTCCGCGTCGGCCGAGCGCCAGTCGATCCCGAGGTCGGCCGCTCCGCGCAGCACCGAGGAGATGCGTGCGTGCGCGTACTGCACGTAGAAGACCGGGTTGTCGTTGCTCCGCGAGACGAGCAGGTCGAGGTCGAGCACGAGCGGGCTGTCGACGGGGTAGCGGATGAGGGAGTAGCGCGCAGCGTCGACTCCGACCTCGTCGACGAGGTCCTCGAGCGTGATCATGTTGCCGGCCCGCTTGGACAGCCGGACCTCCTCGCCGCCCTTGACCATCTTCACGAGCTGCCCGATGAGCACCTCGATGTTGACGTCGGGGTCGTCGCCCGCGCAGGCCGAGACGGCGCGCAGCCGGTTGACGTAGCCGTGGTGGTCCGCGCCGAGGAGGTAGATGTTGACGTCGAACCCACGGCTGCGCTTGTCGAGGTAGTAGGCGGTGTCGCTCGCGAAGTAGGTGAGCTCGCCGTCGGCCTTGACCAGCACGCGGTCCTTGTCGTCGTCGAAGTCGCTCGTACGCAGCCACACCGCGCCGTCCGCCTCGAACATGTGGCCCTGCTCGCGCAGCTTCTCGAAGCCGCGCTCGACCGCACCGCTCGAGTGCAGCGAGCGCTCGGAGTACCAGACGTCGAAGTGGGTGTTGAAGTGGTCGAGGACGTCCTTCTGCTGCTGCAGCTGAAGGGCGTAGCCGGCCTCGCGGAACGCCTCCCACCGTGCGTCGCCGACGAGGTCGAGGATCGCCGGGTCGGCCGCCACGATCTGCTGGGCGAGCTCGTCGACGTAGCCGCCCTGATAGCCGCCCTCGGGCGGCTCGACGCCGAGGGCGCGCGCCTCGAGCGACATGCCGAACTTGTCCATCTGCACGCCACGGTCGTTGATGTAGAACTCGCGCGCGACCTCGGCCCCGGCGGCCTCGAGGACCCGGGCGATCGCGTCGCCGACGGCCGCCCACCGCGTGTGACCGAGGTGAAGCGGGCCGGTCGGGTTGGCCGAGATGAACTCGACGTCGTACTTCTGCCCGGCGTAGCGGTCGATCCGGCCGTAGGTCTCGCCCGCGACGACGACCGACCGCGCGAGCTCGCCGAGCGTCGCGGCGTCGAGCGTGATGTTGAGGAACCCGGGGCCGGCGATGTCGACGTCCTCGATCCCGGCGACGTCGCGCAGACGTACGGCGACGAGCTCGGCGACCGCCCGCGGGTTGGTGCCGGCCGGCTTGGCCAGCTGCAGGGCCACGTTGGTGGCGTAGTCGCCGTGCTCGGGGTTGCGCGGACGCTCGACCGTGATCTCGTCCGGGACCATGGAGGGCTCGAGGGCGAGGTCGCCCTCGGCGATCGCGGTCACGACGGCGTGACGGATCGCGGCGGCGAGCTGATCGGGCGTCATGGCGCGAGCCTATCGGCGCAGGTCGCACCGGCTCGCGGCCGTATCGCGTGCTGGACCTCGGCGAACTGCCGCGCCCGGTGGGTGGATGGTGCCCCCGGCAGGATTCGAACCTGCGCGCATGCCTCCGGAGGGCACCGCTCTATCCCCTGAGCTACGGGGGCCAGGAGTGCAGCGACCTTATCAGCGGCGCCGTCGCGGTCCGAAATCACCGGACCGAGGAATCTCCTCGCCGCTCGACGTATCAGCCGGGCGCCTCGTGGCTCCTGTTGAGGTCGGAGCGTCGGCCCGCACGGGGGTGGGGCGGGCGCAGGGCGACATCGTCGTCCGTGGCCGGGTCCCGTGCCCCGGAGCCGGGTCACGGACGACGCTCGCCATCGCTCCCCCGGACGCACGGAGGAACCCATGAGCAGCACGACGAGCACCGAGGACCGCGTGGCCTCCGACCTGCGGGTCGCGGCCGACAGGTGGGACCACATCACGGTGACGCAGGGTCTCACCGGGTGGCCCCAGCCGACGCGCACCGTCGCCCTCACGATCGGAGCCCTCGTGGCCGTCGCGGCCGTCGGGCTCGGCGTGGCCGCGGTCGCATCGCCTCCGGTGGCGCCCACCGGGTCAGGATCCGGTGGGACCGCCACGCTGCCGGTGCACTCGCGCTTCGGACCGGTCGTCCACGCCGACCCCGTGTCGCACCCGCGGTTCGGCCGGGTGGTCCGTCACGGCGCGCTTCCGCGGCAGTGGACGTCCTGACCTCCGGGCGCACGCTCGTCCGCCCACCGACGACGGTGCGCCCAAGGCGGTGGCACCGACCGCTCGCGGCCGACAGAATCGGCGCGGGAGGACGGGTGGAGACGGCAGGCGGCATCGACGACGACCTGGGCGCGCGGCTCGCGGCCGCCGCCGCGGGTGATCGCGCGTCCTGGGACGCACTGGTCGACCGCTTCAACTCCCTCGTCTGGTCGGTCGCGCGCTCGTTCCGGCTGCCCGACGACGACGCTGCGGACGTCGTGCAGACGACGTGGCTGCGGCTGCTCGACCACCTCGACCGGATCGAGGACCCGCAGCGCCTCGGCAGCTGGCTGGCCACCACCGCGCGGCGAGAGTGCCTGCACACGCTGCGGCGCACGACGCGCGAGCCGGCGCTCGACGTCCTCGAGATCATGTCGACCGTGCCCGACCCACGGCCGCCGGTCGACCACGACCTGCTGCGCGGCGAGCGCGACACCGCCCTGTGGGCCCTGTTCGAGCGGCTGTCCGACGGCTGCCGGCGCCTGCTCCGCGTCATGATCGCCACGCCCCCGCCGTCGTACGCCGAGATCGCGGCGGCCCTCGACATGCCTGTCGGGAGCATCGGTCCGACCCGCGCACGCTGTCTCGCGACCCTCCGCACGCTCGCGATCGACGCCGACCTCGCTGTGGACCCGGGGTGAGGGGGATGACGCCCATGAGCACCGACGACGAGCTCGAGTCGCTGCTGCGCGACCTCGCCGCGCAGCACGACGCCGTCCCCGAGCACGTGACCGCCGCCGCGAAGGCGTCCTGGGAGCTGCGCGACCTCGACTCCCGCATCGCGACGCTGGTGGCCGACTCGTGGCGCGACCAGCCTGCCGTCGCGACGCGCGACAGCCTCGGCACCCTGCGGATGCTCACGTTCACGAGCGACGGCGCCAGTATCGAGGTCGACGTCGAGACCGACTCGATCACGGGCACGCGACGCATGCGCGGCTTCGTCACCGGGGCCGACGGCGACCTCGTCATCGAGCGCGGTCGCACCCGCATCACCGTTCCGCTCGTCGACGGGCAGTTCGACGTCGAGGGCCTCGCGCCAGGTCCGGCACGACTGTCGGTCCTGGACCCCACGGGTGGGCGCATCGTCACCACCTGGGTCTCGCTCTAGCCGTCGCAGCCACCGTCGCGCGGTGGGCGTGGAACGATCACGGGATGACGGGGACCGCGGCGCCGGACTCGCCGACCGCGCTCGACGACGAGGCTGAAGCCGCGTTCGACCTCGTCGGTGCCGATCCCGCGGCCGCGCTCACCGAGGCAGACCGGATCGTCGCGACGGTCTCGTCCGCCGACGCCACGCGCGAGCAGCTGGCCGCCGTGTCGATGGCTCACCGCGTCGCGTCACTGGCGCTGGTGGAGGCCCGCGACCTGCACACGGCCGAGTCGCGGATACGCCTGTCGCTCGACTCCGCCCGCAAGTCCCGGTCGCCGGAGCGAGTCGCACAGGCCCAGATGTCGCTCGCCTACGTCCTGCTGTGCCGTGGCCGGTTGTCACAGGCACTGCGCGCCGCGGACCGCGCGCTCACGGGCCTGGGCGAGGCCGACCTCGGCAAGGGCGAGGCGCAGCGCGCGCTCGTCCTGCAGACCATGGGCCGCACCGACGAGGCGCTCGAGGCCTACGCCGCCGCCCAGCCCCTCCTCGAGCACCACGACGACCGCGCGATGCTCGCGAAGCTGCACCACAACCGGGCGGCGCTGCTGGCCTACCGGGGTGAGCTCGACCGCGCGATCGCGGACCAGCGCCGTGCTGTGGAGCTCACCGCCGAGCTCGGCCAGCTCCATCACGAGGGGCAGTCCGCCTCCGACCTGGCCTGGATGCTCGGCATGTCCGGGCGCATCCCCGAGTCGTTGCGGCTGTGGGACGAGATCCGGGACAAGCTCCCCCCTGACGACCCGATCGCGTGGCTCGACCGCGCCGACATCCTGCTCCGCGCCGGGCTCACGCGGGAGGCCGTCGCGACCGCCACGCGCGCCGTGGAGTGGCTCGACGCCCAGCGCACGGGCTGGGACACGATGGCCGCGGAGGCGCAGCTGGGCCTGGCCCAGGCACTCCTGCGCGGCGGTCGGCTCGACGAGGCGGAGGCGCACGCCGACACGGCGGGCGCGATGTTCCGGGCGCAGGGCAGGTCGTCGTGGCAGGCGCTCGCCGACCAGGTCCGCGCCGTGGCGCAGCTCGAGCGGGACGGCGTCGCGCGCCGCTCGCACCTGGGGACGGCGACGAGGCTGGAGCACCGCGGGTGGCGCACGCTCGCACTCGACCTGCGCATCGCAGTCGCGACGGCCGCGTTCGCGGCAGGACGACCCTCGCTCGCGTGGGACGCCACCGACGGCGCCGCGGCGCGACGCGACGACCCGCTGGAGGTGCGGAGCAGGTCGCACCACCTGCAGTCGCTGCGGCGACGACTCGAGGGCGACCGTGCGGGAGCCGCGCGTCACCTGCGATCGGGGTGGGACCTGGTCGACCGCCAGCGGGCGCTCGTCGGCGCGAGCGAGCTGCGTGCCACGACGGCGCACCAGGCCGTGGGAATCGTCGCGGAGGGCCTTCGCTCCCGGGCGGCCGACGGCTCCGCCGCCGGTGTCCTCGAGTGGGCGGAGCGCGGTCGTGCGGCGAGCCTGCGCTTCCCGCCCGCGCTGCCGCCGGACGACCCCGAGCTCGCGGCCACGCTCGGCCGGCTGCGGATGCTCTCGCGCTCGCAGGACGAGGCGGCCCTCTCGGGCCGGTCCGACGCCGCCGACGCGCGTGAGCTCGCCCGGCTCGAGCAGCACGTCGTGCGGCTCACCCGGCAGGCGTCCGGCGTCGACGGCGACCCTCCCGTGGACGCTCGGCGGCTTCGCGAGGCCCTGGCCGGCACGACCCTCGTCGAGCTCGTGACCATCGGCGCGGACGTCGTCGCCGTGGTCGCCGACGACCGCCGCACCCGTCTCCTGCGGCTCGCTCCGGTCGCGCAGACGCGCCGCGCCATCGACCGGTGCGAGTTCGCGCTGCGCCGGATGGCCGCCGGCTTCGGGGGTGCCGGCACCGAGTCGTTCGCCGCGGCCGTCGGCGAGCTCGACCTGCTGCTCGCGACCCCGTTGCGTCCTTTGCTGGGAGCCGTCGACGTCGTGGTGTCGCCCACCGGAGCCCTCTGGCGCGTGCCGTGGTCGTCGCTGGTCTCGTTCGCCGACCACGTCGTCGTGGTCACGCCCTCGGCCACGTCGTGGCATCGCGCTCAGGCACGGACGCGCCCGCGCGCACCGCGCGTCGTCGCGGTGGCCGGGCCCGGTCTCGACCACGCACGCGAGGAGGTGGCCCACGTGGCGTCGCTGCACCGACGGGTCACGTCTCTCACCGGCCCGGGCGCGTCGGTCGATGCGGTCACCGCGGCACTGCGGCGAGCGGATGTCGCGCACCTCGCCGTGCACGGGTCGCTGCGCGGCGACAACCCGCTCTTCTCCAGCCTCGAGCTCGCCGACGGCCCCCTCATGGGCTACGACCTCGAGCGGCTCGACCGGGTGCCGCACACCGTCGTGCTGCCGTCGTGCCACTCCGGCGCGGGCCGGAGCCTGCCCGGCGAGGAGATGCTCGGCCTGGCCTGGACCCTGCTCGGCGCCGGTGCGGCGAGCGTCGTCGCGGCGACCACGGCGGTGCCGGACGCCGTCACCGCTGCGCTGATGGTCCGCTTCCACGAGGCGCTGGCGCGCTCCGCGTCGCCGGCCGAGGCGCTGAGCACCGCACGTGCCGCCGGCGACGCCGAGGACCCGCTCGCTGTCGCGACGGCTGCGGCGTTCGTGTGCGTCGGGTCCTGACCGGCGTCAGGGCAGGCGAGGAGTACGCGGGTCGACCGGCGGCCAGTACTCGAGCCCGACCGCACGGTCGGAGTCGACCCGCTCCAGCTCGGCCTGCAGGTCGCGCCACGCCTGGTCCGCGGTGAGCGGGCCCGAGGGCAGGGTGCCGGTGTCGGCGTCCTCCCGCACGCGCCTCGCGATCTCGGCCGCGACCAGCGGAGCGGCGAACGACGTGCCGCTCCAGCGCGCCGACGGTGCGGGGACGTCGAACGTCTCAGTGGCTCCCGGCGACGTCTCGTAGGTGCCGGCGACGTAGGTGCTCAGCAGCCCGACACCGGGAGCGCAGACGTCGACCCACGGCCCGAAGTTGCTCCACGGTGCAGGACGCACGACGCCACCGAGGTCGTCGAAGGCGGCGACGGCGACGACACGGGCGAGCGCCGCGGGGAAGAAGGGACGCGAGACGCCGTCGTTGCCTGCGGAAGCGACGACCACGGTCGTGCGCGGCAGGCGGTCGACGACGTGCTGCAGGGCGGGTGGCGGGGCGTCGTCGTAGGTGTAGGCACCGAGCGACATCGACACGACGGGGACGGACATCGGGCGCGAGCCCACGTGCAGGAGGGCACGGGCGACGTCGATGTCGTTGCCGATCCCGTCCGGGTCGAGCACCGCGCAGGGGCTGATCACGAGCTCCGGCGCGACGAGACGCACGAGCCCGGCGATGAAGGTGCCGTGGCCCGCGAGCGCCCGCAGCGATGGCGCACTTCCGTTCTCGTACAACGTGTCGAGGTCGTCGGGGAAGCGCGGGTTCGCCGCATCGCGACGCACCGCGTCCTCGAGGTCGGGGTGCCAGTCGGCGAGCTCCTTCGGTGACGGCACGCCGGTGTCGAGGATGGCGATGTCGGGGTCGGCGCCGTCGGATGCGGGCAGCAGGACCCGGTGCGCGGCGGTGACGAGCGGTGGCTCGAGCGCCGTTCCCCTCGGGTGCGGCTGGCCGAGGACGACGTGGTTGAGGGAGACGATCACCGGCTCGTCGGTCGCGTCGTCGACGTCACGACCGCGTTCGTCCACGATTGTGAGCGCACGGGCGTGCAGCCGGGCGGCGACGGCGACGAGGTCGTGGGACTGCGCGGCCACGCGCCACAGCTGGAGCCGGAGCCCGGCCAGGAAGCCGTGCCCACGGTCGTCACCGGGGTCATGCTCCGCCTGCAGCTCGCGCAGCTCGTCCTCGAGCAGCCGCGCCGCGAGGTCGGACAGGATCAGCTGGCCCGGGAGGTAGTAGCAGCGCGCGCCCTCGACGATGTCTCCCGCCTCGATGCCCCGCCGCAGCGCGGCCTCGACCTTCGACGGGCCGTCGCTCGTCGCGTGCGCGGTGTCCTTCGTCGCCATGGGATCCCTCTCGTGTCGCGCGGGCTCCCCGGCACGATGTCAGCGGCGCACGGTCCTCACAACCGGTTCGCACGCATCGACCGCTGCCGTTCACCGGGGCGCGCGGCCGTAGGCTCGATGCGCCATGCAGGACATCCGGACCTTCCACCCCCGACGCGGACGCATGAGCGACGCCAAGATCGAGGCCCTCGCCATGCTCCTGCCGAGGTACGGCGTGCCCGACGGACCGCTCGACCTCGAGGCGCTCTTCGCCGGTCGCCCCGTCGCCCTCGAGATCGGCTTCGGCCTCGGGCACGCGACGCTCGAGATGGCGCTCGACGACGACACCACCGGGATCCTGGCGGTCGACGTCCACACGCCCGGCGTCGCACGGCTGCTGCAGGAGGTGGACGAGCACGGCCTCGACCACGTGCGCGTCGTGCACGACGACGCCGTGGAGCTCCTGCGCGAGCGCATCCCCGAGGCGTCGCTCGTCGCGATCCGCATCTTCTTCCCCGACCCGTGGCCGAAGGCGCGGCACCACAAGCGGCGCATCGTGCGCCCGGACCTGGTGTCCCTCATGGCATCACGGCTCGTGGCCGGCGGTGGGCTGCACTGCGCCACGGACTGGACGCCCTACGCCGAGGCGATGCTCGAGGTGCTCACCTGCGAGCCGCTGCTCGTCAACGCCTACGACGACTACGCGCCACGGCTCGAGCGGCCGATGACGAAGTTCGAGCGAACGGGGATCGAGAAGGGCCACGAGGTGGCGGACCTGGTCTTCGTGCGTCGCGCCGACGAGGGCGCGACGCGCTGACGCCGAGGGGCTCAGCCGCCCCAGGGCCCCCACCAGGACACGACCCACACGCGGTAGGCGACCTTGTCCTGCGCGAGGCACGAGGCCTTCTCGGGCGTCGCGGCGTAGGCGAGACCGCCGTAGGCCTTCCACAGGGACTTCGTCATCTGCCACTTGCCGCGCCAGGACCCGCTGGCCGCCACGACGGTGCAGGACAGGTGCGACTCGCGGTAGGCGATGCCGCGCCCGTGCACGGAGGCCGCCCAGGTCGCGAACGGCAGTGCGGCGCGGACGCCCCACGACGTCTTGGCGGCCGCCGAGAGGGTCGGGTCGGCGAGGGCGGTCCAGGTCGCGCCGCTGACCACGCCGCTCACCGGCGAGATCCGCTTCCAGGTCTGCAGGCGCTTGACGGCAGCCACCGTCGCCGCGTCATAGACGCCGGTCTGCCGGATGGCGAGGACGCGCTGGACGCGCGTGACGTTGGCGCCGGCCGAGCCGGCCCGCAGGGTGGGGAGCACGGTCGCGGCCGTCGTTGCGACGGTCGGCGTGGCCGCCACGGCTGGCGCGACGGGTGCGAGCAGCACGGTCACGAGGACCGTGCTGAGCGCGACGACGCCGAGCAGCGTGCGCACAGGCATGACATACGCCATGGACGTGGATCCTCCGCCGCCTGCGAGGTGAGCTGTCGGGTTGGGCCGGAGGTCGGCCTGCCGCTCTCGCGACTTCACCCCGAGGCCGTCGACGCGAGGTCGTCGGCCGAGTGTGGTTCCCCCACTCCCGTCCAGGTTCTCCTGGGTCACGGCCGTGGACGGGACTCGGCGGTCCGGTCGTGACGCCCTGCTTCCCCACAAGGCGATGCTGACGCTAGCCCGAACGGGGTACCTCTGTCGATCAGGACCGGGTCTGACGAGCCGTTCCGGCGCACCGCCTGAGCCGGCGTGGAGGGAGGGAGCCCGAACCCTCGTCCCCGGGTCGACCCGCGCACACCTCACCCTCCACCTAGCGTCGAGGGTTTCGACCCCGGGACTCGCGCACGCGGGGTGCGGCAGCGTCGGTGTCTCCGTAGCCTTCGTGCGGGCGGACCCCCGCCCCCACCGCGCACCGAGGAGCACCATGCCCGACATCACCATCGACGTCCCCGGCACAGGGCTCCTCCCGGCCTACTTCTCCCCCGCCCGCGGGGTCGACGGCCCGGGCCCCGGTGTCGTGGTCGTGCACGAGGCGTTCGGCCTCAACGCCGACATCCGCGACATGGCCGACCGGTTCGCGGAGCGCGGCTACCACGCGGTGGCGCCGGACCTGCTGTCCTACGGCGCCACCGTCCGGTGCCTCGTGACCGTGACGCGCGCCCTGAGCACGGGCCAGGGCCGACCTTTCACCGAGATCGCCGCGGCCCGGGCGTGGCTCACCGCTCGTGACGACTCGAACGGCCGCACCGGGATCGCCGGCTTCTGCCTGGGCGGCGCGTTCGCGATCCTCATGGCCAACCGCGGCTTCGACGTCAGCTCGGTGAACTACGGCCGCCTGCCCAAGCGCCTCGACGCGGCTGCCGCGGGCGCCTGCCCGATCGTCGCGTCATACGGCGGCCGCGACGGTTCGCTCAAGGGCGCGGCCGCCACCCTCGAGACGGCGCTCGAGAGCGCCGGCGTGGAGCACGACGTGAAGGTGTACCCGGAGGCGGGGCACTCCTTCCTCAACCATTCCGAGGCGCCCGGCTGGATGAAGCCGATGACGAAGTCGCTCAACGCCGGGTTCGTCGACACCGCGGCGGCCGACGCGTGGGAGCGGATCGACCGGATGTTCGCCTCGGCTCTGCGCGACTGACGCTCAGGTCGGCGGTCGCATCGTCGCACCGGTCAGCCGCTCGAGACGGCGTACGCCGAAAGCCCAGGCGGGCGTTGGCTTTCCCTCGACGTCCTGCACGGGCCAGTCGGTGGCCGTGCGGGTCCATGTCGTGCGCACGGGGTCACCGACGAGAGCGTCGAGCTCGTCGACCTCCCGCCACTGCCACCGGGCGGTCGGCGACGTGGAGTACTGCTCGGCGATCGGTGCGAGCGAGTCCTGCGGGCCGCGGGCTCGCACGTCGAGCAGGTGCACCCGCTGCTCGTCGCGCTCGGTGGCCACCGACAGCAGGTGCCGTGAGCCGGCCGAGGCATCGTCGTAGTCGAGCATCACGTGCAGCACGGTCTCGCGGCCGTCGCGCGTGCGCAGCGAGCCGGCCTCGACCACGTGCACGCGTCCGACGTGCGAGCACCACGAAGGGAGCGCGGCGACGATCTCCCGGTCGGCTGCAGCGACGATCGACGCGGCGCGGTCGCGCACGGACGGGTGGCCGAGCTCGGCGAGCAGGGACGTGGCCGCGAGACCGGGCACCGACGTGGCCGCGCGCCCGTCCTCGATCGCCTCGCGGCAGAACGCCGCGAAGGACGCGCCGCCGTCGGGGCCGCGCACGTCGAGCAGGCCGACGACGTAGGCGCCGAGCCCCTCTGCGAGGAACGTGTCGTCGGCCTCCTGGACACGGGCCAGCTCGCGCATCAGCACGTCGAGAGGAGGCCGCCCACGCAGGCGCGCGGCCTCGGCGTCGGCACCGCCGGGCGGGCCTCCTCGCCTCGGTCCGCGCGAGGGGCGACGGCGCGACACTGGGCTCATGCGGCGACCGTACCGGGGCCGCGCCGGGGGACCCGCCGTACTGCCGTCACGAATTCGTCCGTTCGCCGGGCGCAGTTCGGCTCAGGTACTGGTCCTCCCGATCCGATACGGGTGTTATGACGACGATGACAGCGGAGCCGATCGTGCGGGCAATGCTCGCCGCGGTCCACCGGCGCGACCACGCGCACGCGACGTCGTGCTGCCAGCCCCACAGCGTCGAGGTCGTGCACCTCGGCAGCTCATCGATCGCCGTGTGCCACGACTGCGGTTTCGAGTCGGGCTTCCACACGATCCGCGACTGCGAGCGCGCTGCGGCCGACCACCGTCTCCTGACGGCGTAGGCAGCGCGGCGTTCGCGGGGCGCGACCGCGCCCGCCTCGCCGCGCGCTAGTTTCGACCCGTGACCGAATCCGCCGCCCCGGCCGAGGGCTGGTACCCCGACCCCGCCGGGACCGGTGGGCTGCGCTGGTGGACCGGCGTCACCTGGACCGACCAGACGCGGCCAGCGGCACCGACAGCGTCGGAGGTCTCCGCGCCGTCCTCGCCCACGGCCTGGTCCCCCGTGGTGCCGGACCCCGCGGACGACGACCCGGCCGGGGAGGCCGAGCGACCACGCCCGCGCAGCAGGACGCCGTGGATCGTCGCCGGAGCCGTGCTGCTGCTGCTCGGCGTGGTCGCGATCGGCGTCGCCGTCGCCCTGTCCGTCGCGTCGCGCAACAAGCTCGACATGGGTGCGGTCGAGAGCGAGATCGCGGCGCAGATCTCGGCGTCGTCCGGACTGCACACGACTGTCGCCTGCCCGGGTTCCGTCGACATCGCGGCCGGCACGACGTTCACCTGCGAGGCCACGACCGATGACGGCGTGAGCTCGACGGTGACGGTCCACCAGGACGACGACCAGGGCAACCTCACGTTCGGGCTGCCGCAGTGACGACCGACGTCGTCGCGGTCGTGCATCCGCAGAAGTCGGGTGGGCGCGAGGCCGCGGTGGAGCGACTGGCGCGGTGGGCCCACGCCGTCGGACTCTCGACCCCGCACGTGGTGACGACCACGGCCGACTCCCCCGGCACGGAGCAGGCGCGCGCGGCCGTCGCCTCGGGTGCCGACCTCGTGCTCGCCTGGGGAGGTGACGGCACGGTCCGGGCCGTGGCCGAGGGCCTCGTCGGCACCGTCAGCGCGCTCGGGATCATCCCGGCCGGCACCGGCAACCTGCTCGCCCGCAACCTCGGCCTCCCGCTCGACCTCGACGCGGCGGGCGCCGTGGCGTTCGGCGGAACCGAGCGCCGCGTCGACGTGATCGAGGTGGGGCTCGGCGGCCGGGTGACCATCTGCACGGTCATCGCCGGCATCGGCCTCGACGCACTGCTCATCGACGCCTCCGAAGGCCTCAAGAGCGTGATCGGCCCGACGGCGTACGCGCTGAACACGGTCAAGGCGCTGCGCCAGAAGAAGATGCGGGTCGGTGTCGCCGTCGACGGCGGGGAGCCGCGCTGGTTCTCCGCGCGCAGCATCCTCGTCGCCAACGTCGGCGGCCTCGTGGCCGGGCTCGACGCCGTGCCCGAGGCCGAGGTGTCCGACGGGATGCTGCACGTGGTCGTCCTACCGCTCGCCAACCCCGTCGACTGGGTCCGCACCGGCGCCCGGCTCGCGCTGCGCCGGGCCGTCACGGACGACTCCCGCTACCACCTGCAGGGCTCGTCCGCCTGGGTCGTCGCCCGGGAGACTGCGCCGCGACAGATCGACGGTGACGTCGTGGACCCGGGCCGCAGCATCCAGGCGCGGGTGCGACAGGGAGCCCTCGTCGTCCGCGTCCCCCGGAGCGGGACGGCGGACTGATCGGCTCGGCTAGGGCTTGCCCTTGAGCGCCGAGCGCGACAGCCACTGGGCCCACGGCATGTTGTAGGGCGCCCCGGTGCCGTTCCAGTACTCCATCGACCGCGGCGTGCCCGTGGTGACGACGGGGTCGCCCGGGATCACGTGGTCGAAGAACCAGTGCGAGTCGGGGACGTTGAGGTTCGTGCAGCCGTGCGAGCCGTTGTAGCGACCGAGCCGCGCGAGCGCCCACGGCGCACCGTGGACGAACTCACCCGTCGGCGTGATCCGCACCGCCCACGGGACCTGCAGGTCGTACTGGTCGTTCGGGTTCGTGATCCCCGCCGCGACGCTCGTCATGTGGCGCAGCGCGTACTTCTCCATCACGGCCTTGATGCCCGAACGCGTCTCGAAGCCGGGCTTGCCGAGCGAGGTGCGGAACGTCTTCACCGTGACGCCGTCGACGACGACGGTGAAGCGGTCCGATACGCCGTTGACGTTGGCGATGAGCGCGCGCGACGTGCGGATCGTGTGGTTGCGCGTCGTCGTCGCGGCTCCGAGGTAGCGCACGTCGGCGGTGCGACCGAGCTCGACGCCGGCCAGGGTGAGCCGCACCTGGAGGGTCGCGTGCCCGGGCCAGAAACCGCTGGTGCGGAACAGCGCCGTGGTCGTCGTCTTCCAGTACCACGCGCCCGTCGAGAGCTTCCCGTTCACGTAGGCGTGCATGTTGTGCTCGGCGAGCGCGCGGTTCGTGACGGGTGCGGAGAACTTCGCGGTGATGGGGTAGGCGACCCCGACCACCGCACCGTTGCCCGGGGTGATCGTGACGCCGAATCGGGCTGCCGGCAGCGGCGGGATCGGTGCCGGCGGGCGCCGCGAGGGCGCGGTCGGCGACGGGGTCGGCGACGGGGGCGCGGCGGTCGCGGGCGCGGCCGTGAGCGACACGACCAGGGCGACGGACGCGGCCAGGACGAGCGGCAGACGGGCCGCAGAGCGCCTGCGCAGGGTGCCGGCTCGGCTCACGTTGGCTGTCCTTCCGGACGTCGAGAAGGGCGCCGACGTGACGCCGACAGCGAGTGTACGGCTCAGAGCCGCACGACCACCGTGTCGCCGATGCGGGACCAGCCGTAGAGCCACACCGCGTCGGCCCGGGACTGACGCACGCAGCCGCCGGCGCCGATCGCCGTGCCGAGCTGGCTCTCCTTCTGGATCGGGACCCCGTCGAGGTAGCGCGGGATCGTGTGGAAGCCGATCCGGGCGCCCGTGATCCCCACGGCGAAGCGGACCATGAACTCGAACCGGAGCTTCTCGCCCGGGTTGATGGCCACGGTCGACTTCGAGTAGACGTGGTAGACGCCCGGCTTGGGCCGGCCGACGCGACCGGTGACGGGGTAGTCCCGGACCACGGCGCCGCCGTCGCCGACGACCCACAGGTGCGCGGCACGCTCGGAGTAGACGATCCGCCGGCCCGCCCCGCTGTGCGCCGGCAGGGGCCGCGTGGGCACGTACGCCGGTGCGCCCGCAGCCGTCACGGCGGTCGTCACCGGGGTCGTCGCGACGTGCCCGAGCGCCACGACCGACCCCGCGCGACCCGGAAGCGGGTCGGCGACGAGCACCGTCGCAGGGCGGGCCACGGCGCGCGACGCGGTCCGGGGCTCGGTCGCCACGGTCGTCGGCTTCGCGGCCGTGGCGGGCTTCGCGGCGCCCCTGGCCGTGGTCGGGGCAGCCGCCGTGCGGCGGACGGTCGCGGCGGCGAACGGCGACGGCGAGCTCGTGAGCAGGACCGCGGGGGCGGCCACGACGACTGCGCGGGGCGCCGCCGGGCCCGCCGCGGCTGTCGTGGCGGCGTCGACGGGCACGACCAGCCCGCACACGAGCCCGGCGCCGACCGACGCGACGGCGAGCGCAGCGACCCGACGACGAGCGAGGACCGCCGAGGACGCGGGGCGCTCGCGCTCCGGGCGCAGGCGGCCCGCGAGGTCGCTCAGCGCGAGGAGGGCTCGGGTGTCGAGGGGCACGGGAACTCCTGGGACGGTATGCGGCAGCAGGCGGACCCGTGCGGGCCACCTGCGCCGACCGCTTCCCCGCAGCCACGAGGGCTGCCGTTCGACGGGTCCAGAGTGGCGTGTCCCGTGCCGCGCGCCGCGCAGGACACGCCGGACACCCCTGGCGGTGACGACGTGTGAGCGCCGTCACCGCCCCGAGCGGGCAGCCCGGGGAATGCCGTGGGTCAGAAATTGTTGAAAGGACAACTACCTGACCCGAGGAGCCACCGTGACCACCGTCGCGACCCGCACAGCCGGCACCGCCGTCGAGCTCCACCCGCTGCTCGCCGAGCGCTGGTCCCCCCGCGCGTTCGACCGCGAGCCGGTGTCCGACGCCGACGTCACGGCGCTGCTCGAGGCTGCCCGCTGGGCGCCGAGCGCGAACAACTACCAGCCCTGGCGCTTCCTGGTCGGCCGTGCGGGCGTGGACGGCTCCGACGCCACCTACAAGGGCCTGTTCGACGCGCTCGCCGAGTTCAACCAGGTGTGGGCCTCTGCAGCGCCGGTGCTGATCGCCGCGATCGTCGAGGTCGAGCACGAGGACGGCTCCGCACGCGAGATCGCGCCGTACGAGCTCGGGCTCGCGGTCGCGCAGCTCACCGTCGAGGCATCCGCGCGCGGCCTGCACGCGCACCAGATGGGTGGCTTCGACGCCGGGCAGATCGCCGTGGAGTTCGGCGTTCCCGCGCAGTACCGAGCCGTCGTCGTGCTCGCGGTCGGTCGCCTCGGTGACCCTGCCGCGCTCCCGGCCTGGGCCGCCGAGCGCGAGTCCGCCCCCCGCGAGCGCAAGCCCCTGTCGGACATCGCCTTTAGCGGCACCTGGGGCGCCGCTGCCGCGTAACGGCGCCCAGGAGCCCTACGCCCAAGCCCGAGGGGCGACGGGTTCGAACGCCCCGGCGGGGGCGTGAGCACCCGTCGGTAGCGGAGCGAGGCGACGCGACAAGCCACGAGGCGGAGGCGTGCGCCGACGCCAGGCGGGCGGCGGCTTGGAGGCGCCGTCAACCGGTGAGGATGATGAGGCGTTCGTCGGTCATCTCGCGGACGGACCAGGCGGGGCCCTCCTTGGTGTTGCCGCTGTCCCGCAGGCCGCCGTAGGGCTGCTGGTCGGCGCGCCAGGTCGGGACCTCGTTGATCAGGACGCCGCCGAAGTCGAGGGTACGGGCGGCCTTCAGCGCCTTGGTGATGTCGGCGGTGAAGACGCCGGCCTGCAGGCCGTAGCGAGTGTCGTTGGCCATCGCGAGGGCGTCGTCGAAGTCGTCGTAGCGGGTGACCGCGACGACGGGGCCGAAGACCTCCTGCGAGCAGACCTTCATCTCCGGCGTCGCGTCGACCACGAGGGTCGGCCGCAGGACGCCGTCGGCACCGATCTCTCCCCCGGCCGCGATGACGGCGCCCTGCTCGGCGGCCTCGCGGATCCAGCCGGCGATGCGGTCGCGCTCGCCGGTGCTGATCAGCGCGGAGACGTCGGTGGCCTCGTCGAGCGGGTCACCGACCACGATCGTCTTCACTGCGGCGGTGAGCGCGGCGACGAACTCGTCGGCGACCGACCGGTGCACGAAGATCCGCTGGGTCGAGATGCACGACTGGCCCGCGTGGGAGAAGCCCGCGACCTTCACCTTCGCCGCGGCCGACCTCCAGTCGCCGTCGGCCTCGATGATCAGCGGCGCGTTGTTGCCGAGCTCGAGCCCGACCCGCTTGCGCGGCGCCCGCGCCCGGATCCCCCAGCCGACCTCGGGCGAGCCCGTGAATGTGATCAGCGCGACGTCGTCGTGGTCCACCAGCGCGTTGCCGACCGTCGAGCCGCCACCGGTGACGACGTGCAGGTAGCCGGTCGGCAGACCTGCCTCGACCAGCACCCGCGCGAGCAGGATCGACGAGAACGGCGTCTGGCTCGCCGGCTTCAGGACCACCGGGCAGCCCGCCGCGATCGCCGGACCGAGCTTGTGGGCCACCAGGTTGAGCGGGAAGTTGAACGGCGCGATCGCACCGACCACCCCGACCGGCACGCGCAGGATGAACCCGAGCTTGCCCTCGCCCGCCGCCGACGCCTCGAGCGGCACGACCTCGCCGGCGAGCGAGCGCGCGACCGCGGCGGAGAACTGCAACGTCGACACCGCGCGCTGCGCCTCACCGCGGGCGGTGCGGATCGGCTTCGCCGCCTCCTGCGCGATGCAGCGGGCGAAGTCCTCCTCCCGCTCCGCGAGCAGCAGCGCCGCCTTGTCGAGGATCTCCGCACGCTTCCACTGCGCCAGCGGAGTGTCGTGCAACGCCTTCTTCGCCGCGGCCACCGCACGGTCGACCTCGGCCGCGCCGAGCGCCGGGATCGAGCCGAGCAGCGTGCCGTCGTACGGCGCACGGACCTCGGTCGACGCAGAGCCGATGACCAGCTCGCCATCGATCAGGACAGGAGTGACGGAGCCGGCATCGATGCCGGGGATCCCAGGAGTCGTCATGGCCGCGACGCTAGCGCCCGTGTCCACGCCGCGGGACCCTCCGGCGCGGAGGAGTGGGTCACACGGGTGCGCCGAGCCGGCCACCCGAGCCTGTCGCGAACTCTTCGCAAGAAGTCCGCAGTGCGGTCATCGGTCTCACATCGTGGGACCGCCTTGCCCCGCGACTGAGGTGACCCTCACTCTTGCCCCATGTCCGCGCACACCCGCCTCGTGGTTCGACGTCACGTCGACCACATGCGCGTGAACAGCGCGTTGTGTCGCCCCTGCGGCTGACCTGACGTCCCGCTGCACCCGCAGCACCCCGACGAACGGCGCCGCCCGGGCATCCGTGTGCGCCATCGTCGTCGCGCTCCCGTCCCGTGGTGGCTCGTCCGTCCTCCCCCGAGGAGACGACCCCGTGGCTCCCGAGCCCAGCCCCGCAGCGCCGAGCACCGGCACCCGTGCGCCCCGAAGCGAGGGGCAGTGGGCGCTCGGTCACACCGAACCGCTCAACGCCAACGAGCAGTTCAAGCGCGATGACGACGGCCTGAACGTCCGTGCACGCATCGAGACCGTCTACGCGCGCGACGGCTTCGCGTCGATCGACCCGAGCGACCTGCGCGGCCGGATGCGGTGGTGGGGCCTCTACACCCAGCGCAAGCCCGGCATCGACGGGGGGCGCACCGGGTCGCTCGAGCCGCACGAGCTCGACGACGAGTACTTCCTGCTCCGCGTCCGAAGCGACGGCGGCATCCTCACGCCCGACCAGCTGCGCGCCGTCGCCGACGTGTCGCAGACCTATGCGCGCGACACGGCGGACATCACCGACCGCCAGAACATCCAGCTGCACTGGATCCGCATCGAGGACGTGCCGGCCATCTGGCAGCGGCTCGAGGCAGTCGGGCTCTCGACGAGCGAGGCGTGCGGTGACACGCCTCGCGTGGTGCTGGGCTCACCGGTGGCCGGTGTCGCCGCCGACGAGATCGTCGACGGCACTCCCGCGGTCCGCGAGATCGTCCGCCGGTACGTCGGCGACCCGCGCTTCTCGAACCTGCCGCGCAAGTTCAAGTCCGCGGTGTCGGGATCCCCGCGCCAGGACGTCGCGCACGAGATCAACGACGTCTCCTTCGTGGGTGTCGTCCACCCCGAGCACGGTCCTGGCTTCGACGTCTGGGTGGGCGGCGGCCTGTCGACGAACCCGATGCTCGCGCAGCGCCTCGGCGTGTGGGTCCCGCTCGACGACGTGCCCGACGTCTACGAGGCCGTCATCTCGGTCTTCCGCGACTACGGCTACCGCCGACTGCGCACCCGCGCGCGGCTGAAGTTCCTGGTGAACGACTGGGGTGCGGCGAAGGTGCGCGAGGTCATCGAGACGCAGTACCTCAAGCGTCCGCTGCTCGACGGCCCCGCGGCCGCGCCGTACGCCGGTCGGCGTGACCACGTCGGCGTCCACGACCAGCAGGACGGCCGCAAGTACGTCGGTGCCGCGCCGACGGTCGGGCGGGTCAGCGGCACGATCCTGCACCGTGTCGGCGACCTGGCCGAGCAGTACGGCTCGGGGCAGGTCCGGCTCACCGCGCAGCAGAAGCTGGTGATCCTCGACGTGGAGGACGACGGCGTCGAGCCTCTGGTCGCCGCGCTGCACCAGCTCGGTCTGGAGGTGCGCCCCAGCGAGTTCCGGCGCGGCACGATGGCCTGCACCGGCATCGAGTTCTGCAAGCTCGCGATCGTGGAGACGAAGGCCAACGCCGCGTCGCTCGTCGCGGAGCTGGAGGACCGGCTGCCGACCTTCGACCGCCCGCTGTCGATCCACGTCAACGGCTGTCCCAACTCCTGCGCGCGGATCCAGGTGGCCGACATCGGTCTCAAGGGGATGCTCGTCACCGACGCGGACGGCAACCAGGCCGAGGGCTTCCAGGTCCACCTCGGCGGCGAGCTCGCGACCGGCCTCGGGCGCAAGCCGCGCGGCCTCAAGGTCACCGCCGACGAGCTACCGGACTACGTCGAGCGCGTCCTCGGCCAGTACGCCGAGCAGCGCGAAGGCGCCGAGAGCTTCGCCTCGTGGGCGCACCGTGCGGACGAGGAGGCCCTCGCATGACCGAGCTCTCGACCGAGACCCTGCGCCACGCCGTCGTCGACGGCTCGTCGCTCGTCGCCGCCGTCGGCGCCGATGTCGTCGAGCAGGCGACCGTCGCCCTGCGCTGGGCGCGTGAGACGTTCCGCGACCGGCTCGTCGTCGCGAGCTCGATGGGCGACGAGGTGCTCGTGCACCTCGCCTCCGTCGCGGCACCCGGCGTCGAGGTGCTCTTCCTCGACACCGGCTACCACTTCGCCGAGACGATCGGCACGCGTGACGCCGTCGCCGCGACCTACGACGTGCGGGTGCGGACCGTCCTGCCGCTCATCACGGTGGAGCAGCAGTCGGCCGAGCACGGTCCGGACCTCTGGTCGCGCGACCCGGACGCGTGCTGCGCGATCCGCAAGGTCGAGCCGCTCGAGCGCGGTCTCGCGCCCTACGACGCCTGGGTCACCGGGATGCGCCGCGAGGACGCGCCGACGCGCGCCGACATCGACGTGGTGGGCTGGGACGCCAAGCGCGACAAGGTGAAGCTGAACCCGCTCGCGGCGTGGACGCAGGACCAGGTCGACGCCTACGCCGAGGAGCACGGCGTGCTGCTGAACCCGTTGCGCCAGCTCGGCTACGCCTCCATCGGCTGCGAGCCGTGCACGCGCCCGGTCGCGCCCGGCGAGGATCCGCGCGCCGGCCGCTGGAGCGGCTCCGGCAAGACCGAGTGCGGGCTGCACACGTGACGACGACCCACGACAGGAGCGACTCCGTGACCGCCGTGCGCCGACTCAGCCAGCTCGACGCGCTCGAGGCCGAGGGCGTCCACATCATCCGTGAGGTGGCCGGCGAGTTCGAGCGGCCGGTGCTGCTGTTCAGCGGCGGCAAGGACTCCGTCGTCATGCTCCACCTCGCGGCGAAGGCGTTCGCACCCGCAGCGATCCCGTTCCCGGTTCTGCACGTCGACACCGGGCACAACTTCCCCGAGGTCATCGCCCACCGCGACCGGGCGGTGCAGGAGTATGGCGTACGCCTGCTCGTCGCGTCGGTGCAGGAGCTCATCGACTCGGGACGGCTGCGCGAGCGGCCGGACGGTACGCGCAACCCGCTGCAGACGGTGCCGCTGCTCGAGGCGATCGACGGCTACCGGTTCGACTCCGTCTTCGGCGGCGGACGCCGCGACGAGGAGAAGGCTCGCGCCAAGGAGCGCGTCTTCAGCCTGCGCGACGAGTTCGGCCAGTGGGACCCGCGTCGTCAACGCCCCGAGCTCTGGGACCTCTACAACGGTCGCCACCGCGCCGGCGAGCACGTCCGGGTGTTCCCGCTGTCGAACTGGACCGAGGTCGACATCTGGGAGTACGTCGCCCGCGAGGGCATCGCACTGCCGGAGATCTACTACGCGCACGAGCGCGACGTGTTTCTCCGCGACAGCATGTGGCTCACCGCGGGCGAGTGGGGCGGCCCGAAGCAGCACGAGACGGTCGAGCGCCGCACCGTGCGCTACCGCACCGTCGGCGACATGTCGTGCACGGGCGCGGTCGACTCGACCGCCACCACCGTCGCCGACGTGATCGCCGAGGTCGCCATCAGCACCATCACCGAGCGCGGCGCCACCCGCGCCGACGACCGCCTCACCGAGGCCGCCATGGAAGACCGCAAGCGCGAGGGGTACTTCTAGACATGACCGCCATCCACGAGGCGACGGCCGACCCGCTGCTCGCGCTGCAGGGCTCCGGCCCCCACGAGCTGCTCCGCTTCGCGACCGCGGGCTCCGTCGACGACGGGAAGTCCACGCTCGTCGGACGGTTGCTCCACGACACGAAGTCGGTGCTCGCCGACACGCTGGCCGCCGTCGAGCGGGCCAGCCTCGCGCGCGGCCACGACGGCGCCGACCTCGCGCTGCTCACCGACGGCCTTCGTGCCGAGCGGGAGCAGGGCATCACGATCGACGTCGCCTACCGCTACTTCTCCACCCCGACGCGCTCCTACGTCCTCGCCGACACCCCGGGGCACGTCGAGTACACCCGCAACATGGTGACGGGCGCGTCGACCGCGGAGCTCGCTCTCGTGCTCGTCGACGCGCGCCACGGCGTCGTGGAGCAGACCCGTCGGCACGCGGCCGCGGCCGCCCTGCTCGGCGTGCGCCACCTCGCGCTGGCGGTGAACAAGATGGACCTGGTCGGGTTCGACCAGCAGGTCTTCACGGCCATCCGCGTCGACTTCGACTCGGTGGCAAGGCTTCTCGGCGTCGACGACGTGGTGGCGCTCCCGCTGTCCGCGCTGCGGGGCGACAACGTGGTCGACCGGTCGGAGCACACGCCGTGGTACGACGGCCCCACGCTCCTCGAGCACCTCGAGGCGGTGCCCGTCGGCGAGGACCCGGCGCTCGAGCCGTTCCGCTTCCCCGTCCAGTACGTCATCCGACCGCAGACCGACGAGCACCACGACCACCGGGGCTACGCCGGACGCGTCGCGCACGGCGTCGTGCGGGTCGGCGACCCCGTGGTCGTCCTCCCCTCCGGACGCTCGACGGTCGTCGCCGCGATCGACGGCCTCGACGGCCCGCTCGACGAGGCGTTCGCCCCGCAGTCGGTCTCGATCCGGCTGCGCGACGACGTCGACGTGTCCCGCGGCGACCTGCTCGCCGCTGCCGAGGAGGCCGCGACGCCGTCGCCGGACCTCGTCGGCGACGTGTGCGTCGTGTCCGACCGCCTCCTCGCGGCCGGCGACCGCGTCCTCGTGCGGCACGGCACCCGCACGGTCCGGGCGAAGGTCGTCGCGGTGACCTCCCGTCTCGACCTGGTCTCGCTCGAGTCCTCGGCGTACTCGGACGCCCTGGTGGTCAACGACATCGGGCGCCTCACCCTGCGACTGGCCGAGCCCCTCGCGGTCGACGCCTACAGCCTGCTGCGCCGCACCGGCGCGTTCCTCCTCGTCGACGAGCAGGACGGCTCCACCCTCGCTGCCGGCATGGCCGTCGTGACGCGATGTAGCGAGGACTGATCCCGCACGGGATGAGTCCTCGCACCGCGCACGCCTGCCATGCCCACCCGCACAGACAAGGAACAGCCGCCATGACCATCACCATCACCTCCGGGTCCCGCCTCCGACGTGGGGCTGCGGCCCTCGCCGCAGCAGTCCTCGCTGCAGCGGGACTCACCGCGTGCTCCTCCTCGCAGGCCGCGACGCCCACGACGAGCGGCGCTGCCAACGCGGAGGCACCTGCGCTGCGCCTCGGCTACTTCGCCAACATCACCCACGCCCTTCCGCTCATCGGCGTGCAGGACGGCACGTATGCGAAGACCCTCGGCAGCACGAAGCTCGAGACGCAGATCTTCAACGCCGGACCCGCTGCGGTCGAGGCGCTGTTCGCCGGCTCGATCGACGCTGCCTACGTCGGCCCGAACCCGGCCATCAACGCGTTCACCAAGAGCAACGGCGAGGCGGTCCGCATCGTCGCGGGCGCCTCGAGCGGCGGGGCGCAGCTCGTCGTGCAGCCGTCGATCACCGACGCCGCAGGCCTCAAGGGCCAGACCGTGGCCTCACCGCAGCTCGGCGGCACCCAGGACGTGGCCCTGCGCTACTGGCTCAAGCAGCAGGGGCTCAGCGCGCCGGTGACCGGCGCGGGCGACGTCACGGTCGCACCGCAGGAGAACTCGCAGACCCTCGACCTGTTCAAGGCCGGCAAGATCGCCGGGGCCTGGGTCCCGGAGCCGTGGGCGTCGCGTCTCGTGACCGAGGGCGGCGGCAAGGTCCTCGTCGACGAGAAGACGCTGTGGCCGCAGGGCTCGTTCGTCACCACCCACCTCATCGTGTCGACCGACTTCCTCGCCAAGTACCCCGGCACCGTCGCGAAGCTGCTCGAGGCCGAGGCCGCGACGCTCGACGCGGTCAAGGCCGACCCGGTGAAGGCGAAGGCCACGGCCAACGACGCGCTGAAGGCGCTCACCGGCAAGACCCTCAAGCCGGCGGTCCTCGACCGGGCCTTCGCGGACCTCACGCTCACGCTCGACCCGATCGCGTCCACGCTGCAGGTCTCCGCGGACCACGGCGTCGAGGTCGGCACGACCAAGAAGGCCGACCTCTCCGGCATCTACGACCTCGCACTGCTCAACGCGCTGCTTCGCTCGCGCGGCGAGCAGCCGGTGTCCTCGGCCGGGCTCGGCAAGGAGTGAGGACGGCATGACGGTGGCCACGGTGGGTGACGAGGAGCAGGGGGCGGTGGCCGACGTGCCGACGCCGAGCGCTCCTGACGCGATCGAGCTCGATCGCGTCACGAAGCGGTTCGACCGCGACGGCGCGCGTCCGGCCGTCCTGCAGGACGTGTCGCTCACCGTGGCCCAGGGCGAGTTCGTGTCGCTGCTCGGCGCCTCCGGCTGCGGGAAGTCGACGCTGCTCTCGCTCGTCGCGGGGCTCGACTCCCCGACCAGCGGGAGCGTGTCGACCCCCGGTGGCACCACCGCGCTGATGTTCCAGGAGTCGGCGCTCTTCCCCTGGCTCACGGCGGGCCAGAACGTCGAGCTGGCGCTCGAGCTGCGCGGCGTACCTCGCCGCGACCGTCATGGCGAGGCCGAGCGCCTGCTGGAGTCGGTCCACCTCGGCGGGCAGCACAAGGCCCGCGTGCACGAGCTCTCCGGCGGCATGCGCCAGCGAGTCGCCCTCGCGCGCGCGCTGGCCCAGGACGCGCGCGTGCTGCTCATGGACGAGCCGTTCGCCGCGCTCGACGCGATCACGCGGGACGTGCTGCACGACGAGCTCACCCGCGTATGGCAGGAGAACGGGCTCACGATCGTGTTCGTGACCCACAACGTGCGCGAGGCCGTCCGCCTCGGTCAGCGCGTCGAGCTGATGTCCTCGCGCCCCGGCCGCTTCGTACGCCGATGGCTCGTCGACATCGAGGGTCCGCGGCGCATCGAGTCCCCCGAGGTCGCCGACCTGTCGCGCGAGATCACCGACGACCTGCGGCGCGAGATCCGCCGGCACGCCGCCGTACGCGCGACCGGAGGACCGTCATGAGCACCACGACGCCGCTGGACGACGTCGCGAGCCTCGAGGCGGGGCTCGACGCCCTCGACACCCCCTCCTCGTCGACGGAGTCGTGGGGCACGCGGTTGAGTCGCTCGGTCCTGCCTCCCGTCGTCGCGATCGTGTTCTTCGCGCTGGTGTGGGTGGTCGTCGTCGCGCTGCACCTCAAGCCGACCTACGTCGTCCCTGCACCGTCGGACGTGTGGTCGACGTTCGCCGACTACTGGTCGCAGGGCGCAGTGCAGTCCGCCGTGTGGAACTCCTTGCGTCGCGCGTTCGTGGGCTTCGCCGTGTCGGTCGTGATCGGGACGGCCCTCGGGCTGCTGCTCGCCCAGTCCCGCTTCGTCCGCACCGCGATCGGGCCGCTCGTGTCCGGCCTGCAGTCGCTGCCGTCGGTCGCGTGGGTCCCCGCGGCGATCATCTGGTTCGGGCTCTCGGACGCCGCGATCTACATGGTGGTGCTGCTCGGCGCCGTGCCCTCGATCGCCAACGGGCTGCTCGCCGGCGTGCAGCAGGTGCCGCCGATCTACCTGCGCGTGGGTCGCGTGCTCGGCGCGCGCGGCTGGGCGTCGATCCGCTACGTCGTCCTGCCCGCGGCGATGCCCGGCTACCTCGCGGGCCTGCGCCAGGGCTGGGCGTTCGCGTGGCGCTCGCTCATGGCGGCCGAGCTGATCACCTTCTCCCCCGCGCTCGGCACGAGCCTCGGGCAGCTGCTGCAGACCGGTCGCGAGCTGTCCGACATGAGCCTCGTGGTCGCGGCCATCCTGATGATCCTGGTGGTCGGGGTCGGCATCGAGCTGCTGGTCTTCTCGCCGATCGAGCGCCGGCTGCTGCGCTCGCGCGGACTCACCGGGTCGTCCTCGTGAGCACGCCGTCGTATCCCGTCGTCCTCGACCTGACCGGGCGCCGCGTCCTCGTGGTCGGCGGCGGTCCCGTCGCCGCGCGGCGCGCGTCTTCCGCCGTCGCTGCGGGCGGACGGGTCGAGGTGGTCGCGCCGTGGCTGTGCGAGGAGCTCGCCTCGCTCGTCGCCGACCGTGCGGTGGAGTGGCGTGCGCGCGACTACGCCGACGGCGACGTCGACGGAGCCTGGTTCGTCCACTCCGCCACGGGCGACCGCACGACCGACGACGCCGTCGCCCACGCCGCTGACCGCGCACGTGCGTGGTGCGTGCGCGCCGACGACGCATCCGCTTCTGCCGCATGGACTCCCGCGGTGGCACGCTCCGCCGACGGCGTGCTCGTGGCCGTGTCCGGCGGCGGCGATCCCGGGCGTGCGCGCGCCATCCGCGACGCCGTCGCCGCAGGCCTCGACTCCGGCGAGCTGCCGGTGCGCGCGACCCGGCGGCGCACGATCAAGGGTCCGGGCACGGTGCACCTCGTCGGCGGCGGTCCCGGCCATGCCTCGCTCGTCACCGTGCGCGGCCGACGGCTGCTCGCCACGGCCGACGTCGTGGTCGTCGACCGTCTCGCGCCGCGCGGGCTGCTCGACCGGCTCTCTCCCGACGTCGAGGTGATCGACTGCGGCAAGACTCCGGGGCACCACCAGCTGACCCAGGACCAGATCAACGCCGTCATCGTCGAGCGCGCACTGCAGGGGCTCGACGTCGTTCGGCTCAAGGGCGGCGACCCGTTCGTCCTCGGGCGCGGCGGCGAGGAGGCGCTCGCGTGCCACGCTGCGGGCGTGCCCGTCGAGGTCGTGCCGGGCGTGACGTCGGCCGTCTCCGTGCCTGCAGCCGCGGGCATCCCCGTCACGCACCGCGGCGTGACGTCGTCGTTCGCGCTCGTCTCCGCGCACGACGGTGTCGAGCCGATCGAGCGCGCGGCCCACGAGCATGCCGCCACGACCACGCTGGTGCTGCTCATGGGGGTGCGCCTGCTGCGCGACTCAGCAGCCGCGCTCGTCGCCTCGGGGCGGTCCGCCTCGACCCCCGTGGCGATCATCGAGCGCGGCTGGACCGAGGAGCAGCGCACGACCGTCGGCACGCTCGCCGACATCGCCGACCTGGCCGAGGCCGGTGGCGTGCAGTCGCCGGCCGTGGTCGTGGTCGGCGACGTCGTCGCCCTGCGCGCGGACCTCGGCCCCTTCTCGCCGGAGTCGCGCCAGGCGCGGCGACCATGACGGCCGAGGCGTCGTGACAGCCGTCCTGCTCGCCCACGGCTCGCCGGACCCGCGGTCGCAGGCGGCGGTGCTGGCGGCGGCCGTCGCCGTCGGGGCGCGGACCGGCACTCACGTGACGGCAGCGTTCCTCGACCACGACCCGCGCGACCTCCGTGCCGTGGTGTCGTCGCTCGACCCCACCGACGACGTGGTGGTGCTCCCCCTCCTGCTCTCGACCGCGTTCCACGCGCGCGTCGACGTGCCCGCGGCCGTCGACGCGCTGGACCGCGACGTCGCCCTGCTCGGGACCGTCGGGCACCCCGCCGCCCTGCTCGACGAGCTGCTGCGCCGGTGCTGCGGACCCGCGGTCGTGGTGTCTGCGGGCACGCGGCTCGACGAGGAGCGGGCGGCGTTCGCCCGCGCGGTGACGGCGGCCTCGACCCGCACGCGGGTGCCCGCGGTGGCGGCGTACGCGACCGGACCGGGGCGGCGCGTCGAGGACGCCGCACGACCCGGCGGCGCGGACGTCGTGCCGTGGCTGCTCGCCCCGGGGCGGCTGCTCGACTCGGTGACCTCGGCCGCGCGCGCACACGGGTGCCGCACGGTGGGGGCCGGGCTGCTGCTCGAACCGGTGCTGCTCGACGACCTCGCTGCGCGCGTCAGCGCGCGCTCGCGCGTGCCGGGCGGCTGAGCCGGAAGCGGAGTGGCCTACTCTCGGGCCCTCATGAACATCTGGCTGCTCTCGCTCGGAGTGCTCGGCATCGCCGGCGCCGGCGTCTGGTACGCCGTCCTCCTGCGCGACTTCTCGCCGGGCCTCCGCGTGCCGTTCCTGAGCAAGGGCGAGATCCCCACGAGGTCGCTCTACCTCTGGCTGCTCGTCGTGATGCTGAGCGTGTCCGTCGTGGTCAACGCGTTCGACGCGGCGCGCGACGGCTTCGGGATCATGGGCGGCGTGGCGGTGGCCTTCGCCCTGTCCGAGATCGGGCGCTGGTGGCACAACCGCACGGCGCCGGACTCCCCCGCCGAGCCGCCCGCCGAATGGTTCCCCGACTCCGACCGCTCGGACGACGCGCCGTCGCCCTGATTCCCGCGCGACGGAGGCCCCGTTGCGTCACCATCGTGCTCTGGCTACCCCGCGGCACCCGAGGGAGGACCTCATGAGCGACCAGCTGCTGCCCGACGCCACCCGAGGAGAACGCGTCCGCTCCGCCGCTGCGACGGTCGGCGCGACGCTCGTCGTCGGGATCGGTGCGACGCTCGTGGTCGGCATCGGGCTGTTCGTCTACGGGGTCGTCACCAAGCAGGACATCCTCACGACCGGCACGGCGGTCGGCTTCGGCTCGCCCGGCCAGTACGGACCGGACAGAGCGCAGTCGTGGCACGGGATCGCAGCGAACAGCCCGACCTGGGTGGCACCCGTGTCGCTCGGACTCGTGCTGCTGATCGCGTGGCTCGGCAGCTGCCGGTTCGGCCACGGCACGCCGGGCGACGGGTTCATGAGCCTCACCGTCCGCACGACGCACGGCGCTCCGGTCCCTCGCTGGCGGAACATGCTGCGCACGGCGATGCCGCTCGCGCTGTTCGTCGCCGGCCTCGCACTGGGCTCGGTCTGGGTCGGTGTCGTCCTCGCCGCGCTGCCGTGGCTCACGGCGTTCGTGCGCAGCGACCGGCGTACGGTCTACGACCTCGTGTCCGGCGTCCGCGTCGGCACCAACGCGCCGGTCAAGGGCGACTTCGAGTGGAAGGTCGACACGTCCACCCGCCCGTCCGCGTGACTGGTCCGGCCGGGTACTCCGGCACCCCGCTGCCGAGGAAGCTGGGGATCAGGCCGGGCGACCGGGTGCTGATCGACGGGGCGCCCGAGGGGTTCGAGACCGACACGCTCGGTCCGCTGCCCGACGGCGTGGTCCTCCAGCGTCGCGCCGGGCGCACGGCGTACGACGTGGTCCTGGTGTTCCGCGACAGCCGACGTGCCCTCGTGCGCACGCTGGAACGCGACATCGCGCGCACGGCTCCGCCGGCCGGTCGGCTCTGGGTGGCGTGGCCGAAGAAGGCGAGCGGCGTCGTGACCGACCTGAGCGACGGCGTCGTGCGGGCCGAGGGTCTCGCGACCGGCGTCGTCGACACGAAGGTCTGCGCGATCGACGCGACCTGGAGCGGCCTGATGTTCGTGCGCCGCCTCACGGATCGATGAGGCCGCGCGACCGCTGACCCGCTACGCGACACCCAGAGCGCGCAGCGCCCACGCGTAGAGCTCGGCCTCGAACTCGAGCTCGGAGTAGCGGCCCGACGGCCCGCCGTGCGCACCCGCACCGGTCTCGCACCGGAACAGCACGGTCCGCGGCGACACCGGCGAGGTCGGGTCGTCGCCGGCCCCGTGCTCCGGGTCGCTCGCGCGCAGGCGCGCGACCCAGCGCGCCGGCTCGCGGACGAGCACGCGCGGGTCGTGCACGAAGCCGGTGACGAGCAGCGGTGGCCGGTCCGCGACGTCCGGGAGGTTGAGCATCGGGGAGTACGCCGCGAGCCACGCGTGCTCCTCCGGCGTGCGCGGGTCCCCCCACTCGAGCCACTCCTGCGCCGTGAGCGGCAGCGTCTCGTCGAGCATGGAGCCGACGACGTCGACGAACGGCACCGCGGCGACCAAGCCGGCGAACAGGTCCGGGCGGCGGCCGTAGAGCGCGCCCTGCAGCAGCCCGCCGGCCGACCCGCCGCGCGACACGATCGCGCGCACGAGGCCGTCGAGCAGGTGCTCGGCGACGGCGGCCTGGTCGTCGAACGTGTGGTGCTTCGCGGCGAGGTGGCCGTCGTCCCACCAGCGGCGACCCATCTCGCCACCGCCGCGGGGGTGCCCGATCGCGTAGACGACACCGCGGTCGAGGACCGACGGGAGGACGCGCCAGAAGTCGATGCCCCAGTCCGGGTCGAGGCACGACTCGTAGGAGCCGTAGCCGTAGAGGAAGCAGGGCGCTGTGCCGTCGAGGGGGGTGTCGCGGTGCCGCACGAGGATCACCGGGACCTCGACCCCGTCGGGGCGCGGCACGAGCCGCCGCTCGCAGACGTAGACGTCCGGGTCGACGCCGACGACCTCGGTGCGGTGCCGCACCGTGCGCGAGCCGTCCCAGGCCACGTCCTGGACCACCGCAGGCTGCACGAAGGACTCGACGGCCACGGTCACGAACGGCGCGTCCCAGTCCTCGTTGCGCTCGAGGCGCACCATGCCGCCCGCGTGCTCGGGGAGGAGGTCGATCGGCTCGCCCGCGCGAGGAACCACGCGCAGCGTCGCCGCCCCGTCGCGGCGCAGCGACAGGACGTGCCCACCGGCGAACGCGTCGACCGCCCAGACGCGCACCGCCGGGTCCCCGGCGACGAGCGGCACCCAGGCGCCGGGGTCGCCCTCGGGGGCCCACATCACCTGGAACTCCGTGGCTCCGAGGTTGGTCGTGACGTAGAAGCCGTCGGTCCCGTTCGGGCCGTGGGCCGGGGCGTGCTCCAGCGCGTACTCCACGCCGAGCTCGCGCGGGCGCACGAGCCGCGGCTCGGACGACACGTCGGCGGTCGGGAGGAGCCACTCCTCGGTGAAGCCGCGACCCGCCAGGGTGACGACGGCCCAGCGGCCCGACCGCGACGCGTGCAGCTCGAGCTCGAGGCGGTCGTCGAGGTCCTCGAAGACCAGCTCGTCGGACAGGACCGCCGTCCCGAGGAGGTGCCGCCAGACCTGGAACGGGCGGTAGGCCTCGTCGTGCACGACGTAGAGGTACGACGTCGAGTCGGCGGACCAGGCACCGCCGTAGTAGGTACGGGGCACGACCTCGTCGAGGTCGAGACCGGTCGTCAGGTCGCGGAAGCGGAGGGCGTAGACCTCGTCGCCGTCGAGGTCGATCGACCAGGCCAGCCAGCGCCCGTCCGGGCTGATCTCGATCAGCCCCTCCTCGGAGTACGACGTGCCGCCCTCGTCGTGGACCACCTGCAGGTCGAGCAGCAGGTGCTCCGCAGCGTCCGGGTCGGCCGCGGGCCGACGCAGCAGCTGGTCGTACTCCAGGCCGGCGGGGGTCACCCGGCGGTAGCGCCAGCCGCCCTGCTCCCAGGGCGCGGACGGCTCGACCTCGGGGACCCGCGCGGTCATCTCCGCCGCGAGCTCGGCGGCCACCGTGCGCAGGCCGGCCACTCGCGCGTCGTAGTAGTCGCGCTCGGCACGCAGGTAGTCGGCGGTCTCCGGGTCGTCCGGATCGTCGATCCAGGAGTACGGATCGACGTCCCTGACGCCATGAAGCACGGTCGTGACGGGGCGGGACGACGCGATCGGCGGTCGGGACATGCCCAGACCGTAATTCATCCGTCGCAGAGCCGTTGTTTCCGCAGAAAGACGCGATGGGAACGAACAGGTCACAAATGTCCCGATTCGGACGGGCATGAGGTAGAACTACGCCACGCCGACCTGAACCACGGGTCAGGACGCGGGTGAGGGCCCGCTCGGCGTCTACGGAGGAACCCATGCGCGCACCGTCCCGTCCGGTCCGACTTCTCGCCGCCGCAGCCGCGGGATCGCTGCTGCTGGGGGTGACCCTGACCGGGACCGCCGCCGCGACCGACAGCGCGACGCCGAGCCCGTCCGGCAAGGTGGTCTTCACCGTCGGCATGACCGAGGACATCGACTCGGCCAACCCGTTCACGGGCATCGCCGCGGTGTCCTACGAGATCTTCCAGATGGAGTACCCGACCCTCACCGAGTACGACGCCGGCGACTTCCACATCGTGCCGGGCCTCGCCGAGTCGTGGAAGGAGTCGGCCGACCACACCACGTGGACCTACAAGATCCGCTCCGGCCTGACGTGGTCCGACGGCGTGCCGCTCACCGCGAAGGACGCGGCGTACTCCTTCAACCGTGTGATCAGCGGGCAGTACGAGCGCACCAACTTCGGGTCCTACGTCGACAACATCACCAAGGCCGTCGCACCCGACGACACCACGCTCGTGCTGACGGTGAAGAAGCCCTCACCGATCATGGAGAAGCTGCTCGTCTACATCATCCCGGAGCACATCTGGAAGTCGATCGACGAGAAGGCGGTCAAGAGCTACCCGAACGAGGGCACGCCGTCCTCGCCGACCGTCGGCTCCGGCCCCTTCACGATGGTCGAGCGCAAGGTCGGCCAGTTCATCCGGATGCAGGCCAACCCGAGCTTCTACCGCGGCAAGCCCGCGGTCGACGAGGTCGTCTTCAAGATCTACAAGAACCAGGACGCCCTCGGCCAGGCGCTGAAGAAGGGCGAGATCGACTTCGCCGACTCCCTCGAGTCCAACGTCTTCAAGTCGCTCCAGAACCAGCCCGGCATCACCACGCTGTCGTCGACGTACTCCGGCTTCAACGAGCTGGCGTTCAACACCGGTGCTGCGCTCGCCGACGGCACGCCGATCGGTGACGGCAACCCGCTGCTCAAGGACAAGGCGCTGCGCCAGGCGCTCGGCTGGGCGGTCGACAAGCAGGCCATGGTCGACAAGATCCTCGGTGGCGGCGGCACTCCCGGCTCGACGATCGTCCCGCCGATGTACGCGAGCCTGCACCTCGACCCGGCCAACCCGAGCAGCTACGACCCGGAGAAGGCCAAGTCGCTGCTCGACGCCGCCGGCTACAAGGTCGGCGCCGACGGCATCCGCGCCGACTCCAAGGGCAACCGGCTCTCGTTCCGGCTCTTCGGCCGCACGGACTCCTCGGGCAACAACTCGCAGAAGGCGGTGCAGTTCCTCAAGGGCTACCTCGCCGCCGTGGGCGTCGAGGTGAAGACCAAGATGGTCGCGAGCGACAACCTCACCACGCTGATCGGCGAGGGCAAGTTCGACATGTTCGAGTGGGGCTGGGTCGTCGAGCCCGACCCGAACTACCAGCTCTCCACGTTCACCTGCGCGAACCGGTCGTACAAGGACGGCGACTCCATCTACGCCAACCTCTCCGACTCGTTCTACTGCAACCCGGCCTACGACGCGCTGTTCAACCAGCAGAGCGTCGAGACCGACAACGCCAAGCGCACCGAGATCGTCAAGCAGATGCAGCAGATGCTCTACGACGACGCCCCTTACGTCCTCACGTACTACTACGACAACCCCGAGGCCTACCGGTCCGACCGCTTCACCGGGTTCGTCAACCAGCCCTCCCCGAAGGGCGCGATGCTCTTCCAGTACGGGACGTGGTCCTACGAGAACATCAAGCCGGTCACCGCGGAGACGTCGCCGAGCCCCGGCACGACGATCGGGCAGGGCACGACCACGCCCGCGGCATCGTCGACGAACTGGCTCGCGATCATCGGGATCGGCGCGCTCATCGTCGTCGCGCTCGTCGTCGGCATCGTCCTCGGTCGCGGGCGCAACCGTGACCTGGGCTCCGACGACGACCGCGAGTAGGCGGACCCACCTGTGGCCTTGCTCACCGAAGCCGGCCCCCACCCGTCCGCGGCACAGCGGTCGGGTGGGGCGTTCAGCCCCACCGCCCGCTACGTCGTCAACCGGTTCCTCGCCGCGATCAGCACCCTGGTCTTCGTGGTGCTGTTCAACTTCTTCCTGTTCCGCGTCATGCCCGGCGACCCCATCGGCCTCTACACGCGGGGCCGCAACATGGACGCCGACCAGATCCGACAGCTCCGCGCGGCCCTCGACAAGCCGATCCTCCAGCAGCTCGTCGAGTACCTGAAGAACCCGTTCTCCCAGGGCGTCGACTCGGTGAAGTACCACGCCCCCGTGTGGGAGGTCATCGGCCCGCGCGTCGGCCCGACCCTGCTGCTCGTCGGCACGGCCACGCTGGTGGCCACGATCGTCGGCGTGTGGCTGGGCATCCGCAGCGGCTGGAACCGCGGCGGGCGCTTCGACAAGGTCTCGACCAGCACCACGCTGGTGCTCTACTCCATGCCCGAGTTCTGGTTCGGCATGATCATCCTGATCGTGTTCGCGGTCGGCATCGGGCCGTTCCCCGGCATCTTCCCGATCGGGGGTCTGTCCACTCCCGGGGTCGACACGAGCACGCCCGCGGGCTGGCTCGACGTCGCGTGGCACCTCGTGCTCCCGGTGACGACGCTCGCGGTGATCTACCTCGCGGAGTACTCGCTGATCATGCGCGCGTCCATCATCGAGGAGACCGGGCAGGACTACCTCCAGACCGCGCGGGCGAAGGGGCTGATGGACCGCATGGTCCGCAAGCGCCACGCGGTGCCCAACGCGATGCTGCCGACGATGACGCTGGTCTTCCTCAACCTCGGCTTCGTCGTGGGCGGAGCGATCACCATCGAGTACGTGTTCTCCATCAACGGCCTCGGGTCGTTGACTGTCGACGCGCTCAGCGGTCCCGACGTACCCCTGCTTCAGGCGCTGTTCCTGCTCTTCTCGGCCGCGGTCATCTTCGCCAACCTGGCTGCCGACCTGCTCTACGGCTACTTCGACCCGCGAGTGCGCACGTGAGCGCCCCCACCGTGCCCGAGGCACCGCGAGGATCATCGGGGCAGGGACCCCGGATTGAGGGTTCCGCGCCGTCGTCCGCACGCGCGATCGTCTGGACGCGTCGCCGCGTCGCGCTGTCGAGCTTCCTACGCCGGTTCGCACGCAGCCGCAGCGGGATGTTCGGCCTGTTCATCCTCGTGTTCTTCGTGCTGGTCGCGCTCACCGCGCCGCTCCTCTTCCCACGCACGGTGCTCGACGTCACGCAGGCGACGGGTCAGCCGTTCTCCCCGCCGTCGCTCGAGTTCCCGCTCGGCACCGACGACTCCGGAGTCAGCGTGCTGGCCCTGGTGTGCTGGGGCGCCCGCATCTCGCTGCTCGTCGGTCTCGCGGCCACGGTGCTGTCGATGCTCATCGGCACCACCGTGGGCATCTCCGCGGGCCACTACCGGGGATTCGGCGGCGGGGCTCTCGACCGGTTCACCGACTGGTTCCTGGTGATCCCCTACCTCCCGCTCGCGATCGTGCTCGCGACGGTCCTCGGGCGCTCGCTGCTCAACATCATCATCGTCATCGGCGTCACGTCGTGGCCGGGCACCGCTCGCCTCATCCGCGCGCAGACGCTGTCGGTCGAGGGTCGGCCCTACCTCGAGCGGGCGAAGGCTCTCGGCGCGGGCAACGTGCACCAGATGACCAAGCACGTGCTGCCCAACGTGATGCCGCTCGTGCTGGCCAACACCACGCTGGCCGTGTCCATCTCGATCCTGTCGGAGACGACGCTGTCGTTCCTCGGGCTCGGCGACCCGGACAACGTGTCGTGGGGCTCGATCCTCGAGCAGGGCTTCGCCTCCGGGGCGATCTCGCAGGGTGCGTGGTGGTACCTCGGCGCGCCCGGTGTCTGCGTGGTGCTCGTCGTGCTGTCGTTCAACCTGATCGGTCGTGCCATCGAGGAGATCCTCGACCCACGGGGGGACGCGCGCTGATGGCCCTCCTCGAGTTCGACGACGTCTCCGTCACCTACCGCTCACGCGGTGCCGACGTGCCCGCGGTCCGCAACGTCACGCTGAGCGTCGACGCCGGCGAGTCCCTCGGCATCGCCGGCGAGTCCGGGTGCGGCAAGACCACGCTCACCAGCACGGTGCTGCGGATGCAGCCCAAGACCGCCCGTGTCACCGGCGAGGTGCGCCTCGACGGCCAGAACGTGCTAGGCCTCTCGTGGGGCAAGGTGCGTGCGCTGCGCTGGGCGCAGGCGTCGGTGGTGTTCCAGGGCGCGATGCACGCGCTCAACCCGGTGCAGCGCATCGGCGACCAGCTCGCCGAGCCGATCCTGCTGCACAGCCCGAAGACGTCGAAGGCCAAGGCCGACGGGCACGTCGGCGAGCTGCTCGAGATGGTCGGTCTCCCCGCTCGGCGCGCGCAGGCCTATCCGCACCAGCTCTCCGGCGGCCAGAAGCAGCGCGTGATGATCGCGATGGCCCTAGCCTGCGGCCCACGCCTCATCATCGCCGACGAGCCGACCACCGCGCTCGACGTGATGGTGCAGGCGCAGGTCCTCGACGTCATCACGGGTCTGGTCAAGGACCTCGGCGTAGGCCTGGTGTTCATCAGCCACGACCTCTCGGTGCTGTCGAGCACGTGCGACCAGATCGCCGTGATGTACGCGGGCCGCGTCGTCGAGGAGGGTCCGGCGGGCGACGTGTTCGACCGTCCGAAGCATCCCTACGCCGGTGCGCTCGCCGGCGCGTTCCCGCGCATCGGCGACACCCGCTTCCGCTACGCCCCCGCAGGTCTGCCGGGCGACCCGCCGTTCCCCGGCGACCTGCCCAGCGGCTGCCCGTTCCACCCGCGCTGCCCACGCGCGGAGGACCGCTGCTCCGCGACCGAGCCGGAGCTGCTGCAGGTGGGCCAGCACAAGACAGCATGCCTCGTCGCGCAGGACGAGGCGGTGCAGGCATGACGGTCGAGTCCACGAACGCGGCGCTCGAGGCGCGCGGAGTCGCTGTGTCGTTCCGCGGGCGCGGCGGCGGCGGCACGGCGTGGGCGGTCGACGGTGTCGACCTCGCGCTCGGCCGCGGCCAGATCGTCGCGCTCGTCGGCGAGAGCGGGTGCGGCAAGACGACGCTCGCGCGCACGCTCCTCGGCCTCGAGAAGCCGACGAACGGCGAGGTCGTGGTCGACGGCGAGCCGCTGGAGTACGGCCGCAAGGCGCTCAAGGCCTACCGGCGTCGCGTGCAGCTCGTGCTGCAGGACCCGACCGGCGCGCTGAACCCGCGGCACACGGTCTACGAGGCCGTCGCGGAGGGCCTGCGCGTGCACGGCGCGGTCGAGGCGGAGCGCCAGCGCGTCGCCGAGGCGCTCTCGCTCGCAGGCCTCCGACCGCCCGAGCGCTTCTTCCTGCGCTACCCGCACGAGCTCTCCGGCGGCCAGCGCCAGCGCGTGGTCATCGCCGGCGCGCTCGTGCTCGAGCCCGACATCATCGTGGCCGACGAGCCGGTGTCGAGCCTCGACGCCTCGGTGCGCGGCGAGATCCTCGCGCTGCTGCTCAAGCTCCGCGAGCAGCTCGGCCTGTCGCTGCTCGTCGTGACCCACGACCTCGGCCTCGCGTGGAACATCGCCGACCGCGTAGCGGTGATGTACCTCGGCCGGATCGTCGAGGAGGGCCCGACCGAGCAGGTGCTCGCGAACCCGCAGCACCCCTACACGCGTGCCCTGCTCTCGGTGGTCCCCGAGATGGCGCGCCTCGAGCAGGTCGTGCTCACCGGTGAGCCGCCGGACCCGACCAAGGTCCCCGCCGGGTGCCGCTTCCACCCGCGGTGCCCGGTCGTCGCGTCGGGTGAGGCCGCCCGCCTCGGCATCGAGCAGGCGTGCAGGACGCAGGCGCTCCCGGTCCTCGCCGTAGGCAAGGAGCACACCAGCGCCTGTCACCTCGCTGCTCTCTGAACGGGGTCCGTGCCCGTCGATCCATCGGGTCGCGGGTCAGCGCCAGAAGTCGGTGAGCTGCGTGGTGAGGGCTGCGCCCTGGTCGTACCCGGCTCGCGCGGCGGGCGACCGTGTCGACGGGTCCATCATGTTGTCGCCGAACGCCGTGCGCGAGCTGCCGTCCGGGAAGATCGTCTCGACCCTGCTGCCGCCAGCGCGGAGCTCGTCGACCTGTGTGGCGAGATGCAGGCCCCAGCCGAACGGCGTCCGTGCTCTCCCGCCGAAGGGTGAGAGCACGAGCACCCGTGCGTATCCGGCTGCCAGATCGGCGTTGTCGGCGTTGGAGCGGTAGCCGCCGTCGATGTACCGGCTGCCGCCGACGGAGTAGGCCGAGCCGCTGGAGCAGCTGGCGGCCACGGCGTCGACCAGGTCGATCCCGCTGCGGCGGTCGAAGACGACCGGTTCACCCGTGTCGGCATCGACCGCGGTGATGAGCAGGCGCCGGTGCGGCCAGAGCTGGCTGGGAAGCCGAGCGGCGACGGTGGCGCGCCAGTGCGCGGACCTGGGAGACGCCGCTTCGTTCTCGAGCGCCCACGCACCCATCCTGCGCCGCATGTCGGCCGCATCCTCAGCAGCGGCGATGATCGCGCTCGTCGTCTCCAGGTGGTTCGTCGCGGGCCTCATCGGGCCTGGTCCACGGTCGGGCGCGGGTCTTCCGCTGCGTGGCTCGGGCGCAGCGCCCAGGATGTCGGCATGCAGCTCGGCCGGGGTGCGGCTGGTGACCTGGGCCGCGGCGGTGGATCCGGCCGACGTCCCGACGATCAGGTCGGCGTCGGTCACATCGACGCCGGCGTCACCCAGGCCCGCGATGACGCCGATCAGCCATGCATTGCCTGCCGATCCGCCACCCCCCAGGACCAACGCCGTACGGGTGGCGTCCTCGGAGAGGTCGTGGAAGTTCGGCTCAGGGTCGTTCGGGTGTGGAGGATTCATGGTCGTCGCCTTCAGCGAGTGCCGTGAGCGCTCCCCGCGACGGCTAGGTGCGTGGCGCGATCGTGGACGTCACGGGGGTGCCCGGGGTGGACGGTGCGTGCATCGGGCTCACCTCCTCGAGTCGTGCCACGTTCAGCCAGACCGTACCGGCTGATGCTCGGGCTGCCAACCGGCGTGGTGCTCGATGGTTGTTCGCCGTCGACTGAAAGGCATTGGGGATGAACGGCTTTCGGCAGGGTCGGGCTGTCAGGGGTGGTCTCTAGGGTGTGACTCATGAGCTCGATCCTCGACTTCCCTCCCGCGCCGTCGGTGACGGCTGCGGTCGAGGGGTTGCAGGTCGCGCTCGACTCCGCACCGCTCCACCCAAGACCCGACGTGCCTGGCCGTGCGCGACCGTGGCTGCGCCGTGCCCGGCTGCGACACCGACCCGTCCCGATGCGAGGCGCACCACATCACCTACTGGGAGCACCACGGCGACACGTCGGTCGCGAACATGGTCCTGCTGTGCGCCAGGCACCACCACCAGGTCCACGAAGGACGCTGGCGCATCCTGCGCAGCACCGACCTCGACCCCGGCCACCCCGACCACGTCACCTTCGTCGCCCCGGCCCAACGCCCGTGAACCCCGCGCACAACAGCGAAGGAACCGGCGCTATTGCATGCCTCGTCTGCTGTCACGGAGCACCCTCAAACGCGCTTCGACCTCACGGTTGGTCCGCGCCACGAGGTTCGGGTCAGCATCTCGGCGCCGGCGGCCGATCCAGGCGACGCTCCCGACAATGACGACGCAGATTCCCAACAGGATCACGAACTCCATGACCGGATCTCCTCGTGCCGAGGATTAGGGCAGCCTAAGCCTTCTCGACACCATCCGACCTGGTCAAGGGGAGCAGGGCGGGCGCGGGAGCCAGTGCCGTCGACCGCTCCATCGGCGTCATGCGGCCGGGCCACAGCACGGAAGGAACCACGTGACCGACGAGGAGACGACAGCCATGAGCGAGACCGACAGCCCCTACACCCCGGTGACGTTCGCGACCTGCCACCGCATCGCGGGGCCGTTCTTCCACGGGACGAAGTCGGCTCTCCCGATCGGCGAGGAGCTCATGCCGGGCTTCGGCTCCAACTTCCAGGAGGGCCGCGTCTCGAACAACATCTACTTCACCGCCCTCGTGGACACGGCCGCCTGGGGAGCAGAGCTGGCTACGGCGCTCGCCGGGATCGACGAGCGCGGGCACATCTACGTCGTCGAGCCCCTGGGTCCGTTCGAGGACGACCCCAACGTGACCGACAAGCGCTTCCCCGGCAACATCACGCAGTCCTACCGGACACGACACCCGCTGCGGGTCGTCGACGAGGTGGAGAGCTGGGAGGGCCACTCCCCCGAGGTGCTGCAGGGCATGCTCGAGCGTGTGGCAGTACTGCGGGAGCAGGGCCTCGACGTCATCGAGGACTAGCGACAGACGCACCTGAGAGCAGCCTCGGTCGTGCGGCGCGCGTCGTAGCCTGGCCCAGTCCAGCTCGACGCAGGAGGTGCGCATGGCCGGCTTCGACGTGAAGGCGCTCGACGAGTCCACCTGGCCCGACTTCGCCGACCTCGTCGAGCGCAGCGGTGGCGTGTGGGGCGGCTGCTGGTGCATGGGGTTCCACCCCGAGGGCTTCAGCCGCACCTCGGTGGAGGAGAACCGAGACGCGAAGCACGAACGCGTCCGCAACGACGCGGCGCATGCCGCCCTGGTCTACTACGGCCGCACGTGCGTCGGCTGGTGCCAGTTCGGCTCGTCCGCGGAGCTCACCCGGCTGAAGAACCTCAAGGCCTACGCCGTCGGCGCCACAGAGCTGCCGGACTGGCGGATCACCTGCTTCTACGTCGACAAGACCCGGCGCAAGCAGGGCGTGTCGGACGCCGCGCTCGCCGGCGCCCTCGAGCTCATCGCCGGCCTCGGCGGCGGCACGGTCGAGAGCTACCCCGAGGACACCGAGGCACGGAAGGTCTCGTCGTCGTTCCTGCACAACGGCACGGTCGGGATGTTCGAGCGGCACGGCTTCGCCCGCGACCGCCGCATCGGCAAGGACCGCTGGGTCGTCCGGACGCGCGTCAGCCGTCGCCCGACCTAGCCGCGACGACCAGGCCGGCAGCCCATCCGGGCGCCCGGCCGCCGTGCGGCGGGGCGAGTCCGGCCGTCGGGATGCCGGACCGCGCGAGCAGCCAGGCGACGAGCGAGTTGGAGTTCCACATGTCGCCGGTGCCGAGCTCGTCGCGCCCCCACACCTGCGCCGGGAAGCGCGGCACGAGCGAGACCAGCCGATCGGCGCCGCCCCGTCCCCCCACACTCGGCGGGCGAGCCCCACCCCGGGGCGCCCCTGGGACTCGCCCCGGAAAGCCTTCCGGACAGAGCACCCTGGCCGCATACTTGCTGACTCACGAGTCAATACCTGCGGAGGTCCTGGGTGCCCCAGAGCTACGACGTCGTCATCGTGGGCGGCGGGCACAACGGCCTGGTCGCCGCGGCCTACCTCGCCCGCGCGGGCCTCGCGACCCTCGTGCTCGAGCGGCGGCACATCGTCGGTGGCGCGGCCGTCAGCGAGCAGCCCTTCGGCCCCGACTTCACCGTCACGAGCCTCTCCTACGTCGTCTCCTGGCTGCCTCCCACGCTGGTGCGCGACCTCGACCTCGTCCGGCACGGCTACCACGTCTACCCGCAGGGTCCGTACTTCGCGCCGCGCGTCGACGGGCGCTACCTCCAGCTGCCCGACGACAAGGCCGCGCGCCGCGAGCAGATCGCGAAGTTCTCCGCGAAGGACGCCGACGCGGTCGAGCACTGGGACGAGTGGATGGACGGCCTGGGCAACGTGCTCGGACCGCTCATCAGCGAGATCCCGCCGAAGGTCGGCTCGCGCAAGCCCATCGACCTCGCCCGCCAGGCGCTGCTGCTGCGCCGCCTCAAGGACGTCGACCAGCGCAAGGCTGTCGACCTGACGCGTCTGCTCACGAGCAGCGCTGCGGACCTCATCGAGGACACCTTCGAGTCCGATGCGATGCGCGGCGTGCTGTCGGTCTCCGCGGTGATCGGCTCGTGGGCCGGGCCGCGCACCCCGGGCACGGCGTACGTCATCGCCCACCACCACATCGGCGACCTCGGCGACGGGCGCATCGGCGCGTGGGGCTTCCCGCGCGGAGGCATGGGCGGCGTGTCGCAGGCGATCGCGTCGGCGGCGCGCACGTTCGGCGCGGAGATCCGCACGGACGCACCGGTCGGGCACATCGCCACGAAGGGCGGCGAGGTCACCGGCGTCGTGCTCGAGGACGGCACCGAGATCTCCGCGCCGACGGTCATCACGACCGCGCACCCGCAGATCTCGTTCCTGCGCCTGCTCGACCGCGCCGACCTGCCCGCCGACTTCGTCGACGACATCGAGCGCTACAAGTCACGCAGCGGCACGGTGAAGATCAACGTCGCGCTCGACCGGCTGCCCGACTTCACCAGCAAGCCCGGGTTCGACCCGCAGGTGCAGGGCGGCACGATCGTGCTCTCGGAGAGCCTCGACGAGGTCGAGGCGTCGTTCCAGGAGGCGGCCGCGGGCAGGCCGAGCACCCTGCCGTTCGCCGACATCTGCATCCCGAGCGTGTTCGACCCGACGCTGGCGCCCGAGGGCAAGCACGTCATGAGCATGTTCACCCAGTGGGTGCCGCACACCTGGAACGCCGAGCCGCACCGCGACGAGCTCGAGGCCTACGCCGACCGCCTGTTCGCCCGCGTGGAGGCGGTGGCTCCCGGCTTCACCTCGTCGGTGCTGCACCGGCAGATCCTCAGCCCCTACGACATCGAGCACGAGTACGGCATCGTGGGCGGCAACATCTTCCACGGCGAGCTCACGATGGGACAGATGTTCCACGCACGCCCGGCCGCGGGCTATGCGGACCTTCGGACGCCGGTCCGCGGTCTCTACCAGGCGGGCTCCGCGACGCACGGCGGTGGCGGCGTGACGGGCGTGCCGGGACGCAACGTCGTGGCGCAGATCCTCGGCGACCGCAAGCGCGAGCAGTGGAAGTCCAAGATCCCGTCGTTCGGCTCGAAGAGCGGCGGCTGACCCGTGGCGGGCCTGCAGGCAGCGCTCCCGCGCGAGCATTACGTCGACCCGGCCACGCACCTCGCCGAGCGCGAGCGCGTGCTGCTGCACGAGTGGACCTGCGTCGGCCGCCTCGACGACCTCGGGCTGACCACGTCCGGCTCCGCATCCCTCCTCCCCGAACGGCTCGCCGTCGTCGAGCTGCACGGCGAGTCGGTCCTCGTCACCACCGACCGCGACGCCGCGCTGCACGCGCACTACAACGTCTGCCGGCACCGCGGGTCGCAGGTCGTGCCGGTCGACCCGACCTCCGAGGCGCCGGCCCCGTGCGCGGTGAGATCGCTGCGCTGCCCCTACCACTCGTGGACCTACGCCCTGGACGGCTCGCTGCTGCACGCGCCGCACACCGAGGAGGTCGTCCTCGACCGCTCGGCGTTCGGCCTGCACCCGGTCGGCGTCGACGCGTGGGGCGGCTGGCTCTGGCTGCACGGCTCGCCCGCGACGGCCGCTCCCCTGCTCGACGCGCTCGCACCTGTGCCCGAGAAGGTGGTGCGCTATCCCCTCGACACGCTCGTGGTCGGCAGGCGCCTGGTCTACGACGTCGCCGCGAACTGGAAGGTGGTCGCGGAGAACTACAACGAGTGCTACCACTGCGGTCCCGTCCACCCCGAGCTCTCGCGCCTCGTGCCGGCGTTCGCCGGCGGCGGCACCGACCTCACGTGGGACGACGGCGTGCCGCACCGCGAGGGCGCCTGGACGTTCACGATGAGCGGCACGTCGGACCGCGCGCCGTTCCCCGACCTCGACGAGCACGAGCGGGTCAAGCACAAGGGCGAGCTGGTCTATCCCAACCTGCTGCTGTCGCTCTCCGCCGAGCACGCCGCGGCGTTCCTGCTGCGCCCGCTCGCGGCGGACCGCACGGAGGTCACCTGCGACCTGCTCTTCGCGCCCGACGAGGTCGCGAAGGACTCGTTCGACCCGAGCGACGCCGAGGAGCTCTGGCACATCACGAACCTCCAGGACTGGCGGATCTGCGAGTCCGTGCAGCGCGGGATGTCCTCGCGCGCCTACGTCGACGGCTGGTACGCGCCGATGGAGGACGCCTCGCTCGACATCCGGCGCTGGCTCCTCCCCCGCTTCGACGGCGACGCGGCCGGGCACGCAGGCGCCGACGCCACCGGGAGCACCGCATGACCGAGACCTACGACCTCGCGATCGTGGGCCTCGGCGCCCTGGGCTCGTCCACCGCCTGGCACGCCTCGCGACGCGGCCTCTCGGTGATCGGCCTCGAGCAGTTCGAGCTCGGTCACGAGCGCGGCGCGTCGCACGACAGCAGCCGCATCCTGCGCCACAGCTACCACACGCCCGAGTACGTCGACCTCACGTTCGCCGCCTACGACGACTGGGCCCACCTCGAGGCGGAGACCGGCGAGTCCTTCGTCACGATCACCGGCGGCATCGACCTGTTCCCGCACGCCGCGGTCATCGGCATCGACGACTACACGTCGTCGATGAACGCCTGCGGAGTCGCGCACGAGGTCCTCGACGTAGCAGAGGCACGGTCGCGGTGGCCGCAGATCTCGCTGCCCGAAGGCACCCGCGTGTTGTTCCAGGAGCGCACCGCGATCGTCCCCGCGGCGCGCGGAGTCGCGGCGATGCAGCGCCGGGCCATGGCGTACGGCGCCGTCCTGCGCGACCGAACCGCGGTCCGTGCGATCGTGCCGCGCAGCGACGCCGTCGACCTCGTGACCGACGCCGGCGTCGTGTCCGCGGCGCGCGTGGTCGTGAGCGCGGACGCGTGGACGTCCGCGCTGCTCGCGCCGCTCGGCCGCGACCTCCCGCTGACCGTCACCGAGGAGCAGGTCACCTACTTCACGCCGGCCGACCCGGAGCCCTTCCGCCCCGGGCGGTTCCCGGTGTGGATCTGGATGGACGAGCCGTCGTTCTACGGCTTTCCCTGCTACGGCGAGGACACCGTCAAGGCGGCTCAGGACTGCGGCGGCCCGGTGGTGACCGCCGAGGACCGCGAGGGCGCCGAGAACGCCAGGCTGCGGGACCGCCTCGCCGAGTTCATGGCCGGCACCTTCCCGGCGTCCGGTCCCGCGACCCGCTCGAAGCGCTGCCTCTACACGCTGACCCCGGACCGCGACTTCGTCGTCTCACGCGTCCCCGAGCACCCGCAGGTCAGCGTCGGGCTCGGCGCCGCGCACGGCTACAAGTTCGCGGCGACGTTCGGCCGCCTGCTGACCGGCGTCGCGGTCGACGGCACGACCACCGCCGACATCCGCGCGTTCTCCCTCGACCGCCCGGGCCTCACCGACCCGTCCTACGTGCCCAACTGGATGGTCTAGATGACCTCAGTCGAGCACGCCGGGGTCGACGCCGAGCTCGCGCGCGGCGGCACCGCGGACCCAGACCGCGAGCTGCTTCTTGGTGAGGTTGCGGTGCACCGTCACCTGCACCGCCAGACCGTCGAGCAGCGCCGACAGCCGCCAGGCCGCACCCTCCGGGTCCGCGCAGGAGAAGAGCCCGGCCTCGTTGCCACGGGTGATCTGGTCGGCGAGCGCCTCCTTCCACGTCACGTCGAGGCGTCGGCTCATCGCCCGCATCTCGGGCTCGCGCAGCGACTCCGCCCACGCGTCGACCCACACCGTCCAGCCGGCGGCGTTGCCCTGCGGCGCCCACAGCTGCAGCATCCGGCGCACCCCGTCGATCGGGCCGGACGCGCGCGCGACGGCGTCGTCGAGGCGGTCGAGGTCGCGCTTCACCGCGTGCTCCAGCGTCTGGGCGAAGAGCTTCTCCTTCGTGCCGAAGTGGTAGAAGATCAGCGCGCTGCTCACGCCGAGGGCGTCGGCGACGTCGCCGACCCGCGTGTGCGCGAAGCCGCGCTTCGTCACCTCGGCCTCGGCGGCTGCGAGGATCTCCTCGCGCCGCACCTCGACCTTTCGTCTCGCCACGGTCGCGACTGTACTGTCGCGCAAGTCAGCAGGAGTCCCCGATGAGCACGCTCGACGACGTGTCGTCCCTCTCCCCGCTCGCCCCGGTCGACCCGGAGGGCCTCTCGAGGGCCTTGCTGCCCTTCGGGCGGTCGACGATGCTGCCGGTCGAGTCCTACACATCGCCGGACGTCCTGGCCTGGGAGCTGCGCAACCTCGTCGCGGGTTCCTGGGCGTGCGTCGGGCGCGTGGAAGAGCTGCGCGGCGCCGACTCCACGCAGCGGGCGATCGTCGTGGGCGACATCCCGGTGCTCCTGACCTTCGCCGACGACGAGGTCCGGGCCTTCGCCAACACCTGCCGGCACCGCGCGCACGTCCTGCTCGAGGATGACCAGTGCTCGACCAACAAGTCGGTGCTGTGCGTCTACCACGCGTGGACGTACCGCCTCGACGGGTCGCTGCAGGGCGCTCCCGGGTTCCGCGACAACGAGTTCTTCGACAAAGCCGACTACGGCCTCGTGCCCCTGCCGGCGAAGGTCTGGCACGGCTGGCTGTTCGTCAACGCGACCGGGACCGCCGCACCGTTCGAGGAGCACCTCGGCGTGCTCGACGACCTGGTCGCGCCCTACCGCCCCGAGGATCTCGTGCTCGGCGGCCACCACACCTACGAGATCGCCGCGAACTGGAAGCTGGTCTCGGAGAACTACCACGAGTGCTACCACTGCCCGCTCATCCACCCCGAGCTGTGCCAGGTCTCGAACCCCAGCTCGGGCGACAACCACTCGCTCCCGGGCGCGTGGGTCGGCGGCACGATGGACTTCAAGGGCGACGCCGTCACGATGTCGATGGACGGCACGTCGAAGGGCCGACCGATCGAGGGCGCCCCTCAGCACACCGTGCTCTACGTCCAGCTCTTCCCGAACCTGCTCATCTCGGGCCACCCGGACTACGTCATGACCCATCGCGTGCTGCCCGTCGCGCCCGACCTCACCTGGATCGAGTGCAGCTGGTACTTCCCCGGCTCCGACATCGACCCGTCCTACGCCATGGAGTTCTGGGACCTCACCAACTCCCAGGACTGGAAGGCCTGCGAGCTCGTGCAGCGCGGTCTCACGTCCCCGCACTTCTCCCCCGGCCCGTTCGCGCCCAACGAGGACGCGGTCCACCAGTGGGTCCAGATGATCGGTCGCGGCTACCTCGGCATCCCCCCGCACATCGAGGACTGACCGCTCCCGTCCGCGTGGCAGGATCGTGCGGGTGAGCCGCGAGACCTCCGCCTACGCCGACACCGCCCTGCCTCACGGCTCGAGGCGTGCCGCACTGGCGACGGCTGCCGTCTTCGCGCTCAACGGGACCGTCATCGCGGCGTGGATCTCGCGGCTCCCCGCCACCCGTGACCGGCTCGACGCCGACCCCCGCACGATCGGCCTCACCCTGCTCACGCTCGGTCTCGGGTCGCTCGTCGCCATGCCGTTCGTCGGGCGCCTCGCCCACCGGTGGAGCAGCCGCCCCGTCGTGATCGTCACGTCGATCGTCTCCGGCATCGGGCTCGTGGCCGCGGCCCTCGCCCCGGGCGTCGTCACGACGGGGATCGCCCTGTTCGTGATGGGCACGTGCTACGGCTCGTGGGACGTCGCCATGAACATCCAGGGCTCCTACGTGGACCGCCGCGCCGGCCGCGACTACATGCCGCGCTACCACGCCTGCTGGAGCGTCGGCGCGATCCTCGGCGGGGCCTTCGGTGCGCTCGCCGCCGGCGCCGGCATCGCACTGGGCGTGCACTTCACCGTCGCCGCACTGGTCGCCGTGACCCTCACCATCGTGATCGTCCTGCGCGAGTACATCGACGACCGCGAGCCCGACGAGGTCGTCGTCGCGAGCGAGGACGACGCTGAGCCCGGCGTGCGCAGGGCCAGGTTGCTCACCCGACGCATCGTGCTCATCGGCGTGATCACGCTGTGCGCCACGCTGCTCGAGGGCTCGGCGTCGGACTGGATCACGCTCTTCCTCACCGACGACCGCGACCAGACGCAGACCGCCGCGGCCCTCGGCTACACGGTCTTCGCGACGGCGATGGCGCTCAGCCGGTTCGGCGGAACGCCGGTGATCGCGCGGCTCGGCCGCGGCACGGCGATCCGGATCGCCGGCGTCCTGGCCGGCCTCGGCGTCGCGGCGGCGCTCGCCCTGCCGGCGATGCCGGGGATCATCCTCGGCATCGCGTTCTGGGGCATCGGCACCGCGCTCGTCTTCCCCGCCGCGATGAGCGCGGGCGGCGAGCAGCCCGGCCGCGCCGCCGACGCCATCGCTGCGGTGTCGACGATCGGCTACGGCGGCTTCCTCATCGGCCCGCCGCTGATCGGTCTGCTCGCCCAGCAGATCGGCATCGGCCACGCGCTGTGGATCCTGCCCGTCCTCGCGGTCGGCATCGTCGTCCTCGCCCCGGTCGTCGCACCCCCGAAGCCCGGCGTGTAACAGTCGGATGTGCTCGCTTCCGGGCACGTCTGTGCGCACTCCCGACTGTTACACGCGCACCACTAGGCGAGGTCGCGGGGGAACTGGGCCTGCCAGTGGCGCTCGCCGACGACCTCGCCGGCCTCGGTGCAGACCAGGCTGATCGTCACGTCGTAGGTCCGCGGACCGGCGTGCACCTCGAGGACGGACCGGGCGACGACCGAGGTCGCCTCTCCCGTGCCGTCGTCGGCGAAGCGGAGCGTGAACGACACGTCGGCCGCGGCGACCTGCGCGAACGTGCGGCTCGACACGGACACGCGGCCGGAGTAGTGCTCGACCACCGAGCCGTAGGGGGCGTCGTAGGCCGACCCGTGGTCGATCACGCAGGAGGTCGTGCGGCCGAGCACGTCGTGCTCGACGCGCCACACGACGCCGTGGTCGCTCTCCGACGACGACTCGTCGCCGGGCGAGAACTCCGGCGGCGCAGGCGATCCCGCCGCTGAGTACGCCGGGAGCAGGATGCGGCCACCGCGCACGGAGAGCGTCACCGGCTCGGGCGGCGCCGACGTGTTCGGCCAGTCGGCTCCCGCGAGCGACAGCCGCAGCTTGTGGCCGGGACGCCACTGCCATGCCGTCGCCTCGAGCTCCACCTCGACGTCGTAGGCGACGCCGGGCTCGAGCGGGACCGCCGTGTCCATGCCGCCGCGCCGCGTGAGGTTGAGGACGCCGCGGGTGACGAGCGTGGACGTGCCGTCGGAGGCGACGTCGTTGAGCTTGAGCGCGACCGTCGCGACGGGAGCCGAGGCTGAGATCGACAGCTGCACGCGAGGGTTGCCGGCGATCTCGAGGCCCTCGGGGTCGACGGTCCAGGTGAGCGAGTCGGCGTCGTCGTGGCGCTGGTCGAGCGGCTGCCCGTAGGGCAGGTGACCCGCGCAGGAGATCCAGGCCGCGGTGCCGACGTCCGGCTTCACGACGTAGGGCAGCTTCGCCTCGAGCGGGAGCTCCATCCAGGTCGAGCGCACGGTCGGCCACGAGTCGGCGCGCCAGACCCCGGGCACGATGTCGAGGTCGGGCGCCGGCCGGTGCGACGCGCGGGAGTACCAGATCGCCTCGGGCTCGGTGTCGACGCCGTTCTCCACGCCGCGCAGCCAGCGGTCCCACCAGCGCACCATCTCGGGCACCAGGTCGATGCGCGGGCCGGGCAGCGACGACGACGTCGACGCGTGCGACCACGGGCCCGCGAGCAGCCGTCGCGGCACCCCGTTCTCGCCGAGCTTCTCCATCGTGCGGAACGTGTTGTTCCGATAGCCGTCGGCCCAGCCGGCGACGATCATCGTCGGGATCTCGATCTGGTCGTACGCCGGGCGCACGGAGCCGTGCCGCCAGTAGGCGTCGTCGTGCGGGTGGCTCAGCCAGGTGAACAGCCACGGCTCGTGCTCGGCGATCCGCGCACGCCACTCGTCGCGCCACGTCGGACCGAACACCGCGGGCACGGGCGGCAGGGCGTTCATCGGCGTCATGTAGTGGCAGTAGTCGACGAGGTCGATCCATCGCCGTAGCCCGCCCATGTAGTGGACGTCGTCGGTGTGCCGGTCGTCGGTCGCGTAGATCGCGATCACGGCCTTGAGGTGGGCCGGGCGCTCGCAGGCCATCTGCAGCGAGTTGAAGCCGCTATAGGACGTGCCGTACATCCCGACGTTGCCGTCGCACCACGGCTGTGCGGCCAGCCACGCGATGACCTCGGCCAGGTCGCGCTGCTCGACCTCGGGGTACTCGTCGGTCGCGCGGCCGCCGCTGCTCCCGGTGCCCCGCACGTCGAGACGAGCGACGGCGTAGGCGTGCTCGTCGCGCAGCCGGACGTACTCCGGGCGGTAGGACGACGTCATGTCGTCCTTGCGGTAGGGCAGCGCCTCGAGGATGCACGGCTGCGGCCCGGCGCCCGGATCGGGGAGGTAGAGGGTGACAGCCAGGAACACGCCGTCGCTCATGGGGATCCAGGCGTCGACCTTCGTGCCGGGATTCGCTGCGCCCACGTCCGGCCCGGGGGCCTCGGTGGTGTCGGTCATGCGGGGCGTCCTTCCGCGAGGATCCGGCGCAGTCGGTCGACCGGCAGCGCCGCGACGGTGCGGCCCTCGACGCCCGTGACGTCGTGGGCGGCAAGCAGCGAGACCAGCACGGCCTCCTCGCTCGCATCGACGACCGCCTCGAAGTAGGGATCGAGGCCCCGCCCGGTGACCGGCGTCGCAGTGGGCGCCTCCCCGCGGGACGCGCGCAGCCCGAGGGCCGCCGCGACGAAGAGCTCTCCGGACGAGTGGTGCGCGGTCGAGCCGGTGCGCGCGAGCCCGAGGCCGACGCGGGTCGCGAGGCGCTCGCACGCGCTGTGGTCGAGCGGGGCGTCGGTCACGACGACCCCGAGGCACGATCCGGCGGGCGGCGGCGGGAGGTGGCGCGGTGCGCCGAGCGCGCGGCCGACGGCCACGCCGCCGAGGGTGAGCCGGTCCCACTGCCCGAAGTTGGTGAGCAGCACGACGCCGACCACGTGGCCGTCGGGCAGGACGCGCGACGACGTGCCGATGCCGCCTTTCCAGTTGAAGCACGACATGCCGGTGCCGGCGCCGACCGCACCGACCTCTGGCGCGGCTCCGGAGCCGGCGGACCCCCGCGCGGCGTAGAGCGCGGCGGCGACGTGCTCGTCGGTCACGTGCATGTGCCGCGGGTCGTTCAGCCACGAGTCGTCGCACTCGCCGACCATCGGGATCACGACGTCGTCGACACCGATGCGCGGCTGCTCGGCCATGAGCAGGCGGCACGCGGCGTCGTAGACCCGGCCGACCTGCATCGTGGACGTGAGGAACACCGGCGTCTCGAGCAGTCCCCACTCGTCCACCTGGCTGCGGGCGGTGAGCTCGCCCGCACCGTTGAGGACGGAGACGCCGGCCACGACCGGCCGCTCCCAGACGTCGCCGCCGAGGTCGAGGACGGTCACGCCGGTGCGGGCGACTCCGCGCCCGAAGGGAGGCGGAGCATCGTCGTAGACGACGGTCGAGTGGCCGAGGCCGACGCCCGGCACGTCGACCACCGAGTTCGTCGGACCCGTGGGGAGGGTGCCGATCCTGACTCCCAGGTCAGCGAGCGAGGTCATCCCCGCATCCTGCCCCAGCGCACGTCCTCGACGGCGTCGGACGCGCGAGGTCGCCCCCGGCCACCGCCGCGGCGCGGAGTTTGCCATGCTGCGCGGGTGAGCACCTCGCCCGCCGTCGTAGTCCGCAGCGACGCCTGTCTGCTGCACGTCCCCGGTGCCGAGATCTGGGTCGGTGTGCGCACGCCCGGCACCGAGCTGCCCGAGCGCGCGACCCGCATCGAGGATGCGCTGCGACGTGCCGGCCATGCGGTCGTCGACGCCGTCGGGCACAGCGACGACGTGCTGCTGCGCGTGCACGACCCGCGGCTCGTCGAGCACCTGCGCACGGTGTGGTCGCGCTGGGTCGAGGCCGGCTTCCCGGTCGAGCCGGGCCAGGACCGCGTCGTGCCCTACCTCATGCCGACCGCGGGGATGCTCGACGGGCTGCCTGAGCGCGAGCCGACCGCCGTGCATGCCGCCGCGGGTCGCTGGTGCTACGACACGATGACGCTCGTCGGTCCCGGCACGTGGGAGGCGGCCCGTGCGGCCGTCGACGTGACGCTCTCGGCCGTCGACCTCGTCGTGGGCGGCGAGCCGCTCGCCTACGGGCTCGCGCGTCCGCCTGGCCACCACGTCACCAAGGCCGCCCACGGCGGGTCCTGCTACCTCAACAACGCGGGAATCGCGGCGCAGGCACTGCGCGACGCCGGTCACGGGCGGGTCGCGATCGTCGACATCGACGCGCACCACGGCAACGGCACGCAGGCGCTGTTCTACGACCGGGCCGACGTCCTCTACGCCTCTGTGCACGTCGATCCCGGCGCGGGATGGTTCCCGCACTACGCCGGGTTCGCGGACGAGACCGGACGCGACGCCGGTCTCGGCGCGAACCTCAACGTGCCGCTGGCCGAGGGCGCACCGGACGAGCAGTGGCTCGCCGCGATCGACCGGATCGTCGACGCCGTCGCGGCGCACGGGGCGACCGCGCTCGTCGTGAGCCTCGGCGTCGACGCGGCCGCAGCCGACCCCGAGTCGCCGCTGCAGGTCTCGCACGACGGCTACGAGTCCGCCGGACGCCGCCTCGCCGCGCTCGGCCTCCCGACCGTCGCCGTCCAGGAGGGCGGCTACCACCTCGACACCCTCGGCGACCTCGTCGCCGTGACGCTGCGCGGCCTCGCCGAGCGCTGACTGTTCCGCGACGGAGCGGGGCTCGCTACGGTCGTGCGATGGCCGGCTGGGACGACGTCGCGCGGGTCGCCCTCGCGCTGCCCGAGACCGAGGCGAGCGTGATGCGCGAGGGTTGGCGGCAGTGGCTGGTGAAGGGCAAGAACTTCGCCTGGGAACGCCCGTTGCGCCCGTCGGACATGCGCGTGCTCGGCGACGATGCGCCGCAGGGCGAGACCCTCGGGGTGCGCGTCGCCGACCTCGACGTGAAGGAGCACGTCCTGGCGGAGTCGTCCGCTGCCGTCTTCACGATCCCGCACTTCGACGGCAACGCCGCCGTCCTGGTCCTCCTCGACGACGTGGAGCTCGACGAGCTCGAGGAGCTCATCACCGAGTCCTGGATCACGCGGGCACCGAAGCGAGTCCTCGCGGCGTATCTCGCGTCACAGTCGGAGTGACCGGCCGCCTGCCGTCGCGACGGCAGGCGCAGACTGGTCGGGTGACCAGCACGGGCACGGCAGCGCGCGTCGTCGACGCGGCCTGCCCGCTGCGCCCGGGCCAGCCGTGCACGCTGTGCCACCCCGAGGCGTTCCTCGGGCCGTCGGACTGCCCGACTGTCGCGATCGTGATGGACGACCCCGAGCTGCGCGCCGAGGTCGCACGGCTACGACGCCGCCACCGCGAGGAGACGGCGCCGTAGGGCGACGATCGTGGGGCGCGGCTGCCTGCGTCAGTGGCTGTCGCCGTCGTTGTCGACGTCGCCCGGCTTCGGGGCGCCGCCGGCGTTCTTCGGGCCGTCGAGGAAGCGCTGCGCGAGCTGCTGAGCCCGGTCGGCGGTCATGTTCGGGTCGGCCTTGGTGAGGGCGTCGGTGATGGCCGGCTTCACGGTGTCGGTGCTGTGCCCTTGCTCGTCGCGAGCGAGGCGATGGCCTGCCTGCCGGTGAGCGCGGTGCGCAGGTCCTTCGCGGACATGCCGAGCGCCTGGGCGGCATGTCCATGGCCACGCGGTGACCACCGTGGCTGCGGTGCCCCTCGCTCTTGCCGACGGGGTCGAGCGGGGTGGTGCCGATGGGTGCGATGCTCACGGCATCTCCTGACGGATGGGTGCGAGGACGTGCCGTCCCCCGCCCATCGGTCACCGGGGGTCGTTCCGGAGCGCTTCGGCCCGCCTCGCGGCTGAGAGTTCCCCGTGAACCCTCTCCTCGCCGAGAGGTTGCACTCATGGAGCACAGCGGAGGAGCGGGCGCGCAGGACGTCCTGGGCACCGCGATGAAGGCCCAGCGCGCAGGTAGTAGGCCCACGAGACGCGGCCGCCGGGCACCGTGCTGAACGAAGCGCGCCTGCCGAGCGTGGTAGCCTCAGAGAGGTTGGTACAGCAGTTCCTCGAACGTTCTTCGGACGCCCGCGGATCGACTCCGCCGGGCGTCCTTGCTTTCTCCCTGAGTCTCAGGCGATGGAGGGCACCTCGGTGGCAACTTGCAGGATGCGACGTTCGCATCCTGCCCGAGCTACAGAAGAGGAACACCATGGTCAACGGAACAGTCAAGTGGTTCAACGGCGAGAAGGGCTTCGGCTTCATCGCCCCCGAGGACGGAAGCGCCGACGTGTTCGTGCACTTCTCCGCCATCGCGTCGTCGGGCTACCGCTCGCTCGAGGAGAACCAGAAGGTCACGTTCGACGTCACGCAGGGCCAGAAGGGCCCGCAGGCCGAGAACGTCACGCCTCTCTAGGTCTCACAGACCCGGGACGGCTCACCGCCGTCGACACGTGGATCGCCCCCTCGGGGGCGGTCCACGTTCCCGTTCCCGGACCGTCTCACCTGTCGAAGCGCTCGATGACGACGTCGGTGTCGAGCGCGTGACGCGGTGAGGAGCGCCTCGACGGCGTCGGCCACCTCGGCGAGCGGGGCGGTCGTGTCGATCTCGGTCGTCGAGGTCGCGCGGAGCAGCGGCTCCACCTCGGCGAGGTCCCCGAGGATGCGCTCGAGCTCGTGCGGGTCCTTGCCGAAGTCGTTCGTGTCGCGCGTAGCCAGCCGCTCACGAAGCTCGTCGAGCGGGGCGCTCAGCAGCACGACAGCCGTGAAGCGGTCGTAGAACACGCCCTGGTTAGCCGCGCAGCCGGCGACGACGCGCGGAGCGTCGGCGCCGGACGCCAGCAGCTCTGCGACCCGGTCCTCGCGCCAGAGCTGCTCCATCGCCGAGCCGTCCGGCGTCGCGACCTCGACGCCCCACCCCTCGTCGTCGAGATCCATCACGCGGTAGCCACGTGCCGCGAGCTCGCCCAGCACGGTCGACTTGCCGGTGCCGGACATCCCCGTGAGAAGGACTGTGGCCACGGCGCGCGACGCTACGCCGCGAGGATCGCGGCCAGCCGGCCCGCGAAGGCCTGCTCGCTCGGCGTGACCTTCTCGTCGCCCGACCCCATGAACCCGGTGCCGAGACGCTCCACGACGGCCTTCGCCGCGGTCGTCAGCACCGCACGCAGCGCCACGACGTCCTCGCCCGGAGCCTTCGAGGTGAACGTCCTCCAGCCGGCCTCGATCTGCGCCACGAGCTCGTCGACCACGCCCGCGGTGCTCGACGGCTTGGACTCGCCGAGGTCCGGCCTGTGGTCCTTCAGGCCCGCCACCAGCTCGCCGACGAGCGTGTCCGCCGGGTGGTCCTTCGCGGCCTCGACCAGCACCTCGGCGCCAGCCGTGATCTCGCGGACCGACGGCATCGCCTTGCCGTCGGAGATGCTCGCGGCCATCACCACGAGCGCGGGGACCGGGGTGACGAGCGCCCACTCCTCGTCGGTGAACAGGTCCTTGCCGGCCATCGGGTCCTCCGTGCACTCGGCGCCGCACCGGGACGGCGGGCGCTCCTGTCGAGGCTAGCGGCCGGTCAGCGCCACGTGCCGGTCAACGCAGCGTCTCGAGGACCTCGACGACCTGCGCGCTCTCGGTGAGCGGGTTGACGAAGGCGAGGCGCAGCACCATCTCGTCCTGGAAGCGGGTCGGCAGGCAGAGGACCTGCCCGGTGATCGCCATGTGCTTCGACCACGCCGTGTACTGCTCCTCGCTCCACCCCGGACGGTCGAAGATCACCACGCTGAGCATCGGGTCGAGCAGCAGCCGCAGGTGCTCGCTGCCTCGGATGTACGCCGCCACCTCGCGCGCCGTCGTGAGCGACCGCTCGACGGACTCGGAGTACCTCGCCGTCCCGTGGGTGGCGAGGCTGAACCACAGCGGCAGCCCGCGTGCGCGGCGCGACAGGTGGATCGCGAGGTCGCTCGGGTTCGTCGCCTCGCGGTCGATCCCGTCGAGGTACGACGCGTGCTGGGAGTGGGCCGCGCGAGCCAGCTCCGGGTCTCGGTAGAGCAGCGCGCAGGAGTCGTACGGCGCGAACAGCCACTTGTGCGGGTCGACGATGAAGCTGTCGGCACGCTCGATGCCGCGGAAGAGGTCACGTGCGCTCGGCGCCGCGAGCGCGGCACCGCCGTAGGCACCGTCGACGTGCATCCATACGCCGAGGTCCTGGCAGACGTCGGCGATGGTGTCCAGCTCGTCGACCGTCCCGGTGTTGGTCGTCCCGGCGCTCGCGACCACGGCGCAGATCTCCGGGTGCGCCTCGAGCACGGGACGGAGAGCCGCGCCGGTCAGACGACCGCGATCGTCCTGCGGCACGGGGATGACGTCGACGTCGAGGACGGACCCGGCCGAGCGGATCGAGGAGTGCGCCGACGCCGCGCACACGATGGCCCAGCCCTGCTCGGGGCGGCCGCCGCGACGCGTGCGTGCGGTGGCGCGCGCCGCGTGGAGGGCCGACAGGTTCCCCGACGTACCCCCCGAGACGAACGTGCCGCCCGCGGTGCTGGGCCAGCCGAGCAGCTCGCGGATCCAGGCGAGCGCCTCGTTCTCGGCGAAGATCGCGCCGGCGCCCGCCTCCCAGATGCCGCCGAAGACGTTCGCCGCGCTCGTCGCGAGGTCGAACGCGACGGCCGCACGCGTCGGTGCCGACGGGATGTACGCGAGGTTCATCGGGTCGTCCTGCGCGCGGGTCGCGGGCACGAGGACCGTGTCGAACACGCGCAGCGCGGCCTCCGCACCGATGCCGTCGTGCGTGATCGTGACGCCGGCATCGCGGTGCAGCTCCTCCGGCGTGCGCGCCGAGGACTTCGGGTCGGTCGGCCGGACGACGCGCTCGGCCGCCCAGTCGCCGACCATCCGCGCGATGCCGGTCTCGTCGCCGAACGGTGACTCGGGCATGACGTGGCTCCCAGGGTTCGTGCGTGCACGGGTGAGGCGAGGTTGCCACGTCCGACGCGTCGACGGGTAGCGACCCTCGGCGCACGCTGCGTGCCCGGAGCCGGGCTCAGGGTCGATTCAGGGGTGGATCAGGGGCGACACGACGCGAACCGGGTGGTGCTGCGCGACTCCGCGGGACAGGGTGGAGGCATGACCACCGCATCGCTCGGCGCGACGATCGACGTCGCCGGGCTCACCAAGCAGTTCGACACCGTCCTGGCCGTGGACGACCTCACCTTCTCCGTGGGACCGGGCCGGGTCACCGGCTTCCTCGGCCCCAACGGCGCGGGCAAGACCACGACGCTGCGCTGCCTGCTCGGCCTGGTCGCTCCCACCTCGGGCAGCGCGACGATCGACGGCAAGCACTACCACGACCTGCCGCACCCGATGCGGATCGTCGGCTCAGCGCTCGAGGCCACGGGCTTCCACCCCGGGCGCAGCGCGCAGAACCACCTGCGCGTGCTGGCCCGTGCCGCGGGCATCGACGAACGACGCGTCCCGGAGGTTCTGGAGCTGGTCGGTCTCGTCGACTCCGCCACCCGCACGGTCGGAGGCTTCAGCCTCGGGATGCGCCAGCGGCTGCAGCTCGCGGCGGCGCTGCTCGGCGACCCCGGGGTCCTCCTGCTCGACGAACCGGCCAACGGCCTCGACCCCGAGGGCATCGCCTGGCTCCGCGCCTTCCTGCGCTACCTCGCCGGCCAGGGCCGCACCGTCCTCGTCTCGAGCCACGTGCTCTCCGAGGTCGAGCAGACCGTCGACGACGTCGTGATCATCGCGAATGGCCGCCTGGTCCGCGCCTGCCCGCTCGACGAGCTCACCGCCGGCCACAGCCACGTCGTCGTCCGTACGCCGACGCCGCAGCAGCTCGCCGACGCCCTCGCGGCGCACGCACCAGGTGCCCGCGTGAGCACCGAGGACGGCTCGCTGCACGTCGTCGACGCCGACGCCGCGACCATCGGGCACATCGCCTTCGGCGCGCAGGTCGAGCTGCACGAGCTGCGCCCCGCGTCCTCCGACCTCGAAGAGGTCTTCCTGTCCCTCACCGGTGGAGCCACCTCATGAGCACCGACACCCTCACCGCCCCCGCCCCCGCGCACCTCGCGGCGCCTAGCCGGCTCGTCTCCGCCGAGCTGCTCAAGGTCACGAGCACGAAGATGTGGCTCGGGATGCTCGTCGGCGTCGTGCTGTTCATCGGCATCGGCATCGTCGCGACGATCCTGGCGCCCGAGCAGCCGGGCGTCGTCGTCCCGCGCCTCACCACGCCCGAGGGCCTGCGCAACGTGTTCGGCCAGGCCGGGGGCGCCTACCTGTTCGCGATCGTCATCGGCACGATGGGCATGACGCAGGAGCTGCGCCACCAGACCCTGACCTCGACGCTGCTCGCAGAGCCGCGACGCAACCGCGTGATGGTCGCGAAGATGGCGGCGTACGCCGTGATCGGTGCCGTCTACGCCGTGATCGGCGTGGTGTTCGGCTACGTGCTGGCCCTCGCGCTGCTGCCGCTCAAGACCCACGCCGACATCCCGTGGACCGCGATGTGGCAGATCGCCGGCGGCGCCGTCCTGGGCTGCGCGCTCTTCGCCGTGCTCGGCGTGGCCCTCGGCACGCTGATCCGCAACCAGATCGCCGCGATCCTCGGCGTGCTGGTCTGGGTGCTCATCATCGAGTCGCTGCTCGTGTCGTTCCTGCCCAAGTTCGGCAAGTGGCTCCCGGGCGGTGCGCTCAACGGCATCCTCCAGGCGACCGGTCCGAACAACACCTCCTACCTCCCGGTCTGGGGAGGCGCGCTCGTGCTGATCGGCTGGACGGCGGTGTTCGCCGCTCTCGCCGCCGCGACCACCCAGCGGCGCGACGTCACCTGACCGGCCGGCACCGTCCGGTCACGGTCGGCGCCCCATGGCCTCCAGCAGACGCCTGCGCCAGCCCTCGACACGCTAGCGCCCGGGGTCGCCCCGCAACGCGTCGCGTCGCCCCGGACGGACCACGCGCCGGGCGCTCCGGACCGTCTCGCCCCGCGGCACCGGCCGTCCGGCGAGGAGCGCTCACCGCGTAGACTGGGGAGGTCGTGCCCGTCCACCGGCGGGCCATCCCTGTGCGCAGTGAAGGGTCGTCGATGTCGACGTCGGATCAGTCGGAGCAGAGCAGCCGCCTTGCCGCATTCGGGCCCAACGAGTGGCTCGTCGACGAGATCTACCAGCAGTACCTCACCGACCCGAAGAGCGTCGACCCGGCGTGGTGGGACTTCTTCGCCGACTACGTGCCCACCGAGCACGCGACGGCCGACCTCGTCGCCGCATCCGCCGCGGTCCGGGCAGCGCACAAGGCCGAGGTGGAGGCCGCCGAGCTGGCGTCCGACGCCGAGATCGCCACCCACACAGCCCCGCAGCCGCTGCAGCCGGTCGTCGCGCCGGCTCCCGCGACGGCCCGGCCCGCACCGGCCCCCGTGCCTGCGCCCGCCGTGGCCGAGAAGGTCGAGCCCACCATCCTGCGCGGGGCGCCCGCCCGCACCGTCACCAACATGGAGGAGAGCCTCTCCGTCCCGGTGGCGACGAGCGTCCGCGCCGTCCCCGTGAAGCTGCTCATCGACAACCGCGTCGTCATCAACAACCATCTCGCTCGCGGTCGCGGCGGCAAGGTGTCGTTCACCCACCTCATCGGCTGGGCGCTCATCCAGGCGGTCAAGGCCATGCCCGAGATGAACCACGGCTTCGTCGAGGTCGACGGCAAGCCCGCCGTCCTGCAGAACCCGCGGGTCAACCTCGGCATCGCCATCGACATGTCCAAGCCCGACGGCACCCGCCAGCTCCTCGTGCCCAACATCAAGAACGTCGACACGATGGACTTCGCGGCGTTCTGGTCGGCCTACGAGGAGGTCGTCCGCAAGGCGCGCGGCGGCAAGCTCGTCGTCGACGACTTCGTGGGAACCACCATCAGCCTCACCAACCCCGGCGGCATCGGCACCGTGCACTCCGTGCCCCGCCTCATGGCGGGCCAGGGCGCGATCATCGGCGTCGGCGCCATCGACTACCCGGCCGAGTGGCAGGGCGCGGCCGAGGAGACCCTCGCGCGTCACGCCATCAGCAAGATCACCACGCTGACCTCGACGTACGACCACCGGATCATCCAGGGCGCGCAGTCCGGCGAGTTCCTCCGCCTGGTCAACCAGCTCCTCCTCGGCGAGCACGAGTTCTACGACGGCATCTTCACCGCGTTGCACATCCCCTACGAGCCGATCCGCTGGGCCGCCGACATCGCGACCGCGCACGACGACGACCTGGACAAGACCTCGCGCGTGCACGAGCTCATCCACGCGTTCCGGGTGCGCGGCCACCTCATGGCCGACACCGACCCGCTGGAGTACCAGCAGCGCGGTCACGTCGACCTCGACGTTGCCAGCCACGGCCTGACGCTCTGGGACCTGGACCGCGAGTTCGCCACCGGGGGCTTCGGCGGCAAGCCGTTCAAGAAGCTGCGCGACATCCTCGGCGTCCTCCGCGACGCCTACTGCCGGACCACCGGCGTCGAGTACATGCACATGCAGGACCCGGAGCAGCGCGCCTGGATCCAGGCCCGGATCGAGCGCCACTACGACAAGCCCCCGCGCGACGAGCAGCTGCGCATCCTGCGCCGCCTCAACGCGGCCGAGGCCTTCGAGACCTTCCTGCAGACGAAGTACGTGGGCCAGAAGCGGTTCTCCCTCGAGGGTGCCGAGTCGGTCATCCCGCTGATGGACGCCGTCCTCTCGGCGGCCGCCGAGGGTGGCATCGACGAGGTCTGCATCGGCATGCCGCACCGCGGCCGTCTCAACGTGCTGGCCAACATCGCCGGCAAGTCCTACGCGCAGATCTTCCGCGAGTTCGAGGGCGACTTCGAGGTGGAGGGCTCCGTGCAGGGGTCCGGCGACGTGAAGTACCACCTCGGCACGAGCGGCACTTTCACCGCCGAGAGCGGCCAGCAGGTGCCCGTCTACCTCGCGGCGAACCCGTCGCACCTCGAGGCCGTCAACCCGGTGGCCGAGGGCATCGTTCGCGCCAAGCAGGACATCCTGAACAAGGGCGAGGCCGGCTACACCGTGCTGCCCGTGCTGAT
>JADGOZ010000062.1 GCA_017882705.1 Candidatus Nanopelagicales bacterium | reverse complement strand
CGTGTAGAAGTGCAACCCCGGGGCACCGGCGTCGAGCAGCTCGGTCGCGAGCTCCGCCGCCGCCTCGACGCCCAGGGCGTGCACGGCGTCGGGGTCGTCGCCGACGGCGCGGAAGCGCGCGGCGAGCTCGTCCGGGAAGGCAGTGCCCGACAGGACGGCGAACCGCTCGATCTGCGTGATGTTCGTGAGCGGCATGAGGCCCGGGATGATCGGCATCGTGGCGCCGGCCGCGCGCGCCCGGTCGACGAGGCCGACGTAGTCCTCAGCCCGGAAGAACAGCTGCGTGACGGCGAACTCGGCACCCGCCTCCTGCTTCGCAGCGAGCACGCGGGCGTCCTCGTCGAGCGAGGCCGACTCGGGGTGACCCTCGGGGAAGGCCGCGACGCCGACGGAGAAGTCGCCGAGCGAGCGCACGAGCGCGACCAGCTCGTCGGCGTGCGCGAGGCCGCCCTCGGTCTGCTCCCACGCGGATCCCGGCCCGCCGGGCGGGTCGCCCCTCAGCGCGAGCACGTTGCGCAGCCCCGCGTCTGCGTAGGACCCGATCACCGAGCGCAGCTCGGCCACGGTCGAGCCCACGCAGGTGAGGTGGGCCATCGGCAGGAGGGTGGTCTCCTCCTGGATGCGCCGCGTCACGCGCACCGTGCGGTCACGGGTCGAGCCGCCGGCGCCGTAGGTCACGGAGACGAAGGTCGGTGCCAGGGCCTCGAGCTCGCGGATCGCCTGCCAGAGATGGCGCTCGCCGTCGTCGGTCTTCGGCGGGAAGAACTCGAACGAGAAGGAGTGGCCGCCCGACGTGAGCAGCTCGCCGATCGAGGCCGCGGACGGCTCGAGGCCGGGAAGACGGCGGACGGAGGACATGAGGGCGAGCCTACGGTGCGTCCCAGACGTCGGACACGCTCGGTCCGGATGCTGGTCCTCGCGCCGCCGCACACCGGAGGCCCGCTCGCCCGGAATGCCGACCCGCCCGGTCGCAACTACTCTGGCGGGATGACCGCCACGGGAGCGACGAGGTCGCCGCTCGACGCCGAGGACCTGCGCGTACGCGTGCAGAAGCGCCTCGACGAGTTCCTCTGCGCGCAGGTCTCTGTCCTCGACGACATCAGCCCCGACCTCGCCCCGCTCTCGGAGTCCATCACCGACCTGCTCCGCGGCGGGAAGCGGCTGCGGCCGGCGTTCGCCTACTGGGGCTGGCGCGGTGCCGGCGGCGCCGACAGCGAGGAGGCCGTCACGGCGGCTACGGCCCTCGAGCTGCTCCAGGCGTGCGCCCTCATCCACGACGACGTCATGGACGGCAGCGACACCCGCCGGGGCATGCCCGCCGCGCACCGCCGCTTCGGCAGGCTGCACCGCGGCAACGAGTGGCTCGGCTCGCCCGAGGGATTCGGCATCGGGGCCGCGATCCTGCTCGGCGACCTCTGCCTGTCGTGGGCCGACGAGCTGCTCATGTCCTGCGGCCTCCCGCCGCGATCGCTCATGCGCGCCAAGCCGGTCTACGACGTGATGCGCACCGAGCTCATGGCGGGCCAGTACCTCGACCTGCTCGAGCAGGCCATGGGCGGCGGGTCGGCCGCCCGAGCGATGCGCGTCGTCCGCTTCAAGTCGGCGAAGTACACGATCGAGCGCCCCCTGCATCTCGGAGCAGCGCTCGCCGACGCCCCGACCGAGCTCGTCGTCGCCTACTCCGGCTACGGCCTGCCGCTCGGCGAGGCCTTCCAGCTGCGCGACGACATCCTCGGGGTCTTCGGCGACCCGGCGGAGACCGGCAAGCCGGCCGGCGACGACCTGCGCGAGGGCAAGCGCACCGTGCTCGTGGCGACGGCGGTCGAGTCGGCCTCGCCGGCCCAGGCCGCCGTGCTGCGGCGGCGGCTCGGAGACCCGGCGCTCGACGCCGACGGCGTCGAGGAGCTGCGCGAGATCATCGTCGGCACCGGTGCGCTGGATCACGTGGAGGCCCTGATCGAGGCGCTGACCGCACATGCCTTCCGGGCGCTCGAGTCACCGCACGTCCAGGAACCGGCCCGCGACGTCCTGCACGGTCTCGCCATCGCGGCGACCGCTCGCTCGGTCTGAGACTGCCGCTCGGACAGCCCCAGCTCGCTCCGACGGGCCGACTGCTCCTCCCCTGCCTAGGCTGAGTCCATGTCCCTCCTGCGTCGCGGCACCCGCACGGTCACCGGTCGGACCGACGAGGTCGTGATCGTCGGCGCCGGACTCGCCGGGCTCTCGTGCGCGCTTCGCCTCGCCGGCGCGGGTCGCTCGGTGACGGTCCTCGAGCGCGAGGCCGTGCCGGGCGGGCGCGCCGGGCTCATCGACGACGCCGGGTTCCGCTTCGACACGGGTCCCACGGTGCTGACCATGCCCGACCTGATCCACGACGCGTTCGACGCCGTGGGCGAGGACATGGCCGACTGGCTCGACCTCGTGCCCGTGGAGCCGCTCTACCGCGCGTTCTACCCGGACGGCTCGCAGCTCGACGTGCACTCCGACGTCGACGCCATGGCCGCCGAGATCGAGCGGGTCATCTCGCCCGACGAGGCTGCGGGCTACCGCCGCTACGTCGACTTCGTGTCGAAGCTCTACCGCTACGAGATGCGCGACTTCATCGACACCAACATCGACACCCCGCTCGACCTCGTCACGGAGAACCTCGCCAAGCTCGTCGCGATCGGCGGCTTCCGCAAGCTGGCCCCGAAGGTGCGTCAGTACCTCCACGACCCGCGCACCGAGCGGCTGTTCAGCTTCCAGGCGATGTACGCCGGCCTCGCCCCCCAGGACGCCCTGGCCATCTACGCCGTCATCGCCTACATGGACTCCGTCGCGGGCGTCTACTTCCCCAAGGGCGGCATGCACGCGCTGCCGAAGGCGATGGCCGCCGCCGCGGAGAAGCACGGCGTGCAGTTCCGCTACTCCACCGAGGTCAGCCGCGTCGAGACGAGCAACGGGCGAGCCACGGCCGTCATCACCGCCGACGGCGAGCGCGTCCCGGCCGACGTCGTCGTCCTCAACCCCGACCTTCCCGTCGCGATGCGCGAGCTGCTCGGCGAGGAGCCGTGGTCGGTGCGGCGCCTCACCTACTCGCCGTCCTGCTTCCTGCTCCTGGCCGGGTCGTCGGCGACGTACACGAGGACGGCGCACCACAACATCCACTTCGGTCGCAGCTGGGACAACGTCTTCCGCGAGCTCATCGACGAGAAGCGGCTCATGAGCGACCCGAGCATCCTCGTGACGAACCCGACCTACTCCGACCCCGGGCTCGCCCCCGCGGACAAGGAGATCTACTACGTGCTCTTCCCGACGCCGAACCTCGACGCCGACATCGACTGGCGCACGGAGGGCCCGCGCTACCGCGACGAGGTGGTGCGCACGCTCGAGCAGCGTGGCTACGTCGGCTTCGGCGACGCGATCGAGGTCGAGCACGTCACCACGCCGCTCGACTGGGCTGCACGCGGGATGGAGCGCGGCGCGCCGTTCGCGGCCGCGCACTCGTTCTCCCAGACCGGTCCCTTCCGTCCCTCGAACCTGTGGGGCGAGAACGTCGTCTTCACCGGCTCGGGCACCCAGCCCGGGGTGGGCGTCCCGATGGTCCTGGTCTCGGGCCGCCTCGCCGCCGAGCGCATCACCGGACCCGATCCGGGCTACCGCCCGACGTACCTGCGCTGACCGAGCCCCCGTGGGGGCAAATACGGCGAATCGGGCGCTCGCGCCGGCGGTTCCCGCGCCGCGAGCGACGTGGATCACCTCGCACCGACCCCTTCGCCCTCGTGGCGCCCCCCGGCCCGCCGGTATCCTGCGACAGTGGCCTCCCCCGATCCCGTCGACGGCGTCCCCGTCGAGCAGGACTCGGGGATCGCGTTCACCCTGCGTTACGCCGTCCCCGGTCTCGTCGCGATGGCCGTCCTGGCCGTCGGGGCGCTCGGCGTGGGATGGATCCCGTGGGAGAGCGCCCTGGTCGACGTCCCGCTGATCCACACGCTGCGGACGACGGACGCCGGGCAGTTCGTGTCGCGCGCCTCGGTGATCCTCGGCGGTGCGCTGTTCCTCCAGGCCTGGCTGGTCGTCGGGGCCGACGTCCTCGCCGGCCACGTGCGTGACATCCGACGCCTGTGGGCCGTGCTCGCCCTGTGGTGCGCGCCGCTCGTGCTCGCACCGCCGCTGTTCAGCCGCGACGTCTACAGCTACTGGGTCCAGGGCAAGCTCATGCTCGCCGGCGGGGACCCCTACAGCTCGGGCGTCGCGACCATCCCCGGATGGTTCCGCGACGGCGTCGACCCCATGTGGCAGTACACGCCGACCCCTTACGGGCCGCTCTTCCTCGCGCTGTCGCGCGGCGTGGCCGCGCTCGTCGGCGACAACCACTACCTCGCCGTCGTGGCGTTCCGGCTGATCGCGCTCGGCGGCGTCGCCCTGCTCGCGTACTACGTGCCGAGGCTGGCGTTCCACTGCGGCATCGACGCGTCGAAGGCGCTGTGGCTCGGCGTCATGAACCCCTTGGTGCTCATGCACTTCGTCACCGGCGCGCACAACGACGCGCTCATGATCGGGCTCGTCGTGGCCGGCATGGCCATCGCGATCGAGGGCAGCCCGATGCTGGGCGTCCTGCTGGTGGGGCTCGGCGGCATGGTGAAGCCCATCGGCCTGCTCGCGCTCCCGTTCGTCGGCCTCGTGTGGGCAGGCACGCAGGCCGACCTGCGCGGCCGCATCGTCGCCTGGGTGAAGACCGCCGCCACGTTCGCCCTGAGCTACGTCGTCCTGGCGGGGGTCGTCGGCACGAGCCTGGGCTGGATCCGGGCGCTCACGACTCCCGGCGAGGTGAAGACCTGGCTCTCGCCCGCCACCGCCGTGGGCCTGTTCACCGGCAACCTCCTGTCGTGGATCGGCCTCGGCGACCATCTGGACTGGACCGTCAGCATCTCCCGCGCGATCGGCGAGATCCTCGCCGTCGGCATCGTCGCCTGGCTGTGCCTCAAGCCGAAGGGGCGCACCGCGCTCCGCTCCCTGACGCTCGCCTTCCTCGCGGTGGTGGCCCTCGGACCGGTCGTGCAGCCGTGGTACCTCCTGTGGGCGCTGCCGCTCGCGGCCGCCTCGGGTCTGACGGCGCGCGAGCTGCGGATCGTGGTGATCCTGACCGCCGGGTTCACGCTCTACGGCCTGTGGGAGACCAGCGCGTCGGCCGACAGCCTGCTCGAGCTGAGCGACGGGCTCGCGATGCTGGCCGCCGCCGCGGCGATCGGGCTCGCCGTGACGATCTCGCCGCGCGAGCGCGCCCTCGTCTTCGGCGGCGAGGTGGCGCACGGCCTGATGCCCGAGGACCAGCCCGCCGCGGCGCGGCGCGATCGCCTCGTGGTGCGCGGCCCGGCCTGACGCACCGCGCGGCTAGAACTCCTCGACGTCGAGGGCGGGGCCTGCACCCACGAGCAGCACCCCGCCGCGCATCCCGTCGACCGTCCAGCTGCGCACCGCCGACCGCAGCACGTCGAGCGCGGTCGCGAAGTCGATCGGTGCGGCCTCCGCGAAGGTGCCCCACGACGACCACACGACCACGACGCCCTCGGCCCCCTCGAGCTCGAGGTCGGCGAGGCACTCCTCGAGCGCGTCCCAGTTCATGCCGAACCACTCCGGCAGCCCGAACGCCTCGTCGCACGACTCGAGGAACGCGGACCGGTCCTCGACCTCGCTGCCGTCGAGCACGACGCAGCGCCAGTCGAGCCGCTCGGCCGCGGCCTCGAGATCGTCGACCGCCGCGTCGGTACGGCGTACTCCGTGCAGCCTCGCCAGTGCGGTCGAGCTCATGAGGACACCCCCGAGAGGACCTCGCGGAACGAGGCGTAGTGGTCGTCGGTGTAGAACCTGCCGCCGTCGTCGCCGGCGATGATGCGCCGGGCGCCGCGGTCGGACGAACCGGGCGTGATGACGGTGTACTCGTGGTACCAGCCGCTCTTGTGCTGGGGCAGCAGCCCCTCGCGGTTGGAGAACGTCACGCCGTCCTGGGAGTAGGGGAACGGCCCGTCCGACGCGATGAGCCGCAGGGTGTCGACGCCCTGCTCCGGCAGCTGGGACACGAGCATCGTGCGCAGGCTCGACACCGCTGACGCGGGCGCGAGCTGCGCCGCGTCGGACGGCGTCGCCGCGACGCCCGCGCCCGGGCCATAGGTCGCCGATCCCTTCGGGACGGAGCTCCCGCACGCGGTGAGCAGAGCGCCGAGCACGACGGCGAGCACGACGGCGAGGACGCGGCGGGACGCTGTCAGGGCGACGGGCACGGTGCGTATGCTCGCACGCCTGCGGCGGCGAGTCCCCCGCATCGGTGCGAGGATCACGGCCATGAGCCGTCGCGACCTCGACCGCGCGGGCATCACCGACCCGGAGATGCGCGCGTCGTACGAGCGCTGCCGCGAGCTCAATGCGCAGCACGGCAAGACCTACTACCTCGCCACGCTGCTGCTCCCGCCGGCGAAACGTCCCTACGTGCACGCCCTCTACGGCTTCGCGCGCTACGCCGACGAGATCGTCGACGACCTCGGCTCGACCCTCAGCGAGCGGGAGAAGGCCGACTGGCTCGGTACGTGGGGCGACCGCTTCTTCGCCGACCTGAACCGCGGCACGAGCGACGACCCGGTCTGCCGTGCCGTCGTCGACACCGTGCAGCGCTGGGACATCCCGGTGGAGCACTTCGAGGCGTTTCTGCACTCGATGCGGATGGACCTCACCGTCACGAGCTACGCCACCTACGACGACCTCCACGCGTACGTCTACGGCTCGGCCGCCGTCATCGGCCTGCAGATGGTCCCGATCCTCGAGCCCACCTCGCCCGAGGCCTACCCGCACGCCACCGAGCTCGGTGTCGCGTTCCAGCTCGCGAACTTCGTGCGCGACGTCGGCGAGGACCTCGAGCGCGGTCGCGTCTACCTCCCGCTCGAGGACCTCGAGCGCTTCGGCGTATCCCGCGCCGACCTCGAGCGGCGCGTGGTGACGGCGCGGGTCCGCGCGGCGCTGGAGTTCCAGATCGCCCGTGTCCGCGAGCTCGAGGAGGCCAGCCGCATCGGCATCACGATGCTGCACCCGTCCTCGCAGCCCTGCATCGAGGCCGCCCGGGTCCTCTACTGCGGCATCGTCGACGCCGTCGAGGACATCGACTACCAGGTCTTCACGAAGCGGGCCACCGTCAGCCGGCGCCGCCGCCTCCAGGTGGCCCTCCCCGCCTGGCGCGAGGCGAGGAACGCCCGACGCCACTCTGGCGAAGGCCACCCGAGAGGCCTCCACACCCCGACCAAGCACTGGTAGCACGAGCTGCCGCCGCCTCACAGTCCTCGCCCCCTAGCCTCAGCGCCGCGCATCCTCAGCAGCACCCGGCATGGCGATCCGAGGCGGACCGGAGTACGGCGTGCGCTGGACTCCTCGGCGACCGAGCCACACCCACAGCACCTGCGTCAGCACGACGAGCGCGAAGCCGAACAGCAGGTCCTCGACGGGCGCGAACGCGATACGACCGTCGCCGAGGAAGGGCGGCGGCGCGTCGAGCGGCGTGGACGAGCCGACGATCGCGGCGCCGTCGTAGCGCACGATCCGCAGGCCCGTGAGGATCCCGTTCGTGACGAGCTGGAAGAACACCACGATGGCGTACGACGTCCAGAACACGCGTCGCCGCAGCAGGCGCGTGCGGAGCACTCCCAGGTCGAGCACCACGACGACGGCGACGCCGAGGACGGCCAGCTCGGTGTAGGTCACGAGGCATCACCGTCCGAGACATCGGCGTCGACGCGCACGCCGCCGACGCAGTCCCCCGGAGCCTCGTCGCCGACCTCCCACCGCTTCACCGACCGCACCGCCTCGAGAGTGAGCAGCGACGCGACGGGCACGACGACGAAGAACAGCACCTCGTCGAGCGGCAGGCCGCCGGGGAGCACGACGCCGGTGGTGCGCTCGACGTCGAAGGTCCAGTGCCCGGCCGCGATCGCGTAGAGGTCCCACAGGCAGAACACGGCGACCACGGGGACGAGCGTCAGCGCGAGCCGGCGCCGGCGCGCGTAGACCCGGGTGCGCAGCAGCAGCTCGAGCCAGCCGGTCCCGACCAGGACGAGCACGAGCACGGCGAGGTAGGCGAACCGGCTCATGAGCCCGTCACTCCGTCGCGCCGCGGACCGCGGCCTGCTTGCCGTGGTCCCACGACACGACCTTCGTCACGACGAGGCGCAGCGCGCGCTGCTTCGCCGCACGGTCGCGGTACGCCGCCTTCACGGAGTCGACGTGCTCGGGGTCGAGGCCCTCGTACTTCACCATCAGACCGGCGAACACCTCGCAGATCGTCTCGACGTCGTCGACGAGCTCCACCGTGCCGGACAGCTGGGCGCCGCGGAGCTCGACGTAGCGGTCGCCGGTCTCGACCAGCGCGGCGACGCGGGGGTCGCGCTCGAGGTTGAGCACCTTCTGGCTCGCGGCATAGGTCCGCATCCACACCGTGCCGCCCTCGTCGACCACGAACCACATGGGCAGGGGGTCGGGAACCCCGTCGGGACCGTTCGTGACCAGCACGACCTTCCGCGCCGCACGCAGCAGCGCGTCGACCTCACTCTCCGTGAGCGCGATCGACGCCCTCTCCTTGGCCACGAGCCCAGTGTGCCCTGCTCCACGGCGCGGCAGAGCGGGCGCATCGGCGTGTCGAACGTAGACTCGACGACTGTGGAGTCCCCTGCCGGCACTCGAGTCGCCGACGCGATGGTGGGGCGCGTCGTCGACGCGCGCTACCGCGTCGAGCGACGCCTCGCGCGCGGCGGGATGGCCACGGTGTACGAGGCGATGGACCTGCGCCTCGACCGCACGGTCGCGCTCAAGATCATGCACCCGGGCCTCGCCGAGGACGCCGCGTTCGTGTCCCGGTTCGTCCGCGAGGCGAAGTCGGCCGCGCGGCTGTCCGACCCGCACGTCGTCGCCGTCTACGACCAGGGCGAGGACGGCGACCTCGTCTACCTGGTCATGGAGTACGTCTCCGGCCGCACGGTGCGCGACGTCCTGCGCGAGTACGGCCGGCTGACCGCCGAGCAGGCGCTCACGATCATCGACCCGGTGCTGCAGGCGCTCGACGCCGCGCACCACGCCGGCTTCGTGCACCGCGACGTCAAGCCCGAGAACGTGCTGCTCACCGACGACGGCAAGGTGAAGGTCGCCGACTTCGGCCTGGCCCGCGCCATCTCCGCGGCCACGTCGACCGCCGCCACCCAGGGCCTGCTCATCGGCACCGTCGCCTACCTCTCCCCCGAGCAGGTGGAGCGAGGCATCGCCGACGCCCGCAGCGACGTCTACGGCGCCGGGATCCTGCTCTACGAGATGGTCACCGGCTCGGTGCCCTTCGCCGGCGAGACCCCGCTCGCCGTGGCCTACCAGCACGTCAACGCCGCTGTCCCCGCGCCGTCGTCGGTGCGCCCCGACGTCCCGGCCGCGCTCGACGCGATCGTCGCCCGTGCCACCGCGCGCGACGCCGACGACCGGTATCCCAGTGCCGCCGCCTTCCTCGCCGCCGTCCGCGAGGCCAAGCGCGGCATGCCCGTGCCCCGCCCGTTCGGGGTGAACGAGGACCAGGCCGCGACCCTCGTCGTGCCGATGGCCGGTGCCACCGGCGCGACCGCACCTGTCGCCACCGGAAACGCCGCGAGCGCGGTCAAGCCCCGACGTCGTCGGCGCCGCGGCTGGATCGGCCTGCTCGCGGTCCTGCTCGTCGGCGCGCTCGTCGCCGGCGGTTCCTGGGTCTACGGCGCCGCCCGCACCGTCACCATGCCGTCGGTCGTCGGCCTCACGCCGACCGCCGCCGAGGCCAAGCTCACGCCCCTCCACCTGTCCCTCGACTCGGGCAGCGCCGACTTCAGCGAGACCGTCGCGCCCGGCAAGATCATCCGGACCGACCCCGAGGCGGGGAAGCCGGCCAGGCAGGACTCCACGGTCAGCGCGGTCGTGTCGAAGGGCCCGGAGCGCCATCCCGTACCGGTCGTGGCGGGCATGACCGTCGCCGACGCCACCGCCGCCCTCGGCGACGCCTCGCTCACCGTCGGGGCCTCGACGCAGGCCTACGACGAGACGGTGCCGGTCGGCGTCGTCGTCACGACCAACCCGGCCCCCGCGACCGCGCTCAAGCGCGGCCAGGCCGTGTCGCTCGTGCTGTCGAAGGGCCCGGCCCCGGTGAAGCTCCCGGGCTACGTCGGCCAGCCCGCCGACAAGGCGACCACGGCGCTGGAGAAGTCCGGCATGAAGGTCACGAGCACCTCGGCGTACAGCAAGACGGTGGCCGAGGGGTCGGTCGTCTCGATGACGCCCGCCGCGGGGAAGACCGTGTCCAAGGGCACGACCGTCGCGCTCGTGGTGAGCAAGGGTCCGCCGCTGGTCACCGTGCCCGGCGTCGTCGACAAGTTCGAGCCCGAGGCGAAGCGGATCCTCACCGCCGCCGGCTTCAAGGTCAACGCCATCTACCCGCTGATCGCGACACCGATCGACCGCGTTCTCTCGCAGTCGGCCAAGGCCGGCTCGCAGCTGCCGTGGGGCTCGACGATCACGATCTCGGTCGTCTGACCGCCTGCCCGTCCCGCATCGTGGACCCGCGGTCCACCCCTCGGAAGCCTCGGGCTATCGTCGTCCCGTGCGCAGCTGGCAGTTCTATGGCGACCGGCCCGGGTCCTCCCGGGTGGGCCGCGCCTCCTGACGCGCACCCATCCACCACGAGCCCCGCGCCGCACCGGCCGGGGCTCTTCTCGTCCCCGGCGGGACGGAGCACGAGCACGAGAGGCACGGAACCACCATGGTCATCGTCATGAGCCCGGGAGCCACCGACGCGCAGATCGACGCGGTCGTCGGCCGCGTCACCGACGCCGGGGGTGAGGCGTTCGTCAGCCGCGGCGACACGCGCACGATCATCGGCCTCGTCGGTGACCTCGACCGCTTCCACGGCCTCAACCTGCGTGCGCTGTCCGGCGTCGCCGAGGTGGTCCGGATCTCGACCCCGTTCAAGCTGGTGAGCCGTCAGCACCACCCGGAGATGTCGACGGTGTTCGTCGGCGCCGCGCGCGTGCCGATCGGCCCCGACACGTTCACGCTCATCGCCGGTCCGTGCGCCGTCGAGACCGCCGAGCAGACCTTCGAGGCCGCGCGGATGGCGCAGGCGGCCGGCGCGACCCTGCTGCGCGGCGGGGCGTTCAAGCCCCGGAGCTCGCCGTACGCCTTCCAAGGGCTCGGCGAGGACGGCCTGAAGATCCTCGCCGACGTCCGCGCCGAGACCGGCCTGCCCGTCGTGACCGAGGTGGTCGACGTGAGCGACGTCGAGCTCGTCGCGTCCTACGCCGACATGCTGCAGGTCGGCACGCGCAACGCGCAGAACTTCTCGCTCCTGCAGGCCGTCGGCGACGCCGGGAAGCCCGTGATGCTCAAGCGCGGGATGAGCTCCACCATCGAGGAGTGGCTCATGGCGGCGGAGTACGTCGCGCAGCGCGGCAACCTCGACGTCGTCCTGTGCGAGCGCGGGATCCGGACGTTCGAGAAGGCGACGCGCAACACGCTCGACATCTCCGCCGTCCCCGTCGCGCACGACCTCTCGCACCTGCCGGTCGTCGTCGACCCGTCGCACTCCGGCGGGCGCCGCGACCTCGTCGTGCCGCTGTCGCGTGCGGCGATCGCCATCGGTGCCGACGGCATCATCGTCGACGTGCACCCGCACCCCGAGACCGCGCTCTGCGACGGCCCGCAGGCCCTCGTCGACGCCGATCTCCGCGCTCTCGCCACCGCCGTCCGCCAGCTCACCCCGCTCGCAGACCGCCGCCCCGCCCTCCCCCTCGCCTGACCAGCGTTGGCGATGAAGGACGCCTGCATTGCATAGAAGGCAACAAACTCCGCCTTCATCACACGTCTGACCCGGCGTCCGCGAGCTCCTTCGCGGGCGCCGCGTCGTGCAGGTGCGGCAGCACCCGGTCGAGCCAGGCCGGCAGCCACCAGTTCCACCGGCCGAGCAGTGTCATCGTCGACGGCACGAGGAGCCCGCGCACGATCGTCGCGTCGACGGCGACCGCGGCCGCCATGCCGACGCCGAGCATCTTGATCACCGGGTCGACCGTGATCGTGAAGCTGAGGAAGACGCAGATCATGATCAGCGCGGCCGACGTGATGACTCGTCCGGTCTTCGCCATGCCGAGCGCGACCGACCCGCGGCCGTCGCCGCTCACCGCCCACTCCTCGCGCACCGCGGTGAGCAGGAAGACCTCGTAGTCGGTCGACAGCCCGAACAGCACCGCGAACATGAGCAGCGGCACGTAGCTCTCGATCGGCACCGGCGCCTCGAGCCCGAGCAGCGACGCCCCGTGCCCCCAGGTGAAGACGAACACGAGGATCCCGTACGCCGCACCCACGGACAGCAGGTTCATGAGCGCTGCCTTCACCGCGACGATCGGCGCCCGGAAGGCCACGAGGAGCAGGAGCGTCGCGACGAGGACGACAGCACCCACGACGAGCAGCATGCGGCTGGAGATCCGCTCGGTGAGGTCGGCCTTCCCGGCGGTGAGGCCGCCGACGTGCGACGTCGCCGTCGGCGCGGCGGCCGGCAGGACGTCGGAGCGCAGGTGGTCCACGAGGTCGGCCGTCGCCGGGTCGGACGGCGCGGTCGTCGGCTGCAGCGACCATCGCGCGACGAGACCGTCGGAGGACACCTGCGGCGGGGACACCGCCGCGACGCCGGACGCGCCCGCGAGCGCCCTCGCCTCGGCGACCACCCGCGGGTCGCTCGAGCCGGTCAGCTCCGTCGGATAGGTCGACGTGACGAGCAGCGGCCCGTTCGAGCCGGGGCCGAAGCCGGTCGAGAGCTGGTCGTAGGACTGGCGCGAGAGGGTCGTGGAGGGCCAGCCGCCGGAGTCGAGCTGGCCGAGACGCAGGTCGAGCGCCGGCCAGGCCAGGAGGCCGAGCACGAGGATGCTGCCGAGCAGCACCCCCCACGGCCGACGAGCCACGCCGTTCGCGAGGCGCGCCCATCCCCCGGCCTCGCCGAGCGACTCCGGACGGCGCGTCGCGAGACGGTGCCCGAGACGACCCAGCGCGGCCGGCAGCAGCGTGACCGACGCTGTGCAGGCGACGAGCACCGCGAGGCCGGAGGCGATCGCCAGGCTGCGCATGAGGGGCATGCCGACGAGAGCGAGACCGGACAGCGCGGCGATCACGGAGAAGCCGGCGAAGAGCACCGCGCGGCCGGCCGTGGCGGACGTCGTCGTAGCCGCGTCGACAACGTCGTCGCCGTCGATGAGCGCGCGCTGGAAGCGGTTCAGGCCGAACAGCGAGTAGTCGATGCCGACGCCGAGACCGATCATCGACGCGAGCGCAGGACCGACCGTCGGGATGTCGATCGCGTGGCCGAGCAGTCCGAGGCCGAGGATCGCGACGACGAGCCCGACGATGGCGATCCCGAGCGGCAGCAGCGCCGCGGCGACGGAGCCGAACGCGACGAGCAGGATCACCAGAGCGGCGAGCAGGCCGAACAGCTCCGCCCGCCGGTTGTTGTCCTGGTCGAGCACCTGGGCGAGCTGGTCCGCCGGAGTCACGACGATGTCGGTCCCGGCGACCGCCTGGTCGACGTCGTCGCGCAGGGTGGTCGCGAACGACTTCGTGATGTCGCGCCCCGCGACGGTGAGCGTGACGTTGATCGTGCCGGTCGAGCCGTCGGCGGCGAGCTGTCCGTCGCGCTTCGTCGGCGCTGTCGCCGCAGACACCTCCGGCTCGGCCTTCAGCGCGTCGACGGCCTTCTGCAGAGCGGCCACGTCGGCCGGCGTCGTGAGCGACGGCGCCCGCACCACGAAGCGCTGCGCCGGGTTGCCCGCACCCGGGAACGCGGCGCGCGACGTGTCGATCGCCGCCTGGCTGTCCGCCCCGGGGATCGTGACGTCGTCGGTCGTCGCTGCGCCGAAGCGCGCCACGGCGAGACCGAGCACGACGGCGAGCAGGAGCCAGGCTCCGATGACGCGACCCGGGTGGCGGGCCGACGTACGACCGAGGCGCGCCGTCCAGCCGAGGGCCTGCGCCTCGTGCTTCGCGGTCACGGGGCGGAGCGCAGGAGCCGGTTGAGCACGTCGGAGGCGTGGTCGAGGCCCTCGTCGTCGACGTCGAGGTGCGTCACGAGTCGGGCGAACGTGGGGCCGAGCGCGGAGATCAGAACGCCCTCCTCGCGCGCGGCGGCAGCGAGCGCGGCCGCGGTCCACGACGTCGGTGCGAGGTCGAGCACGACGATGTTGGTCTCGACGTGCTCGGGGACGACGACGTCGTCGACGGCCTCCGCGATGACGAACGCGAGCCGCTGCGCCCGCGCGTGGTCCTCGGCGAGCCGCTCGACGTGGTGGTCGAGCGCGTGGAGCCCGGCGGCCGCGAGGATGCCGGCCTGCCGCATGCCGGCGCCGTAGCGCTTGCGCCACACGCGTGCCGAGGCGATCCGCTCGGCGCTGCTCGCGAGCACCGACCCGACCGGGGCGCCGAGGCCCTTCGACAGGCAGACCGACACCGTGTCGGCCACCGCGCCGTAGGAGTGCAGGGGTACGCCGCTGGCCACGTGCGCGTTCCAGAGGCGGGCGCCGTCGAGGTGCACCGCCATGCCGTGCTCGTCGGCGATCTCGCGGACCGCCTGCAGCGCGACGAGCGGCTGCACCGTGCCGCCGCCGAAGTTGTGCGTGTTCTCGACCGCGATCGCCGTGGTCGACACGAGGTAGGGCCCGCTGTTCGGCCGGACGAAGGCGCGCACGACGTCGGGGTCGAGGAGCCCGCGCGGCGCATCCCAGGTGCGCGTCGTGATGCCGCTGAACGTCGCCGCCGCGCCGAGCTCGGCGCGCACGACGTGCGCCTGCGAGTCGCACACGATCTCCTCGCCGGGGGCGACGAGCAGCCGCATCCCGAGCTGGTTGGCCAGCGAGCCGGTCGGGGTGAACACCGCGGCCTCGTGACCGAGGAGCTCGGCGACCCGGCGCTCGAGCTCCGTGACGGTCGGGTCCTCGCCGTAGACGTCGTCGCCGACCTCGGCGTCCGCCATCGCCGCCCGCATGGCGGCGGTCGGCCTGGTGACGGTGTCGCTGCGCAGGTCGATGCTCACGAGCGGAGCCTAGGCCGTGCCCTCCAGCAGATCGTGCAGCACCGCTGCCTCGTCCCGCAGTCGCTGCGCCCGGTCCGCCTGACCGTGCCTCTCGAGCAGGGCGGCGTCGGAGATCCGCGCATCCACCTCCTGCCGCACGACCAGGCGTACGTCGTCCTCCGACAGCTCACGCCGCGCCACGTCGGCGGCGCCGAGTCCGACGTCGGCCCCTGCGACGTGCTCGGACGTCGCGGTCGACATCGAGGCGACGTGCGCGTGCTCCGCCGCGTCGACGGCCTCGGCGTTGCCCACCGCGGCGATCGCGCCGCGCAGCGCCGAGACCGCCGCTGCGTCACGCGCGCGCATCGCGACGGGCAATGCGGCACGGAGCTGATCCACGATCGAGGTCATGCGCCGACCCTAGACAGCACGCGGCGCGGCCACGAACGAGTTGTGCGTGCGGACGGCGACGCGCGTCAGAGCAGCGCACCCTCGTGGACGAGGAGGGCCTCCTTGACCGGGAGGCCGTAGGCGTAGCCGCCGAGCGACCCGTCGGTGCGCAGGATGCGATGGCACGGGACGAACGGCGCGACCTTGTTCGTGGCGCACGCCTGACCCGCGGCGCGCACGGCCTTCGGGCTGCCGGCGCGCGCCGCGAGCCCGGCGTAGGAGTCGGTCTCCCCCGCCCTCACCCCGCGCAGCTCGTCCCATGCGCGCTGCATGAACGGCCCACCCGGCTGGCGCACGACGACCCGGTCGAGCGCATCCACGTCACCACCGGCGTACGCCGTCAGCGCGTGGACCACGGCGCGCACGGAGTCGGCGCCCGCGTCGACCGGACGCCGTCCCCGTGCCTGCTCGGCGTCGGTGAGGAAGGCGAACACGTGGTCGATGCCGGCGAAGCCCGACGCGACGACCGCGCCGTCATCCGGGTCGACGACCACGACCACGGTGCCACCCGGGACCGCGGCCGACGTCGTCTCGAAAGGCTTGTCGCTCATAGCTTCTCCTCGGGTCGGGTCCACAGGTGCTGGGCGGCGTAGGAGCGCCACGGGCTCCACGCGCGGGCGCGCGCGGCGAGCGCGCGAGGGGCGTCCGGCAGGCCCAGCGCCGCGGCGCCGTGCCGGATCCCGAGGTCGGTCTCGGGCAGGACGTCGGGGTCGCCGAGCGCCCGGAGCCGGACGTACGACACCGTCCACGGCCCGATGCCGGGCACCGCGAGCAGCGCGGCGCCGACCGTGTCGAGGTCGCCGGAGCGCAGGTCGATCGAACCGTCGGCCACGCCGGACGCGACAGCCGCCAACGAACGGGCGCGCGCCCCGGGCAGACCGACCGCGGCGATCCGGTCCGGGCCCGCCTCGGCGACCTCGGCCGCCGTCGGGAAGGCGCGCAGCCCGCCGACGTCGGAGCTGCCGAGGTCGCGCACGATGCGACCGAGCAGAGTCCGCGCTCCGGCGACCGACACCTGCTGGCCGACGATCGTGCGGACGACCGTCTCCCACGCGTCCACGGTCGTCGGCACGCGCAGCCCGGGGCGGCTCGCGACGAGCGGCGCGAGCACCGGGTCGGCCGAGAGCGCCGCGGCGATCGTCGCCGGATCGGCGTCGAGGTCCAGCCAGCGGCGTACGCGATGGACGAGGGCTGCCGTGTCGCGCAGGTCTGCGTCGCTGCGGACGACGACGTGATCACCGACGACCTCGACCCCGACCACCGCAGCTCGAGACGGCAGCGGCACGACCCGGCGGTGCGTCCACCCGCGGCGCGTGGACTCGTGCACCTCGAGCCCGTCCACCGCGCGCGCGGCGAGGAACTCCCCCACCGCGTCGGAGTCGTACGGCGCGCGCAGCCGCAGGCGCAGCACGAGCGACGGATCGGCCGCGGCGAGCTGTGCCGACGGAGCGCGACGCAGCTGCGAGGGCGGGAGGCCGAACTCGCGGCGCATCACGTCGTTGAACTGCCGGATGCTCGAGAAGCCGGCAGCGAAGGCAACGTCGGTGAGCGGCAGAGTTGTCTGCTCGATGAGCAGGCGCGCGGTCTGGGCCCGGCGGCTCACGGCGAGGTGGAGCGGACCGGCGCCGACCTCCGCGACGAGCGTGCGGTGCAGGTGCCGTTCGCTCACGTGCAGCGACCGTGCGAGTCCGGCGACGCCGCCGTCGTCGACCGCACCCTCCGCGATGAGGCGCAGCGCGGTGGCCGCGAGGTCACCGCGGTGGTCCCAGTGCCGCGAGCCGGGCGCCGAGTCCGGGCGGCACCGGCGGCAGGCCCGGAAGCCCGAGCTGACCGCCGCGGCGGGCGAGGCGAAGAAGCGGACGTTCGCCGCCTTCGGCGTCTGCGCGGGGCACACCGGGCGGCAGTAGACGCCGGTGCTCGTGACCCCGAACCAGATCCGCCCGTCGAACCGGCGATCCCGTGCCGCCAGAGCGGCGTAGGCCGCGTCGACGTCGAGCCCGGACGGCGCTGTGATGGCCCCGCGCGGCTCGGTCGTCGTCATGCAGAGCAGTCTGCCCCACTCCGACAGCGACCGGCTGGCGGGAATCGGACCCGGCCGTCGCGCGGGGGGTCAGGCCTGCGGCGGCTCGAAGACGCGCACGCTCCCGCTGTGGAACACCTCGACCACGCCCGGCACGCGGGCGAGGGCGTCGGGTGGTCGTCGAGCACGGTCTCGCCCGGGCGGGCATGCTCGGCCAGCCAGGCGAACGCGAGGCGATCATCAGACGTGACCACCGAGAACCCGCCCAGGCCCTGCTGAGCCACCAGGACCCCCTGGACCACGGCGAGCGTCGCGCTCAGCCCCACGACGATCGCGACGATCCGCGCGAGGCCGACGTCGCGGGCTCGTGGGAGCAGCCGTTCGAGGCCGCCGCCGAGCAGCACGGGCAGCAGCGCCGCGGTCTGAGCCACGAGCCGGTCCCCGTCGCCGTCCCAGGGGCTGGTCAGCAGTCCGCCGCGCGTCACCCGCGCGAGGACGGCCAGCCCCATCAGCAGGGCGATCAGCAGCGTGACCGCCCGGCCGTACGGGTGCGGCCAGGCGCGACGCGCCCCGACGGCCGAGACGGCCAGGAGCACGCGGGCCGCGAGGAGCGAGCAGGTGAGGAGCACCGGGTCGGACCAGCCCGAGGGGACGAACGACTGCAGGGCGCTGGACGGCGCGCCAGCACCACGAGGCCGACGATCATGGCGGCCACCAACGCCTCGGTCGCGCCCCGATCAGATGGAGGCCGAGGGGGTATCCCTGCTGCCCCAGGACCTGCCGTGCTGCAGCAGGTTCACGATCATCAACCCGTGCGCGTTGCCGTCGGAGTCGGGCGCCACCAGCATCCTGCCCCACCGCCCCGATGCGGGGTCCGCTGCTGACGGTCAGGCGCGGCGGGGGCGGTCGAGCAGCCAGTCGGCGACGTCGAACGCGAGCTCGAGGCTCTGCACGCGGTTCAGCCGCGGGTCGCACGCGGTCTCGTAGCGGTCGCCGAGCTGGTCCTCGGTGACGCCCTCGGTGCCGCCGACGCACTCGGTGACGTCGTCACCGGTGAGCTCGACGTGGATGCCGCCGGGCACCGTGCCGAGCTTCTTGTGCACCTGGAAGAAGCCGAGCACCTCGTCGGCGACGTCGGAGTAGGACCGCGTCTTGTGGCCGCTCGCGGCCTCGCGGGTGTTGCCGTGCATCGGGTCGCAGACCCACACGACGGGGTGGCCCGCCTCGGTGACCCGCTCGACGATCGCCGGCAGCGAGTCGCGGATCGTGCCCGCGCCCATGCGCGTGATGAACGTCAGCCGGCCGGGGATCCGCTCGGGGTTGAGCCGCTCCGCGAGCTCGACGGCCTGCTCCGGAGTCGTCGTCGGCCCGAGCTTCACCCCGATCGGGTTGCTGATCCGCGCGGCGAAGTCGATGTGCGCGCCGTCGAGCTGACGCGTGCGCTCCCCCACCCACACGAAGTGCCCCGACACGTCGTAGAGGTTGCCGGTGCGCGAGTCGATGCGGGTGAGCGCCTTCTCGTAGTCGAGCACCAGCGCCTCGTGGCCGGCGTAGAACTCGACCCGCTTGAACTCCTCCGGGTCGGCGCCGCACGCGGCCATGAACGACAGCGCACGGTCGATCTCACCGGCGACCTGGTCGTAGCGGTGGCCGGCGGAGGTCTCCGCGACGAAGTCCTGGTTCCAGGCATGCACCTGCCGCAGGTCGGCGTAACCGCCCTGGGTGAACGCGCGCACGAGGTTCAGCGTGGCGCTCGCGGTGTTGTAGGAGCGCACGAGCCGCTGCGGGTCGGGCACGCGGCCGGCGGCCTCGAACGGCAGCGCGTTCACGCCGTCGCCGTAGTACGACGTCATCTCGACGCCGTCGCGCAGCTCGATCGCCTTGCTGCGGGGCTTGAAGTACTGCCCGGCCATCCGACCGACCTTCACGACGGGCAGGCTCGCGCCGTAGGTCAGGACGATCGCCATCTGCAGGACGGTCTTGAGCTTGGCCCGGATCGCCTCGGCCGTCGCGGTCTCGAACGTCTCCGCACAGTCGCCGCCCATGAGGACGAACGCCTGCCCCTGCGACGCCGCCGCGAGGCGGGCCGTCAGGTTGTCGCACTCCCCGGCGAACACGAGTGGGGGCAGCGCGCGGAGCTCACCGAGCGCAGCAGCGAGCGCAGCCTCGTCCGGCCACACCGGCTGCTGCGCAGCGGGAAGGCCAGGCCACGAGATCACGTCCACCATGCCCCAAAGACTAAGGGCCCGGAGCACAAGGCCCCGAGCCGGTATGCGTGCCGGACGTCGTCGATGAAGGACGCCTGCATCGCGTTCTATGCGATCCAGGCGTCCGTCATCGCGAACCTCACCCGAAGAACGTCCGCACTTCGTCGTAGCGCTCCGCGGGGACGGTCTTGAGCACGCCCGTGCCCTCGATGAGCGGCACGCGGACGATGTCGGTGCCGCGCAGGGCAACCATGATGCCGTACTGCTTGTCGTGGATCGAGTCGATGGCCTGCAGGCCGAAGCGGGTCGCCAGGACGCGGTCGAACGCCGTGGGGGTGCCACCGCGCTGGATGTGGCCGAGGACCGACGCGCGAGCCTCCTTGCCCGTCTTCGCCTCGAGGCCCGACGCGAGCCAGTCGCCGATGCCCGACAGGCGCACGTGGCCGAACGCGTCGAGCGTCTGGTCCTTCGTGATCAGGTCGCCGTCGGCGGGCAGCGCGCCCTCGCTCACGACGAGGATCGGCGCGTAGTGCGAGCGGAAGCGGCTCTCGACCCAGCCCGCGACCTCGTCGAGGTCGAAGGGCACCTCGGGGATGAGGATGCCGTTGGCTCCGCCGGACACGCCGGAGTGAAGAGCGATCCAGCCGGCGTGGCGACCCATGACCTCGACGACGAGGATCCGGTGGTGCGACTCGGCCGTCGTGTGCAGACGGTCGATCGCCTCGGACGCGATGGTGACCGCGGTGTCGAAGCCGAACGTGTAGTCGGTGCCCGACAGGTCGTTGTCGATGGTCTTCGGCACGCCGACGACGGGGACGCCGTGGTCGTGCAGCGCGGTCGCGACCCCGAGGGTGTCCTCGCCGCCGATCGCGATGAGGGCGTCGACGCCCTGGGCCGCGAGGTTGGCCTTGATCGCCTCGACGCCGCCCTCGATCTTGATGGGGTTCGTCCGGCTCGAGCCGAGGATCGTCCCGCCGCGGGGCAGGATGCCCCGGACCTGGGTGATGCCCAGGTCGGTGGTGAGGCCCTCGAGCGGACCCTTCCAGCCGTCGCGGAACCCGACGAACTCGTAGCCGTACTCGGTCACGCCCTTGCGGACGACGGCTCGGATGACGGCATTGAGACCGGGGCAGTCGCCGCCGCCGGTGAGCACTCCGACGCGCATGGTTCTCCTCATGCGTAGGAAATGATGGGGCTCATGACAACGCTGTCATGGCACGCGGGACCATCCAACCGTACCCGGCCCCGCCGACGCGACACCGCTCAGCATCCGGACAGTCATCACCGTCCATCGGTATGCCGGACCCGGGCCGCGGTCCTGCCTGCGTCGGAGCCTCCCGCGCGCTAGCGTCCCGAGCCATGACCTTCTCGATCGTGGCCTGCTCCGAGGACGGCTCCGAGCTCGGCGTCGCCGTCGCCTCGAAGTTCCTGGCCGTCGGCGCCGCCGTGCCCGCAGCCGAGGTCGGCGCCGGGGCGATCGCCACCCAGGCGATGGCCAACCTCGCCTACCGCCCGCGCGGGCTGGCCATGCTGGCCGCCGGAGGCGAGGCCCACGACGTGCTCACCAACCTGCTCGTCGAGGACGACGGGCACGAGCACCGCCAGGCCGGTGTCGTCGACGCCCGCGGCGGTGCCGCGACCTTCACCGGCTCGGCCTGCCTCCCGTGGGCCGGCGGCTCCAGCGGCGTCACGCGCGGCGGATCGGCGTATGCGATCCAGGGCAACATCCTCACCGGCCCCGAGGTCGTCGAGGCGGTCGAGACCAGCTGGCGAGGCTCCGACGCCGCCCGGCCGTTCCGGCACCGGCTGCTCGACGCGCTGCTGGCCGGCGACCGGGCCGGCGGCGACTCCCGCGGGCGGCAGAGCGCCTCGCTCCTCGTCGTCACCCCTGGCGGCGGCTACGGCGGCGGCAGCGATGTCCTGGTCGACCTCCGCGTCGACGACCATCCCGACCCCGTGCCCGAGCTCGTCCGGCTGCTCGGCATCCGGGATCTGCTCTTCGAGCGACCCGACCCCGCCGCATGCCTGCCGCTCGAGGGCGACGTCGCCGACGAGGTACGCCGACGGCTGACCACCCTCGGGCACACGGACTTCTACCTCACGACCGCGCTCGAAGGCTGGGCCGGCATCGAGAACCTCGAGGAGCGGATGGTCCCCGGCCGGATCGACCCCCTCGTCCTCGACCACCTGCGCGCACTCACCGGAGACGGCACCCCTGGAGGGCAGGCATGAGCATCCTGGCGATCGACGCCGGCACCACGGGCGTCACCGCGCTCGTCGTCTCGACCGACGCGACGATCCTCGCCCGCGGCTACTCCGAGTTCGCCCAGCACTTCCCGAGCGAGGGCTGGGTCGAGCACGACCCGCAGGACATCTGGGCCGCCACCCTCGCGGCGACACGCGACGCGCTCGCCACCCTCGAGGACGGCGACCGGCCGACCGCGGTCGGCATCACGAACCAGCGCGAGACGGTCGTGCTCTGGGACCGCGAGACGCTCGGGGCACCGCGCCGGGCGATCGTGTGGCAGGACCGGCGTACGGCGGGGCTCTGCGACCAGCTCCGCGCCGACGGTCGCGAGCCGCGCATCGCCGAGCTCACCGGCCTGCGCCTCGACCCCTACTTCTCCGCGACGAAGCTGACCTGGATCTCGCTCAACGAGCCGCACGTGTGGGCGCAGGTCACGAGCGGCCGCGTCGCGGTGGGCACCGTCGACTCCTACCTCGTGGCGCGCATGACGCGCGGCCTGCACCACGTGACCGACGCGTCCAACGCGTCGCGCACGCTGCTCTACGACATCCACGCGGGTGCCTGGAGCCAGGAGCTCTGCGACGTCTTCGGCGTGCCGATCGACGCGCTCCCGGAGGTCGTGCCCTCCTACGGCGTCATCGGCAGCACCGACCCGTCGGTCTTCCTCGGTCTCGAGCTCCCGGTGGCCGGCATCGCCGGCGACCAGCAGGCCGCGCTGTTCGGCCAGGGCTGCTTCGCCGAGGGAACCAGTAAGTGCACCTACGGCACCGGCTCCTTCGTCCTGGTCAACACCGGCGACCGCCCGGTGCGTTCGTCGACCGGGCTCCTCACCACCGTGGCCTGGCAGCACCCCGACGGCCGGCTGACCTACGCGCTCGAGGGCGCCGTGTTCGTCACCGGCGCTGCCGTGCAGTGGCTGCGCGACGGCCTGCAGATCATCACGAGCGCGAGCGAGACCGAGGCGCTGGCGCAGTCCGTGCCCGACTCCGGCGGCGTGGTCTTCGTACCCGCGCTCACCGGGCTCGGCGCCCCCGACTGGGACCCGCACGCCCGGGGCACGATCCTCGGCATCAGCCGCGGCACGACCCGGGCGCACATCGTGCGGGCCACGCTCGAGGCCATCGCGTTCGAGGTGCAGGACGTCGTCGACCTGATGATCCACGAAGGCGGCGTCCACGTGCCCGAGCTCGCGGTCGACGGCGGGGCCTCCGCCAACGGGTTCCTCTGCCAGCTGCAGGCGGACGCCCTCCAGGTGCCGGTCGCTCGCGCTGCGATCCTCGAGACCACCGGCCTCGGTGCTGCGTTCCTCGCCGGCCTGGCGACCGGCGTCTGGTCGTCGACCGACGAGATCGCCGGCGTCGTGCACCGCGACGCGCGGTTCGACCCGCGCCCGGGCGACGAGACGGCGCACCGGCGCTGGCGCGTCGCCGTCGAGCGCTCGAAGTCCTGGGCGACCGTCTAGCTGCCGGACCCCCTCGTGACCAGGGCGAGCGTGCGACCCTGGCGGCATGTCCGAGACCTTCACGTACACGCCGCACCCGCACGCCCAGGCCCGACTCACGGCCGGTCCCCCGAAGGTCGTCGACGCGCGGCTGAACCTGCACGGCCCCGGCCCGCTGGCGCGGCTGAACGCCAAGATCGGTCTGCGCATCACGGTGCTCGTCGGCACGATGTGGACGGCGTACGTCTTCACCGTGCTCGCGCTCATCAGCGCGCCGTCCGCCTTCGGGTCGGGCAACGTCCTCATCATCGTCGCGTGGATCGCGCAGACGTTCCTTCAGCTCGCCCTGCTGCCGATCATCATCGTCGGCCAGAACGTCCAGGCAGCAGCGGCCGACTCGCGGTCCCAGGCGACCTACGACGACGCCTCGGCGATCCTCGTGGAGTCCCAGCAGATCCAGGCGCACCTGCTCGCCCAGGACGCGCAGATCGCCGCCCTGCTCGACGAGGTCAAGGCCCTGCGCGCCGCGGGCTGACGCGGGCCGCGGCCGGTCAGCGCGTCAGGCTGCAGGTGCGGCGGCGAGCTCGCCGGGCTCCGGCGCCTCGACCACGAGGGCGGCGTCGGCACTGAGCTGCTTGGCCTTGGCGGCGTACATGTCGACGTACTCCTGGCCCGAGAGCTGCATGAGCTCGTACATGATCTCGTCGGTCATCGAGCGCAGCACGAAGCGGTCGCCGGACATGCCCTCGTAGCGGGAGAAGTCCAGCGGAGCGCCGATCGAGATCTTGACCCGCATGATCTTCGGCCGGACGCGTCCGGGCGGCTGGATGAGGTGGGTGTTGACCATGGCGCACGGCACGACGGGGACTCTGGCCTCGAGCGCCATCCGGGCCACGCCGGTCTTGCCGCGGTAGAGCCGGCCGTCGCCGGAGCGGGTGCCCTCGGGGTAGATGCCGAGGAACTCACCCTCGGACAGGATGCGCAGCCCGGTGCGCAGCGCCGCCTCGGACGCGCGACCGCCGGAGCGGTCCACGGGCACCTGGCCGACGCCGGACATGAAGAGCTTGGTGAGCCAGCCCTTGAAGCCCGGGGTGGTGAAGTAGTCGCTCTTGGCGAGGAAGGTGATCCGTCGTCGGCACACGAGCGGGAGGAAGATCGAGTCGGAGAACGACAGGTGGTTGCTCGCGAGGATCGCGGCGCCGTCGGTGGGGAGGTTCTCGAGACCCTCGACCTGCGGCCGGAAGAGCAGCTTGAGCCAGGGGCCGATCAGGATGTACTTGCACACCCAGTAGAACACCGACCCACCGCCTCCCTCCGCGCTCGCCTCACGCCGACAGTACGGCGCGCCAACCCCGGCGGGCAACGTGACCGGGCCGGTAGCGTGACTCATGATCGCGCATCCGCCCCACGTGCGTGGGCGGTACGACACACGCACCGGCGTCACGACGCCGCCGGCCGACGACAGGAGCCTGCAGTGCCGCTTCTCCCCGGCGCCGAGCCCTTCTCCCACGATGCCGGGCCCGGGTCCGTCGGCGTCCTGGTGATCCACGGGTTCACCGGCTCGCCGAAGTCGATGCGCCCCTGGGCCGAGCACCTGGCCGAGGCCGGGCTGTCCGTCGAGCTGCCCCGCCTCCCGGGCCACGGCACCACGTGGCAGGACATGTCGGTCACGCGCTGGGACGACTGGTACGCCGAGGTCGACCGTGCGTTCAGCGGCCTGCGCGAACGTTGCTCGTCGGTGTTCGTCATGGGCCTGTCGATGGGCGGCTCGCTGTCGCTGCGGCTGGCCGAGAACCGCGCCGACGAGGTGGCCGGTCTCGTCCTGGTCAACCCGGCCGTGCACACGGAGCGCTGGGACCGGCACCTGCTGCCGTTCGTGCGCCACGTGGTGAAGGCGTTCCCGGGCATCCGCAACGACATCAAGAAGCCCGGTCAGGACGAGGGCGCCTACGACAAGCTCCCGCTCCAGCCGGCCTACTCCCTCCAGCAGGGCTGGGCGCAGATCCGTGCCGACATCGCGCGCATCACCTCGCCGCTGCTCCTGCTGCACTCGCGCGAGGACCACGTGGTGGAGCCGAGCAACGCGGCCTGGATCCTCGCGAACGTCTCGAGCCCCGACCGCACCGAGGTCTGGCTCGAGGACAGCTACCACGTCGCGACGATCGACAACGACGCGCCGCTGATCTTCTCCGCGAGTCTGGACTTCGTCAGGCGGCTCGCGCCGTCCTCGACAGCCGGGTGACACTGGAGCCATGACGACGCCGAACGGACGCGACAACGGACTGCCGCAGGCAGCCCGCTACGTCGCGCTGGTCGACGTCGATCCGCCGCTGGCCGACCACGTCCTCGAGCTGCTGCGCGACGCCGGCGTGACCGCGGTGGCGGAGCCGCTGGCGGGCGACCGCGGGCCGGCGCGCGACACGCCACCGCCCCAGCGACCGACCGAGCGGGTCCACGTGGACCAGGGGCGCCTGCTGCTCGCGCGCACCGTGGTGGGCCAGGCCCTGCCGGCGCTGCGGGCCGACTTCCTCGCCGACGTGGCGCGGCGCGTCGACCAGGACGAGTCCGACCACCTCTACCGCCGTCGCTCGGACCTGCCCGCCGACGAGGTCGACTCGATGTTCGCCGACATCGTCGCGGGCTTCGATGACGCGCCGGTCGACCCGGTGCCGCGCTGGTCCGTGCTCGAGGACGCGCCCGACACGACGCCGGTCGAGGCAGCCGAACCGCCGCGGCCGCCGCTGTCCTCGCGCCTGCTGCGCAGCGGACCCGACCAGCCCGCGCCGGTCGAGGACACCGAGGGGCACTTCGTGCCGCCCGAGCCGCCGCCGCTGCCCGAGGCCGACCGGGTGACCCGGCTCGCCTGGGCCGCGCTGCTCGGCGGGCCGGCCCTCATCGTGCTGGCCACCCTCCTGCAGATCCCGCTCGACGGCTGGGTGCTCGTGCTGGCGCTCGGTGCGTTCATCGGCGGGTTCGGCACGCTCGTGGCGCGCATGCACGACCGCCCCCGCCAGGACGACGGCTGGGACGACGGCGCGGTGCTGTAGACCCGCCCGTCAGGGCAGGTTCATCAGGTGGCTCGTGCCCGACAGTTGGGCGATCGCGGTGACGAAGATGTTGGCGAGATCCGAGGACGCCCCGGTCGCCGCGCAGAAGAAGAAGTCGCCGTCGCTGTTCTCGTTGTTGCGGCCCTGCGTCGTCGCGCAGTTGTAGTTGGCGGTGCTGGGGCCGTTGAGCGTCGGGGACGCCGCGGCTGCGAGCACGTCGGGCTGGCCGGCGCTCCAGTCGCAGTCCTCGACGGCCGCGTCGCCGTACCCGATGGTCACGACGAGGATGCCGGCGTCCTTGGCAGCCTGGGCCACCGCCGAGAAGGCCGCGCACGACGAGGTCTTGCCGGCGAAGGTCGACGCGTCGTAGGGGACGTCGCCGACGTTCGACAGCGACGTCGTGCCCGTGTAGGGCGGCGACTTGTTGTTGTCGATCTGCGGGTGACCGTCGGTCTCGAAGATGATGGCGTTGCGCGCCGTCCCCGGGCGAGCCGGAAGCGCGCCGAGGTCGGTCGCTCCTGCGCTGTTGAGCAGGTACTGCGCCGCGGCCTTGAACGACGAGGTGATGTCGGTGCCGCCGTAGCCCTGGTTCATGCAGGTCAGGTCGTAGGAGAACTGGTTGTTCACGTCCTGGTAGCTGTTGCTGAACTTGTCGGTGATCCAGGTCGACCCGGTCGCGTTAAAGCTGCTCGCGGCCGCGGTGTTGCAGGCCCGTGCCACGGGCCTGGTGGTGGCCGCCCTCGGCGTGGCCTTGCCGATCGTCGCCAGGGCGACGTACTGCAAGGTCGGGTGCATCACCGAGAGCATGCTCTGGATGCCGGAGGTCATGGCCGTCCGGTCCGCGTCGCTCATGCTGGGGGTGCGATCGGCGACGACCACGACGTTCATCGGGTTCGGCTGGTCCTGTCCGCAGGAGCCCTTGCACCCCGCGGACAGCACGGCACCGGTCTGACCGTTGGGAATGCCGATCACCGGCCCGAAGGTGAAGTTCACGCTCTTCGAGGCGGAGACGGCGAGCGCATCAGGGTTCGAGCACGCAGGCGTGGCACACGCCGTGACGAAGGTGATGGAGCACTTGTTCCCGTTGCAGGAGTAAGTGTAGCTGGCGAGCCCTGACACGTTGCCCGGCTTGCAGTCCGAGGCGGACGTGCTCGTGCCCAACGGCGGTGCCACCGCCGTGAGGTCGGGAACCGAGCCCACCTGGGGTGTGATGCAGTAGAAGCTCGGCTGCGGGCATCCGGCCGCGGTGGGCGTCGTGGCGCACGCGGCGTACTTCGCGTCGTTGTTGCTCAGGGACCGGCCCACGGCGGCCCTGGCAGCATCCATGTCCGGCAGCTTCGAAGCGCCGTCGAGCGCAGCGGCGTCGACGGTGTTGCGCAGCGCCTGCTTCTGCGCCACGAGGTTGGCGATGTCGACCGCGAGCGCAGCGGCGACGAACAGCACGACGCACAGGATGGCCACGAAGACGGCGACGACGCCGCTGTCCGACCGCTCCCCCATCCGCTCCCGCAGGCGCTTGCGCATCACTCCACCACCATCGTGCTCTGCCGCGTCATCGTCAGGGAGCTCCCGATCCCCTTGATGATCTGGATCGGCGTTATCCACTTGTACTGGTACTTGATCGTCACCGTCACGGTGGCGCCGGCGGGCGCTGCCGTGGTCCCGCCGCCCGCGGCGGACCATCCGGTGCACCACGTGCCGTCCGACTTCGTGCACTTGACCTGGAAGCCCGAGGACGCGGTGGTCGGGTCCGCGACCACGACGGGCTTGGCGCCGATGATCCCGGACATGGCCTGCGTCACCGCGAACTCCGCGTTGGCCTGCGTGCCCTCGAGACTCGCGGTGCGAGCGCCCTCCCGGGCCGCATTGGCGACCATCGTCTGGGAGAACATCGCGAGGCCGAAGTCGACGATGCCGAACACGAGGAAGAGCAGGATCGGCACGACCAGCGCGAACTCGACGGCAGCAGCGCCGATGTCGCCCGCGCGGGCACGGCGGCGACCGGGGCCGACAGGAGCATGCCGCCGCGCGTGCAGCCTGCGCCACGTCCCAGCAGTCACGAAAGCCCGCCCCTTGCTCCACGGACGGCACACCCGTCCCTGGCCACCATCATGACATCACGACGGTGACGCCACGTCGTCTGACGAGGTCCCTGGCCTCAGCCGTTCGGTGGACCGGCCGCCCCCGTCGTGCGACCCTTCCGGCGGTCGAGTCACCCAACGTGAGCTCCTGGCGTCAGTCCGTGATCACGCGGGCGAGGTCCGCGGCGCCGATCATGCCCGCGTCGTTCCCGAGCAGCGCGGCCTCGATCCGGGCGTGCGGACGATGGTCGCCGGCGACGAGCGACGCCGTGAAGGCCGCGCGCGCGGGAGTGAGGAGCAGCTCGCCCGCCTCGGACACGCCTCCCCCGATGACGAACACCGCCGGGTCGAGCAGCGCGGCGACGTCGGCGAGGCCGGTCCCGAGCCACGTCCCGATGCGGCGGAAGGCCTCCAGGGCGACCGGGTCCCCCTCGCGAGCCGCCAGGGTGACGTGCTGGCCCGTGACTCCCTCGGGTGTTCCGTCTCCGAGCGCGAGGAGCAGATGCGCCTCCCCGCGCCGGTCGGCCGCGAGCTCGCGCGCCTTGCGGAGCAAGGCATTCCCGCTGGCGTACTGCTCCCAGCAGCCCCGCTTGCCGCAGCCGCAGAGCCGCCCGTCCTGGACGCGCACGAGGTGACCGAACTCGGCCGCCATGCCGTAGGACCCGCGGACGAGCCTGTCGTCGTGGACGATGCCGCCGCCGATGCCGGTGCCCACGGTCACCGCGACCAGGTCGTGCGTGCCGCGACCTGCGCCGAACCGGAACTCGCCCCAGGCGGCGGCGTTGGCGTCGTTCTCGACGATCACCGGGAGTCCGCAGCCGGCGGCGACGGCCGGTCCGAGCGGCTCCTCGACCCAGTCGAGGTTGGGCGCGAACCGGACGATCCGCCGGGTCTCGTCCACGAGGCCGGCAGCACCGAGGCCGACGGCCTCGACCGCACCGAGCCCCTCGGCGGCCGCGATGCCAGCCAGGTCGGCGACCACGGCGACGATCGTGTCGACGATGCCCTGCTTGGAGCGGGCCGGGGTGTCGCGCCGGGCCCGGCCGAGGATCGTGCCCTCGCCGTCGACGAGGCCACCGGCGATCTTCGTGCCGCCGATGTCGATGCCGATCGTGACGCTCATCGGTCCTGCCCTCCGGTGTCCTCGGCCTCGAGCGGGATCCGACGCACGCCGCGCGGCGTCGGCCCATCCTGTCCTGCTCCGTCGTCGCAGGAGTCGTCCTCGTCGCGGTCGAGGCTGTCGGCCTCCGCGACGTCGGCGTCGACGTCGTCCGCATCGGACCGGTCGCGGGACGCACCGAGGTCCCCGGCCTGGGCCACCAGCGAGCCGAGAGCCGTGACGGCGGAGTCGACCCAGCGGCCCATGGCGTCCGGGTCCGCCTCCCGCAGCCCGGCGACCGCGCGGCACACGGGGCAGGAGCACGGCGCACCGTCGTCGGCGACAGGGGCGAGGTGCGGCGCGGACGTGCGCAGCCAGTCCTGCGCCGCCGCCAGCAGGCGGGCTGCCTCCAGCCCCGCGCGCGGCTCGGCGCCGCTCACGACGTCCGCCCGGTGGACCAGTGCGCCAGGTCGCGCGCGAAGTGCACCCGCACGACCTGTCCCGCGTCGGTGAGGTCGAGGCGGGCGCCGGAGACCTCGCAGCGACGCAGGACCGCCGGCAGCGCGATGACCCGACGGTGCGGCCCGAGGTCGACGACGAGGTCGCCGTCCTCGGTCATCGCGATGTCGAGGTCGGCGAGCTCGGCGCCGGGCACGGACACGTCGAGGAACCACCGGTCGCCGTCGACCTGCACGTCGGTCGAGGCCCGGACCGCCCGGAGGTCGAGCGGGTCCGACGTACCGAGGACGACATCGGCGAGGGCGAGCAGCGGGTCGACGCCGAGCGGCTCCACCCCGGAGTACGGCGCGAAGCGCACCGGGAGGTCGGCGAAGCGGTCGCGCGCCGCGACGAGCATCTCGCGGTGCCGGGCGGACAGCGCCGCGGGCCAGTCGTCGCCGACGGCGACGCGGTTGACGACGACGCCGTCGACGTGGTGCCCGAGCATCGCGAGGGTGGTGCGGGCGCGGTGGGTCTCGGCGAGCACGACCCGCTCCGGCGTCGTGACGAGGCGTACCGACGCCTCGGGGCCGGTCACGAGGTCGCGCACCGCGGACAGCTCGCGCGCCAGCTGCTCGAGCGCGTCGAGGGCGTCGACGGTCGAGGGCGCCATCCCGGCCGGGCCGAGCAGCCGGGCGATCCGGCGGTCGATCGGGAACCCGCGCGACACGAGACGCTCGAGCGCCTCCGGGAGCGCGAGCAGCCGCAGGGTCTCGGCCGTCGGCGCGCAGTCGACCACGAGGGCGTCGTAGCCGGGCGTGTGCGCGCCGACCTCGAGCAGCGCGAGGACGTCGTCGACCCCGGGTACGGCCGCGATCTCCTCCGCCACGAGCGGGTCGACGCCGGCGCCGCCGAGGAGGCCGCCGATCGCCCCACGGACGGTCGTCCACGCAGTGTCGAGACGCGCCCGCGTGTCGATCTGCAGGACGTCGAGGTCACCCGGCGCACCGGGCACGGGGACCGGGGTCGCGGCCGCGCGCCACTCACCCGTGCTCCCGGTGCGGCCGGTCATGCCCAGGACGTCGGTGAGCGAGTGGGCCGGGTCGGTGCTGACCACGAGGGTGCGGGCCCCGTCGCGGGCCGCGGCGATGGCCGTGGCTGCGGCGAGGGTCGTCTTCCCGACCCCGCCCTTCCCAGCGACCAGCAGCACGCGCACGGGACGAACCTACCCGCGCGCGGGTGCGCCTGCGACGCCGATGCCGGGGCCGTCAGCCCTCGACGCGCTCCTTGAGCCCGCGCAGCGCGGTGTCGACGATGACCTTCTCGGCCTTGCGCTTGATGAGGCCGATCATCGGGATGCTGACGTCGACGGCCAGCTGGTACTTGACGGTCGTCGTGCCGTCGGCGTTGTCGGTCAGGGAGTAGACGCCGTCGAGCGCCTTGAGCATGTGGCCCTCGGTGAGCTTCCAGGTGACCGAGCGGTCCTCGTCCCAGTCGTACTCGAGGCTGTAGGAGTCCTTGATCGCCCCGGCGTCCACGACGAAGTGCGCGTCGGCGGGTCGGCCGTCCTCGTACTCCGACAGCACCTCCACCGTCTTCACGCCGTCGCTCCACTCGGGATAGCTCGCGAGGTCGGCGATAACCGCCATCACCTGCGAGGGCGCGGCGTTGATGACGATGCTCGACTCGGTCCGATCGGCCATGCGCCGGACCCTACTCGGTGATCACCACGACAGTGAGAACGGACGCTTCGTGCCGCGGAAGTGCCCGACGTTGACGCACTCGGTCCGCCCGATCCGTGCGCGACGGACCAGCGGCTGGTGGACGTGCCCGAACAGCACCATCCGCGGCTGGGTCGCCCGCACGTGCTCGAGGATCGCCGCGCTGCCGTACTCGAAGCGGCGGGCCACGACGTCGTAGCAGAGCTCGGGCACGGCCGGCGGGATGTGCGCGCACAGGACGTCGACCTCGCCGAGGGCCGCGACCTTGGCGGCGTAGGTCTCCTCGTCGAGCTCGTAGGGCGTGTTCATCGGGCTGACCAGCCCGCCTCCGACGAAGCCGAACCGCAGGCCTCCGATCTCCGTCACCTGCCCGTCGAGGACGGTGTGGCCGGGCCGCACGTAGTCCGCCCAGAACGACGGCACGTCGACGTTGCCGTAGGTGAGGTACGCCGGCGCCGGCATCGCCTCGAACATCTCGGCGTACTGCGCGCGCACCAGGCGATCGAGGATCGTGCGCCGGTCGACGGCCTCCCGGGCGACGACGGCGTCCCACAGGCCGGCGGTGAACGCGCGCGCCTCGGCGAACCGCCCTTCGGTGCGCAGCGCGACGAACCTCGCTGTGTCCCGCGGGCCGAACAGGTCGGCGAAGATCCCCTGCGAGGAGTCGTCGTAGTCGAGGTAGAGGACGAGGTCGCCCAGGCAGATCAACGCGTCGGCACCGTCGGCGGAGCGGCGCAGCGCCTCGGTGCTCCCGTGGACGTCGCTCACGACATGGACCCGCACGACACCGACCCTAGGGACCGACCGGCCCGCCCGCCCGGGCGACGCCGCGGCTGGCGACGGTCAGCGGCTCAGGATGAAGCCGAGAACCGTGCCCACCAGGATGAGCAGGGCGATGAACGCGGCCGTGAGGCCGGCGGCAAACCCCCACCTGCCACCGGGCAGCTCGTCGGGGTCCAGCATGGACGGACCCTTCTCGACGACGGCGAGCCGAAGCAGCATCTGGTCGGCGAACGCGTCGACTTGCTCCGGTGTCAGCTCGCCCTCGGTGGGCAGGGCGACGGGCTCGAGAGCGAGGTCGGGCGCAGGGCGGCGAACGGCGGAGGAGCGCGACGGCCGGGGTGCGGCGCGACGTCCGGCCGCGTGCCGACCTGCGGTCGATGCCGGGCGGTCGGGCACGGCCGAGGCCCCGACGGCGTGGCGACCCGCCGGCTCGAGCTCGGGCCGCAGCGCGGCGTCGAGCGGTTCGGGCTCGGCGGTCGCGGGGACGGTCATGGCCGCGGGCTCGTCGCGGTGGCGGAGGTCGGCATGGCACAGCGAGCACCAGGCCGCGTTCGCGGGGACCGCGGCGGAGCACGAGGGGCAACGTGTCTGGATCGGCACGACAGGAGCATCGGCACACGATGAGCCGTCCTTGACTCAGTCGGGCGCAGTCCGCGGCTCCTGGGCGCCCCGGTCGGGCGGGGCGACACCGGCAGGCTGCCAGCCCGGCCGCCGCGCACCGACCTCGCGCCCCGCCTCGAGCTCGTCCTTGAGCGCCCACACCGAGCGCTTCCACGACCGCGCCCGGGCCGCCCGCGCCCGGGCCGCACGGCGCCGGCCGGCCAGGTCGGTCGGGAGCGGACGCGCCGTCCCCGACGCCGGGTCGACGGGGTCGAGCCGGGCGTAGTGGTGCACGAGGACGCCGTCGCCGACCTCCTCGAGCCAGATCTCCAGCGAGCCGACCGAGCCCCCCGAGACCGACCACCTCACCCCGTCGAGCCCCCGGTCCATGAACACGGTCAGGCTCACGTCGGGCCACCAGCCGGCCCAGCGGGTCGGGTCGGCGACGATCCGCGCGAGGGTCGGACGGTCCACGACGACGAAGGTCTCGTCCACGAGATCGACGGCGGGCACGCCCGGATCCTGGCACGTCGCGCGACTCGCGGCGCGGATCGGTCGCCGTCCGGCCCCGCCCCCGCCTACGGTGACCGCACATCGACGCACGACGAGGAGCCCTGCATGCGCGAGATCCACGAGACCGTCCTGGTGCCGACGCCGGTCGCGACGCGGCTCTCGGACGACGTCGTGCGCCACGGCACCGCGACGCCGGGCCGTGTCCTGCTGTCCCGTCGGGTCGAGGGCGCCTGGCGCGACGTCACCGCCGGCGACTTCCTCGCCGAGGTGCGCGCCGTCGCGAAGGGACTCGTGGCGTCCGGCGTGCAGGTCGGCGACCGGGTGGGGCTCATGTCGCGCACCCGCTACGAGTGGACGCTGGTCGACTACGCCGTCTGGTTCGCCGGCGGCGTCACCGTGCCGATCTACGAGACGAGCTCGGCGGAGCAGGTCGAGTGGATCCTGTCGGACTCCGGCGCCGTGGCCGTGGTCCTCGAGAGCGAGAAGCACGCGGCCGTCGAGGCCGAGATCGCCGACCGGCTCCCGGCCGACCTGCGTGTCGTCGTGATCGACCGCGGCGACCTCGAGGATTTCCGCACGACCGGCGAGTCCGTGAGCGACGAGGAGCTCGAGGCACGGCGTACGGCGGTCTCCGCCACGGACCTGGCCACGATCATCTACACGTCCGGGACGACCGGGCGCCCCAAGGGGTGCTCGCTGAGCCATCTCAGCTTCGCGTTCGAGGCCGAGAACGTCGTGGCGTCGGTGCCGGAGATCTTCACCGACCCAGACTGCTCCACGCTGCTGTTCCTGCCGCTCGCGCACGTCTTCGGCCGCATCATCCAGATCGCGTGCGTCAGCTCGGGCGTCCGGCTCGGGCACAGCCCGGACGTCACGAACCTGCTGCCCGACCTCGCCGAGTTCCGGCCGACGTTCCTGCTCGCCGTGCCGCGCGTGTTCGAGAAGATCTTCAACGGCTCGCGGCAGAAGGCGATCGAGGGCGGCCGGGGGCCGATCTTCGTGCGGGCGGCGGCGGTGGCGATCGCCTACAGCGAGGCCCTCGACTCCGGCGGCCCCGGGCTCTGGCTCAGGGCGCAGCACGCGCTGTTCGACCGGCTCGTCTACTCCAGGCTCCGCGACGCCATGGGCGGCAAGGTCCGGTGGGCCGTCTCCGGCGGCGCTCCGCTCGGCGCACGGCTCGGCCACTTCTTCCGAGGGATCGGCGTCACGATCCTCGAGGGGTACGGCCTCACCGAGACCGCCGGTGCCACCACGGTCAACCGACCCGACCTCCTCCGGATCGGGACGGTCGGCCGCCCGTTCCCCGGTGCAGCCGTGCGGATCGCGGAGGACGGCGAGGTCCTCCTCGCCGGGCCGCACATCTTCGACGGCTACTGGAACAACCCCGCCGCGTCGGCCGAGGTGCTCGAGCACGACGGCTGGTTCCACACCGGTGACCTCGGCGCGCTCGACGACGCGGGCTACCTCACCATCACCGGGCGCAAGAAGGAGCTCCTGGTCACCGCAGGAGGCAAGAACGTCGCTCCCGCGGTCCTCGAGGACCGGCTCCGCGGCCACTGGATCGTGAGCCAGTGCATGGTGGTCGGCGACGCCCGTCCCTACATCGCCGCGCTCGTGACGGTCGACCCGGACTCGTTCCCCGTGTGGAAGGCCGAGCACGGCAAGGATGCCGCCGCCTCGCTCGTCGACCTCCTCGAGGACCCGGACCTGCTCACGTCGGTGCAGCACGCCGTCGACGACGCGAACAAGGCCGTGTCGAAGGCGGAGTCGATCCGCCGCTTCCGGATCCTGCCGGTCGACTGGACCGAGGCCGGCGGCCAGCTCACGCCCTCGATGAAGCTCCGGCGATCCGTCGTGATGACGGAGTTCGCCGCCGACGTCGAGGCGCTGTACTCCTGACGCGTCCCCCGCCGGTCGAGGCTGTCCCTCACCCGTCCGGGTCACGTCCGGATCGCGCTCGAGGCGTCCGCCTGGCTCGACGGCGCCGCGCAGGGGAGGATGGTTCGTCGTGAGCGCCTCTCCCGCCCCGACCACGACGCCGGTCGACGTCCGTGGCCTGCGCGTGACGTTCGGCCTGGTGCACGCCGTCGACAACCTCGACCTGCGCGTGCCCGCCGGCGGGTCCGTCGCGCTCGTCGGGCGCAACGGCGCCGGGAAGTCCACCACCCTGCGGGTGCTCGGCGGCGTCCTGCCGCCCTCGAGCGGCACGGTCTGGGTCGGGGGCGTCGACGCGGCACGCGAGCCGCGCCGAGCCCGTGAGGTGGTCGGCTACTGCCCGGACGTCGGCGGGCTCATCCCCCGCGCGACACCGTGGGAGCACCTCCAGCTCGCGGCACGGTTGCGCGGCATGGGCCCCGGATGGGAGGAGCGCGCGACCGACCTGCTGACGCGCTTCGACCTCGCCGGCGCCGCGGACCGCATCACGTCCGGCTTCTCGCACGGCATGGGGCGCCGCCTGTCCGTGCTCCTCGCCGCGTTCCACGAGCCCGCCGTGCTCCTGCTCGACGAGCCGTTCGACGGCGTCGACCCGCTGGGCGTCGAGGCCACCCTCGAGGAGATACGCCGGGCCCGGATGCGCGGCGCCGCCGTCCTGGTGTCCACCCACCTGCTGCAGCTCGCCGTCAGCGCCTGCGACGAGGCCGTGGTGCTCCGATCCGGGCAGGTCGTGGCCGCGTCGCCCTCCGGGGAGCTCGCCGGGGAGGCCGGGGCGGCCCGCTACCGCGAGCTGCTGACATGAGCGGGCGCGGGCAGGTCACGGCGCTGTTCGCCCTGCGCTGGCGGATGATCCGCTCGCGCCGGGTCCGGATCGGGCTCATCGTGCTCGCTGCCGTGTCGCTGGCGTTCGTCGCCCTCGCCGTGGTCAGCGCTGCCTCCGTCCCGCTCGGGCAGGTCGCCAGCGGCAGCTTCTCCGCGACCGACCTGGTGACCCGGACCGGTCCGGTCGACCACAGCGGCGAGCTCGCCGCCCTGCTCCCGTCGGCCATGCTCGCGTTCGGGCTCTTCTGCATCATCGCGCCGCTGTCCGCCGGCGGTGGCACCGAGCTCATCCCCGAGGCCGAGCTCGTGGCCTACCCGGTGCGCGTGCGCACCCTCGTGCGGTTGTCGCTCGTGCTCACGCCGCTCAACATCGCGTGGTACCTGCAGGTGCTCGTCCTGGCCGCGGTCACGTCGTACGCCCTCCGCGGTCCGGGCGGCCCCGGGCTCCCCCTCGGCGTGCTCGTGGCGTTCATGGCCGCCTGCACCTCGCTCGGGCAGGCGCTGGGCTGGTCGCTCGTCGGCGTGCGCCGCACCCGTCGCGGCCGTCGCGGCACCTGGATCCTGCTCGGCACCGGCCTCCTCGTGGCGGCCTGGGTGATCGTCACCGACCGGGGCGCCGCGGTGCTCGACTCGGCGCCGACCAGGCGGGTGCTCGGTGCCCAGCTGCGCGCGGCGCAGGCCGACCTCGCCGGGTCGGCGCCCGTGGTGCTCGTCCTCGTCGTCGCGACAGTCCTCGGCTACCTCGCCTCCGTCCGGATCGCGTCGTGGGCGCTGCGCCGTCCCGGCGACCTCGGTATCGACGGCCCCCTCGCTCGCCCCGTGGTGCGGCGCGACTTCCCCACCAGCGACGCCCAGGCGCTGCGCCGCGTCGACCGCGCGTCGGTCTGGCGCTCGGCCCCGCTGCGACGGGGTCTGCTCGTCCTGGCCGTCCTGCCCGTGGCCGCAGCCCTCATCGCGAGCCTTCCGTGGTCGTCGATCGCTCTGCTGCCGCCGCTCGTGGCCTCGGGCGCAGCACTGCTCTTCGGCGTGAACGCCCTCTCGCTCGACGGCTCCGGAGCGCTCTGGATCGCGACCCTCCCGCACGACCCGGAACTGGTGCTGCGCAGCAAGGCCCGCGTCGTCACCGAGGTCGTCGGCGGCTCCGTCCTGCTCGTCCTGGGCGGTGCGAGCCTGCGCGCCGCCGAGGCCCCGACGCTGCAGGACCTGATATGCGTCGTGGGCGCGTCGCTGGGCTGCACCGCTGTCGTCGTCGCCATCTGCCTGCGGCTCTCGATCACCCGACCGCACCGGGCGGACCTCCGCGGCCCTCGGGACACCCCCGCGCCGCCGGGGACCATGGCGATCTACTCCGCCCGCCTGGCCGGGACGACGACCTTCATCGGCCTGCTCTTCTCGGCCTCGACCCTCGGCGCCGTGCCGGTGGTCCCCGTCGCCCTCACCCTCGGGCTGCTTTTCTGGGCCGCGTGGTCCTGGACCCGGACGCTGCGGATGTGGTCGCAGATGTCGGTCCGGACCCACGTCGTGACGACGGTCGCCACCGGCTGACGCGGCCGCGCCGGCGTCCGGAGCAGCACGCGTCCGGCACTGGCGGTGTCACCCACGGCGACCTGCACGGGAGACCCCGTCACTCTCCGTCAACCGTTCGGACGACTCCCCCCGACGAACGTCCCTTCCCGGCGCGGGACCATTCCCTTTCCGTGACCGCCCGCTACCGTAAGTGGCGGAACCGACTGGAGGCTGTCGGTTCCCACTCGGGGAGCCCCAGGCGCGATCGTCAGGGGCCGTCCGGTGCCCGTCCTGCCGCGCCCCGCGGTCGAGTCGCTAGAGGTTCCCATGGGTCGTCGCACGCTGCTCCTGATCGCCGCCTTCGTGGTGGCCGTCCTCGGCACGGTCTTGGTGTTCCTCTACGCGCAGAACGCGAAGAACGTCGCAGCCGAGGGCCAGGTCCTGGTGAAGGTGCTCGTCGCCAAGTCCCAGATCGAGGTCGGCACGACGGGGTCCACCGCATCGGCCAACGGCGCGTTCGAGCAGCAGGAGATCGCCCAGAGCAGCGTGGTCGCCGGGGCCCTCTCCGACGCGACCCCGCTGGCGAGCCTCGTCGCGCTGGTCCCGATCTTCCCCGGCCAGCAGATCATCTCCGCCCAGTGGGGCGGCTCGAACCAGGCGACCGGGATCGCGCTGCCGGCCGGTACCGTGGCCATCCAGGTGCAGCTCGGCGACATCGAGCGCGTCTCCGGGTTCGTCACCCCGGGCAGCCTCGTCGCGATCTTCACCACCGGCACCCAGCCTGCGGGCATCGGCACGAAGCCCGGACCGGTGGCACGCCTCCTGGTGCCGAAGGCGACCGTCCTCGCCGTCGGCAGCACCACCGCGTCCTCCGGGCAGTCCGGCACGGCGACGAGCACGGCTCCCCCGGTCTCGGCGGCGATCCTCACCCTCGCGGTCACGCAGGACCAGCTCCAGAAGATCCTCTTCGTGACCAAGACCCCGGGCAGCCCGTTCAGCGGCCTCACCCTGGCCCTGCTGGACAAGAACTCGAAGGTCGACCCGTTGAACCAGGGAGTGACGGTGGAGAACCTGTTCAAGTAGACCTGGCGAATCCCGCCCACCGTCACGAGGACAAGGAACAGACACCGTCATGACCGCGATCGTCGAGTTCGACCCGATTGGCGCCGCGTCGATCAAGGGTGCGCTGGGGACCGACGCGGCCGTGCTCCCGGGGCTCGACGCCCTGCGTGCGCACCTCGAGCTCAACGTCTTCGAGGACTGCGTCGTCCTGGGGCCGAGCGTCGACCAGCAGGACGTGTTCGCCCTCGCCGAGGACATGCGCCTGCGTCGGCCCAGCCTCGGCGTCGTCATGGTCCGTCGGCGCATCGACACGGCGGTGCTGACCGACGCGCTGCGCTCCGGCGTCCGCGAGGTGGTCCAGGAGCGCGACCTCGCCGGCCTCACGACGGCGGTACGCCGCCAGCACGAGATCGCCACCCGGCTCCGGGAGCAGGTGGAGAACCCGGAGGGAGCCGAGCTCAAGAGCCGCGGCGGTCGCGTCGTCACGGTGTTCTCGGCCAAGGGCGGCTGTGGCAAGACCACCCTCGCGACCAACCTCGCGGCGGCCCTCGCCGACTCGAAGCGGGGCAGCGTCGCGTTGCTCGACCTCGACCTCGCGTTCGGCGACGTCGCGATCGCGCTGCAGCTCTTCCCCAGCCACACGATCGCAGACGCCGTGCCGATCGGCGAGGACCTCGACGGCCCTGCGCTGCTCTCCCTGCTCACGTCGCACCGCTCTGGCCTCCAGGCGCTGGTGGCGCCGATGGAGCCGAGCGCGGCCGACACCATCGACACGCCTCTCGTGGTCCACATCATCGATCTGCTGCGCGAGGAGTTCGACTACGTCGTCATCGACACGCCTCCCGCGCTCGACGACAACGTGCTCGCCGCGTTCGACCGCAGCGACGTCGTGGCCCTGCTGGCGACGCTGGACATCCCGGCGCTGAAGAACCTCAAGCTGACCCTCGAGACCCTCGACCTGATCGGCTTCTCGCGCGATCGGCTGAAGATCGTGCTGAACAGGTCGGACTCCAAGGTCGGGCTGGCGCTCGCCGAGGTCGAGAAGACCCTCAAGGCGCCGATCGTCGCCCAGATCCCGTCGAGCCGGGACGTCCCCGCCTCGACCAACCGCGGAGTCGCCATCGTCTCCGACGAGCCGAGGAACCCGGTGAGCATCGCGATCGGCGCCTTCATCGACGAGTACGTCATCGCGTCGGGCGACGACGCGATCCCCGCGCAGATGCGCACCGACAGGCGCACGACGCGCCGCTGGAGGAGGTAGACCGTGAGCCTCGCCGACCGCCTCGCCCAGGCGCGCCGCGGCCGTTCCGGCACCGCGCCGGAGGCCGCGTCCGACCCGACCCAGAACCGCTCCCGCCGAGCCGTCGTGACCGATCCGCTGGCCGACCTCAAGCGCACGGTCCACGCGAGCCTGCTCGAGAGCCTCGGCCCGCAGCTCTACGACTCGCGCCTCACCGAGGACGAGCTCGAGTCGAAGGTGCGCGCGGCGCTGCAGGAGGTGCTGGCCCACGAGGAGACCCCGCTGACGGTCACCGACCGCGCACGCCTCGCCCAGGAGATCGCCGACGACATCCTCGGCTACGGCCCGCTCGAGCCGTTCCTGCGCGACCCCGAGGTCACCGAGGTCATGGTCAACGGCCCCACCACCATCTACGTCGAGCGCGGCGGCCGCCTCTTCCCCGCCGACGGCCGGTTCAACGACGACGCCCACCTGCGCCGCACGATCGACAAGATCGTGGCCCGGGTCGGCCGGCGCGTCGACGAGTCCTCACCGATGGTCGACGCCCGTCTGCCCGACGGCAGCCGCGTCAACGCCGTCGTCCCGCCGCTGTCGATCGACGGGCCCACCCTGACGCTCCGCAAGTTCGCCACCGACGCCTACGAGGCCGAGGACCTGGT